>JAIQEX010000132.1 GCA_020073615.1 Terriglobia bacterium
CACGGGCGCAAGCAGCATCCCAGCTATCCTCCACGAACTACCACACCCTCTTCGAATGGAACGTGAAAAGACATTAGCACACGCGATGAAGGAGGTGCAACTCGGATTCCGTCGCGCGCGCGAGGATTTACGTTGGTTGCGCTAGACTGGAAACATACCACGGTAATGACCATAGACGAACGCATTGAAGCCCTCACGATGAATCTCGATTTGCTGACCCACGACGTGCAGGACCTGAGCCGCGATATTCGGGAACTCAAGACCATCGCGCAGCAGGACGGCGAGAACATCCGCGCCCTGGCGCGCATCGCCGAAATCCACGAGCGCCGGCTCACCAGCCTGGAAGGGGAGGGGTAAGGATCGGGCGCCTCGGTCCGGGCGCAGATTACCGAATGAGCAAACTCACGTTTCACTATTGGACCAGCGCGGCAACGATGATTCTCGCCGCTCATTCGCTCGCTGCCAGCACACCCGCGGAGATCAGCCTCGCCGGGTTCGTAGCCGGGCGCAATCTCTTCAAATCGGACGCGACTTCCCCGCAAACGAGTTTTGACGACCAGTGGGCGCGGATGGTCCGGATCGCCAGCTCCGACCGGGGCATGTTCACCGACCCCGCCGCGGAGGCGATCTGGTCGGAAGCCCAACTGGACGCCAGGCGCGCCCTGGCGACCCTGGCCCGCATCGCCGAGATAGACAACAAAAAACCCTCGGACTGGGATGTCGTGGTCTCCAGCCTCAAGGCCGCCGGCGAGGACACCAAGAACAAGGACCGCCAGGAGTGGGGTAAAGACCTTTGGGTCCGCCTGCTCATGGAATTCGGCAAGACCAGTCTGCAAAAGGAATTCCGCACCGCCGAATGGGCGCTCGACACGAAACTGGCCGAACTCTCGAGCACCGTCCGTCCGCCTTACACCGGTCAGGGTATCGGCATTGTCCATTTACCCTCGTGGCAGGGCGCGTACGACAACGACTTACTGATACTCAAGAATCAAACCGGCCAGGACCTTACCAGGCCGGCTGTTTTTGTGACTTTCCAGGGCAGGGACGGAAAACAGGTCACTCACTTGCACCACGCGTTAATGTGGGCCAACAACCAGCAGGTCTACTTCAAGTACCCTTACTATGAAACAGACTACGCCCCAGGCCAGACGGTCAACGTTCCCACGCGCGTGGAGGTGTCCGTTATCTACCCGGACGGTCTCATCCGGGACGCCAAGGTTTGGAGCAGGGAAGAGTATGACAACACCGTCCGCGGATACATCAACGACTTAAAGCTCACCCGTGTCTTCCTGGGCGAATATGTGGAAGAGGGCAGCGGCAAGCTTTATTACCCGGGTGTGAAGTTCTCGATCACCGGCGTTCGACGTCTGCCCGTCAAACGCATAACGGTCCGCCTGGTGCGAAGAGGCGAGACCGCGGAGGCCTACTGGGACTGGAACAAATACCTGCCGGAAGGCGATGAGGTTGTTCTCCGGTCCCCATCTTTTGCCCGGTTTGGCAAGAACGATCCCCCGGAGCAGAAGCAGGTAATCGTCGAATTTACCGATTCCTCGGCGCCGGCCACGTTCGCCTGGTAAGACGGCACGGCGGCTGACGCATGGATCCGCTTCGCGCGCCCGGCATTCCCAAGCTTTCATCGCAAGGCGCTCTGCGTTTTCTTGGGCAGCCGGGCGAATACCAGATCGTACGATTGCCGCAGCAACGCCTTCAGCTCGGCCGCCGGCAGCGCGTCTTCCGCTTCCAGCGCGACCCATTGCGCGCGCGCCATGTAAGGCGCGGGAATGATCCCCGGCCGCTCGGTGAGCTCTCCAAAACCCTCCGCCGTGCACTTGAAACTCAACCACACGCGGCCCGGCTCGAGCGCCGCCACCGCGAACATCTTGCCTCCGATTTTGAACACCAGGTCGTGCTCCCACTGCACCTTCTCGGTGACGCGGGGCAGCGACATGCAGTAGCGGCGCACCCAGTCGGCGTTCATGTCATCAGACCTCCAGCTTCCAGGGCGCGCGGTACCGGGCCTGCAGAAACTGCCGGGCCTCATGCTGTTTCACGGTGAACGCGCGCTCGTCCCAATCGAGCGTCATGCCGTGCCGCATGGCCAGGTTGGCCAGGACGCAGGTGGACGTGCTGCGCACGCAGGTCTCGATGTCGGCGATCGGTTTCTGGCGCGTGCGGATGCACTCCAGGAAATTCTGCCAGTGGGGAGCGTTCATCCGGGCCTTCTGGCGGTCGCGCTCCTCCACGATCTGGCCGTCCTTGCCGTTGGGGAAAATCCAGTATCCGTCGCGGTTCACCAGAAGCGTCGCCTGGGAGCCGTGGAACGCCGTCCCGTAGGAATGTTCGTACAGCGGGCAGGGATTCGCCGTGCGGCTTTCGTAGCAGGCAATGAAACCAGGGTAGCGGAACGTGGCCAGCATGGTATCGGGCGTCTCCGTATTGTCGTCGACGTAGAATTTGCCGCCTTGCGCGGTCACCGAAACCGGCATGGCTTCCTCGAATGCGAATTGCACGATATCGAGCAGGTGCACGCCCCAATCGGTCATGGCGCCGCCGGCATAGTCCCAGAAATAGCGGAACGTGGGATAGCGGTCGCCGAGCACGCCCCAGCGGTTGGCGTTGAACGGCCGTTTCGGCGCGGGCCCCAGCCACATATCCCAATCCAGGCCGGGCGCGGGTTCGGAATCGGGCGGGCTGCCGAATCCCTCCTTCGGCGTGGCGGACGCCTGGAACGTGCGGCAGAACGTGATCTCGCCCAGGTCGCCGCTCTTGACGATTTCCCGGGCTTTCTGGAAGAAGGCGCCCGAGCGCTGCATGGTTCCGGCCTGCACCACGCGCTTATATTTGCGCGCCGCCTCCACCATTTTGGGACCCTCGTCCAGGTACACGAAGGAGGGCTTCTCGACGTAGACGTCCTTTCCGGCCTTGCAGGCTTCCACCGTCATATAGGCGTGCCAGTGGTCCGGCGTCGAGATGCAGACGGCATCGATCGCCCGGTCCGCCAGGATGTCGCGGAAATCCGTCGTCGCCTGCACGCCGTCGAAGCCCAGCTGCCAGGCCTGTGCTTCGGCCCGATCGAGCGCCGGCTGGTAGACATCGCACACCGCGGCGATTTGAAAGCCGGGAACCTGGGCGGCAGTCGCGAGGTTGTCGCAGCCCTGCTTGCCCACGCCGAGGAACGCCAGGTTCACCTTGTCGTTGGCGCCTTTGATATTGCCCGTGAACAGCGACGCGGTGAAGGCCGCGCCGCCCGCCGCCTTGAGAAACTCGCGGCGGCCAGTCGATTCCTGTGCCATGCCCTCTGTTGTATCAGGTTCGCCGTCTTTGTGGTCCTTCGCCCATTTAGCCGGTACCGGCCCTCCTTTGGGTCATTCGGGAACGGGGCCCGACCCTATAATTGAATGTGGGAATGTCCGCGGCACCCTTACAACCTCCGCTCACGTCTCCGGCCACCATCCTGGCCGTCGATGACGACAACAACGTGCTGAGCATGATCGACCGCGCCCTCAGCAACGCCGGTTACCGGGTGCTCCTGGCCGATGGCGGTTGGAACGCGATCCAGGCTTACGAAAACAGCGTGGAGCCGGTCCAACTGCTGCTCACCGACGTCATCATGCCGGACCTCACCGGCCCGGTGATCGCGGAGCGTCTGCGGGCGCGGCAGCCCGGTCTTCAGGTGCTGTTCATTTCCGGCTTTCACGATGCCGACCTGGTGCAGCGCTTCGTCACCGCCAAGGGCTTTGCGCTTCTGCCCAAGCCGTTCACGGTGTCCAGCCTGCTGCGCGTGGTGGAGGAATCGCTGAGCGCCGCGAAGGGTTAGCGGGCGCGGCCATGGCTGAACCGGAAGCGGCGGTCGCCGTGGTACACGCGCGCGGCGCGGCGGAATCCATCCTGCTGATCCGGCGCAGCGAGCGGGAAGAGGATTCCTGGTCGGGGCACTGGTCGCTGCCCGGCGGCCGGCGCGATCCGCAGGACCGCGACCTCCTCGATACCGCCCGCCGCGAGCTCGCCGAAGAGTGCGGCATCCGCCTTTCGCGCGCCGCTGTGGAAGCCGAGTTGCCCGCCATGGTGGCGCGGCGCCGCGTGAAGCCATACATCCTGGTGACTCCCTTCGTGTTCCGGGTGAGTGGCGAACTGGCGGCGGTGGTGGACCCTCGCGAGGCCGTGGAAGCGCTGTGGATTCCGCTCGGCGCCCTGCGCGATCCCGCCCGTCACTCGCTGCGGTGCGTGCCCGGCCGCCCCGCAGAACTGCTGTTCCCGGCCATCGAGCTGAAAGGCGCGCCGTTGTGGGGATTCACCTACCGGCTGCTCACCGATTGGCTCGGCCTGGGCAATTTCCGGGAACAGGCTGGGCTCGATGCCGCCGGACAGGTGCTCGAGTTTCTGACCCGCTCGCTGGGCCTGCCGCTGGCACGCGCATGGACGGACGGCGCGCGGCGCGGAGCGGCCGGTCCGATGGTGAAAGAGGCGGCGGTCTCGGGCGCGATTCCGGTGACGCCGGTTCTCGCCCATTTTTCCCAGCCGGAACACTTTCTGGCGGCGGTCAACTGCCTCGAGGTCCGGCCGGGGCACATACGCATTGTGGGACCGGCGTTCGAGGAGTATTTCATAAGGGCCGGCAAGCCTTAAGCGCGGCCCGCTACAATCGGATTTGCCTCGCATCGGCTTCGAAGTGGTGGCGGAGTGCCCGCAGACCCGCGCCCGCGCCGGCCTGCTGCACACGCCCCACGGCGTGGTCGAGACCCCGGTCTTCATGCCGGTGGGCACGCAGGGCACGGTTAAGGGGCTCACCCAGCGCGACCTCGCCGAAGAACTCGGCGTCGCCATCCTGCTGGCCAACACCTATCATCTCTATCTGCGGCCGGGCCACGAACTGATCCGCAACATGGGCGGGCTGCACCGCTTCATGTCGTGGCCCCATGCCATCCTCACCGATTCGGGCGGATACCAGGTCTTCAGCCTCAAGGCGCTGCGCAAAATCGACGACCGTGGCGTGGTGTTCCAATCGCACCTGGATGGCGATCTGCACACCTTCACGCCGGAATCCACGGTGGACGTGCAAATAGCTTTGGGCAGCGACATCCTCATGGCGCTCGACGAATGCCCGGAATATCCCGTCAGCCATGAATCCGCGCGCGTGAGCATGCACCGCACCGTGCGCTGGGCGCGGCAGGCGAACGAGCACTACCGGCGCGCCGTGGAAGCAACGGCGGACGAGTCGGCGGCGCGGCAGGCGTTGTTTCCCATCGTGCAGGGGTCCATGTTCGCCGATCTCCGCCGCGAATGCGCCCGGGCGCTGGTGGACCTGGACGCGGAGGGCTACGCCATCGGCGGACTTTCCGTGGGCGAACCGCGCCCGCTCAGCCTGCAGATGGTGGAGGCCACCGAAGACATCCTGCCGCGCGCCCGGCCGCGCTATGCCATGGGCGTGGGCATGCCGGCTGAGCTGGCGGAATACGTGGCCCGCGGTGTGGACATGATGGATTGCGTGCTGCCCACACGCAACGCGCGCAACGGCTACCTGTTCACCTCGACCGGCCGGGTGATCATCAAGCACGCGCGATATAAGGACGACCAGCGGCCGGTGGATGGCAACTGCAACTGCTATACTTGTAGCACCTACTCTCGAGCGTACCTTCGCCATTTGTTCCTGTCGGGGGAGATTCTGTACGCGGTATTGGCCACGCGGCACAACATCCGCCGCTACCTTGACATCATGCGTGAGATCAGGCACGCTATAAGATCGGGCACCTTTCCAGACTACTTGAGGTGTGCGCGC
This sequence comes from Terriglobia bacterium, assembly GCA_020073615.1. GTDB lineage: Bacteria > Acidobacteriota > Terriglobia > Bryobacterales > Bryobacteraceae > JADGNR01. The sequence continues at coordinate 5,777 of JAIQEX010000132.1, forward strand.
TCGGCCTCGCTTGACGCCGGGTAATTCCATTTGGTTGCAACGTGGTTCTGAATCTGTTTCTTCAATCGGCGCCGTCCAGTTCGTCCCTTCTGGGCTTCCTTCCTATTCTTCTGATTTTTGGAGTCTTTTATTTCCTGCTGTTCCTCCCCATGCAGCGCCAGCGCAAGCAGCAGGCGAAGATGCTGGCGAATCTGCAGAACGGCAATGTGGTAGTGACCAGCGGAGGCATCGTGGGGACCATCGTGGCCATCGAAAGCGACGATACCATGGTGTTGCGCGTGAAGCCGGACAACGTCAAGCTGCAAGTGTCGCGCAGCTCGGTCTCGAGCCTGGTCACGAGCGAAGGCAAGAAGTAGCATTAACCTAAAACAGGCTTTAAACTCCCATGAAAAGAAATCTCACGGCGCGAACCGTGGTAATCGTTGCGACGATGCTGATCTGCCTTTTCGGCATCATCGGTTTTCCGAAGTCGAAGGCGGAGCTGGTCGAGAACGTGAAAGACAACATCCGCCTGGGGCTCGATCTGAAAGGCGGCAGCCACTTGGTACTGGAGGTACAGGTACAGGATGCGGTCAAGGCGGACGCGGCCCAGGCCATCGAGCGGCTCAAGGAAGATCTCAAGAAGCAGAACATCACCTGGCTCTCGATGGACGTCAGCGAGCCGCAGTCGGTGCAGGACGCCGATAACGTGAGGATCGCGGTCAAAGGTATACCGGCCACGCAATCGAGCGATTTTCGCAACATGATTGCCGAGCGGTACTCCACCTACGTCCTCACCACGGTGAATTCCACCGACTATTCCATGCGGCTGAAGCCGTCGGACCTGATCGAGCTGAAGCGCGACACGGTGCAGCGCACCATCGACACTATCGGCAACCGCATCGACCAGCTTGGCCTGGCGGAAAAATCGGTGCAGCAGTACGGACAGTCGGGGACGAACTACGAGGTTCTGGTGCAGTTGCCGGGCGTAGACGATCCGGCGCGGGTCAAGGAGCTGATCGGCACGGCGGCAGTATTGGAGATCGACTCGGTGGACCCGGCGCACGAGAATCCGTTCCCCGGCCGCGACGCGGCGCTGGCCCAGTTGGGCGGGGTGGTGCCGCTGAACATGAAGCTGGTCAGAGCCAAGCCGCGCGGCCGGAGTGAGGGCGAGGAGTGGTACCTGATGAGCAAGCTCCCGGTGATCAGCGGCCGGGAGATGCGCAACGCGCGTCCCAGCCAGGGCGACAGCGCGCGCACCTGGGATACCAACTTTACGCTGTCGCCCGACGGCGGCAAGCGCTTCGGCCGGTACACCGGCGCCAACGTGGGACACAAGCTGGCGGTGGTGTTGGATAACCAGGCGGTGAGCGTGGCCACCATCGAGAGCAAGATCGAGGACGCGGGCCGCATCACCAACCTGAGCAGCCAGGAGGAAGCCGAAGACCTGGCGCGCTACCTGCGGTCGGGCTCGCTCCCGGCCAGCGTGAAATACATGTCGGAGAATTCGGTGGGTCCCTCGCTGGGGGCCGATTCCATTCACCAGGGGCTCATGGCGGGCGTGGCGGGGCTGCTGGCGGTGATCGCCGTCATGCTGGTTTACTACCGGCGCAGCGGCGTCAACGCGGTGCTGGCACTGGCCCTGAACACCGTGATCCTGCTGGCCGCGATCTCCTATTTTCACGCCGCGCTGACCTTGCCCGGCATCGCCGGAGTGATTCTGACCATCGGTATGGCGGTCGATTCCAACGTGCTGATTTTCGAGCGTATCCGGGAAGAGCTGCGGACCGGCAAGGCGGTGATCGCGGCGGTCGATACGGGGTTCAACAAAGCCTGGTGGACCATTGTCGACACCCACGTGACCACGGTGGTTTCCTGCGCCTTCCTCTTCCTGTTTGGGGAAGGACCGGTGCGCGGCTTTGCGGTAACATTGACGATCGGTCTGATTGCGAACATTTTCACGGCGGTTTTCGTGTCCAAGACGATTTTCGACTACGAGTTGTCGGGACGCCGCCGCATGGAGACGTTGAGTATTTAGCTTCACCCGGCGGCCGGGGTTTTTCCGGCGGCGGGAACAAATCGAAGGGGGCTGGTGTCGAATGTATTGAAGAATACCGGCACGGCACGGTGCGATGGAATTATTCAAGAACACGAATTATGATTTTTTAGGCAAGAAGTGGCCGTTCATCATTGCCTCGGTGATTTTGTCGGTGGCGGGTATCGGGAGCATCGTCATGAAGGGCGGGCTGAAGTACGGCATCGACTTCAAGGAAGGCGCGCTGATGACGGTGAAGTTCGCCTACGCCCCGCCGCTCGATAAGATTCGCTACGAGATGACCCATTCGCCCAAGATCAAGGGCGAAGTGAGCGTGCAGAACCTGACCGGCAGCGGCGCGGAGAATGAAGTCGAAATCGGGACCGAGGCCAGGGAAGAGGGCCAGCTGAACGTCAACCGCGACGACATGCAGGAGGTCCTGGTGAACAAGTTCGGGCAGCCGGCGTCGGGCAAGCTGGACTTCAACAACGCCGGGCAGGAAGCCGTGGCCAACCGGCTGCGGGGCCCGCTGGCGGGCAACGGGGTCGCGTTGAGCGAGCAGCAGTTGCAGGACCTGGTGAAAAGTCTGCTGGACGAACGCGACCGGAAACACTCCGGGCTGATGGCCGACTTCAACCAGCTGGCCCCGGTGGCGGGCGGCAACGCTGGTATTATGAAAACTCTCCAGCAGGAGTGTTATCTGGCGCCGTTTCACATTATCCAGACCCAGATGGTGGGTCCCAAGGTGGGCGCGGAGCTGCGGCGGAAGGCCGTGCTGGCCACGCTGTACGCGCTGGCCGGGATGCTGGCCTACATCGCGTTCCGCTTCGAATGGATCTACGGGCTGGGCGCGGTGATTGCGTGTTTCCACGACACCATCATCACCATCGGGCTGTTCTCGCTGTTCAACAAAGAGATCTCGATGACCGTGATCGCCGCCCTCCTGACCCTGGTGGGCTATTCGATGAACGATACCATCGTGATCTTCGACCGGATTCGCGAGAACCTGAAGTTCTCCCGGCGCGAGTCGCTCGAATCGGTGATGAACCGGGCGGTGAACCAGACGCTGAGCCGGACGGTGATGACCTCGGGGCTGACGTTTCTGACGGTCATCGCCCTCTTCGTGTTTGGCGGTCCGGTATTGAACAGCTTTTCATTCGCGCTGGTTTGCGGGATTATCGTGGGCACGTATTCTTCGGTGTTTGTGGCCAGTCCCATTGTGTTGTTCTGGCACGGTTATACGGACAAGCGCAGCAAAGGCCCCGCGACCGCACTAGCCACGGCATCGCGGGCGGAAACGGTTCGCAAGAGCCCGACGACGAGGGCGGTGAAGTAACCAGACAAGGCCCGCGGCGGGCGCCCGCCGCGGAGACAAGAAGAAGGGAACCTGTATGTTTGAACAGACATTCGTAGGGGGCGGAAAGACCAAGAAGACCTGGACCGTGATGGTGGCGTTCCTGGGGCAGATCGTGCTGATCGCGGTCTTCGTCGTGCTCCCGATGATTTACTTCGATGTTCTTCCCAGTGCGCAGTTGACCAGTTTCCTGGTGGCGCCTCCGCCGCCGCCTCCTCCGCCTCCCCCCCCGGCCGCAGCCCCTCCTCCGAAAGTGGTGAAGGTGATCCCGCGGCAGTTCGATGCCGGCAAGCTGATGGCTCCCAAGGTGGTGCCCAAAGACATCGCGACCATTAAGGAAGAGGAGCTTCCGCCGCCCTCGAGCGGGGCGGTGGGCGTCCAGGGCGGCATACCGGGCGGCGTGGCCGGCGGGGCCGCGGGCGGGGTGCTGGGCGGCATCCTGAATTCGGTGCCCACGGCGAGTGTGGCGCCTCCTCCGCCGCCTCCCAAGAAGGTCGAGGCGCCCATCACGCGCATGCGCGTGGGCGGCAATGTGCAGCAGGCGGCGCTGCTCAACCACCCGAGTCCGGTTTATCCGCCGCTGGCCAAACAGGCCCGCATCCAGGGCACGGTGGAGCTGAGCGCCGTGATCTCGAAGGAAGGCCGGATCATGGAACTCAAGGTCGTCAAAGGGCACCCCCTGCTTCTGCAGGCCGCCATGGACGCGGTGAAGCTGTGGACCTACAAGCCGACCCTGTTGAACGGCGAGCCGGTGGAGGTATCGACCACCATCGACGTGAACTTTACTTTGAGCCAGTAGTACCCCGGCGGCGATTGACCGGCGCCGGTAATAGAAACACCAATTCAACTCGCAGGAGAGAGAGACAACAATGTTCTTGCAAATTCAAGTTTGGTCGCTTTACATGCTCCAGGAAAGCGGCGGGGTAGGCTGGGACCCGCGCTCCCTGTGGATTCAGATGGGGCCGCTGGCCAAGTGCGTGGTCGTCGGCCTGTTCATCATGTCGGCCTACTCGATCGGCGTCATGATCGACCGGTTGATGGCCTACAGCGCGGCACGCAAGCAGTCGCGGGCATTCGCCCCGGCGGTCGCCGGCGCCTTGCGCGAAGGCAAGCTGGACGAGGCCGTGAAGATCGCGGATCGCTACAAGAAGAGCCACCTCGCGAAGGTCGTGGTGGCGGGCCTCCAGGAATTCCAGGCGCACCAGATCAGCACCGAGATTCCGGGAGAAGAGATCGAGGCTTCCAAGCGGGCTCTGGAGCGCGCCGAGGCCATCGTGCATGCCGAGCTGAAGCGCGGCGTCAGCGGCCTGGCGACCATCGGTTCCACCGCCCCCTTCGTGGGACTGTTCGGAACGGTGGTCGGCATCATCAACGCATTCAAGGGAATTTCCACGGAGAAGTCCACCGGTCTGGGCGCAGTGGCGGGCGGTATTTCCGAAGCTCTGGTGACCACCGCGATCGGACTTTTCGTGGCCATTCCGGCGGTCTGGATGTTCAACTTCTTCACGGGCAAGATTGAAGCCTTCGACGTGGAGATGGGCAACTCCAGCTCCGAGCTGATCGACTACTTCCTGAAGCGGTCGCAGCGCGGCGCCACCGCCCGCAAGTAAGGCTGGGCACGGCCCGGCGGGTATGAAAGTTCGGGATCCGGCGAGTTGATTTTCCGGGGAGCTCCCCGACGGGGGCTCCCCAGATTCTGCCGAATCCGGGGGAGACAGACGATGGCTAAGAAAGAAAAAGAAGGCGGACTGAAACACCACACACCGCCGCCGGTGGCAGACATCAACGTGACTCCTATGGTGGATGTGATGCTCGTCCTGCTGATCATCTTCATGGTCATCACACCCATGTTGTCCAAAGGCGTGAGCGTGGATTTGGCGAAGACCAGGAACCCCATCCCCATGCAGGCGGCCGATAAGAGCGACGCGGTGGTGGTGGCCGTCACCCATGACGGAAAGACGTATCTCAACACCACGCAACTGGCGCCCGAGGATCTGGCGCCCAAGGTCAAGGACATGCTCACCAACCGGCTCGATAAGACGGTGTTCGTCAAGGCCGATGCGCGGGCGCGCTATGAGAAGGTGGTGGACGTGGTCGACAACCTGCGCGCGGCGGGCGTGGACCAGTTGGGCCTGCTGACCGAGCAGATCCAGGAAAAGGGCAAAGGGAATCTCGAACCGGCGCCGGCCGGGAAGTAAGCAAGGATCTAAAGGAGCAATCTTATGTCCATGGCAGTCGGCGGACCCGGTGGCGGTCCGAAGTCCGATATCAATATGACGCCCATGATCGACGTCCTCCTGGTGCTGATCATCATTTTCATGGTGATCACGCCGTTGACGCCGAAGGGGCTGGAGGCGCTGGTGCCGCAACCGCCGCCGCCCAATCAGAAGCAGACGCTCTCCGATCAGCGCACGGTGGTGATCGTCATCGATAAAGACCACAACATGATGATCAACAGCGAGCCGACCGACGAAAACAAGCTGGGGCAACGTCTCGACGAGATTTTCAAGACGCGCGCCGAGCGGGTGGTCTTCGTCAAAGGGGATCCGTCGCTCGACTTCATGTGGGTGGCCAAGGCGATCGATATCGCGCACGGCGCGCAGATCGACAAGGTCGGTCTGATGACCGCGAAGGTGGAGGCGGGACAATAATATGCGCAAATGGGCGTGGATCCTGGCGGTGGCCGCACTGGCGCTGGCGGGCTCAAGTTGCAAGATGCTGCAATCGCGCGATCAGATCAATAAGGGCGTAGTGGCGTTCAAGAACACCCAGTACCCGGAAGCCGTCGAGCATTTCAAGACCGCCGTGGAATTGGACCCCGGTTTCATCACCGCGCGGCTGTACCTGGCCACGGCTTACATGCTGCAGTACATTCCAGGCGCGGTGTCGCCGGAAAACGACAAGATGGCCGCCGCGGCGCTCTCCGAGTTCACCAAAGTCCTCGAGCAGGAACCCAGAAATACCGTGGCCATCGGCTACATCGCTTCCCTGTACCTGAACCAGAAGAAGTGGGACCAGGCGCGGGAGTGGTACCAGAAACTGACCTCGGTCGATCCCAATAATGCGGACGCTTATTACAGCCTCGGGTTCATCGCCTGGTCCGAGTGGTATCCGGAATACGGCGGGGCCAAGGCGAGACTGGGTATGAAGCAGGAAGACCCGGGTCCCATCAAGGACAAGAAGGTGAAGGAAGAGTTGAAGGCCAAGTATGGGCAGGTGATCGAAAACGGCTTGCAGGCGCTCAACAAGTGTCTGCAGATCAACGACCAGTACGAGGACGCCATGGCCTACGAGAACCTGCTCATCCGCGAGCGTGCCGACCTGGAGGACAGCAAGGACCGCTACGAAGCGCAGATCAAAATCGCCGACGAATGGATGGCCAAGGCCCTGGCGACCAAGAAGCAGAAGACGGAAAAGAAGTCCAAGTCGGGCGGCGGCATCGTCGCCGAGCCGAGCCAGAAGTAGAAAATCAGGGGCCGGGGATCGGGGCCGGGGGCCAGGGGCAGGAAGCTCGCTGCGCTCGCGTCTTCGGTCCCGCTGAGCCTGGGCTACAATTGAGTTAGAGTGCCCGCCGAATCCGCCAGCCTCCCTGGGTCCGTGTCCGAACCGTCTCCGCCTCCGCCCGATCCGGTGGAGCAGTTGTACCGCGAGTTGGAAGCCAAGATCCGCGAGTACCGTCCCAAAGACGACCTGGCCGGGCTGGAAAAAGCGTTCCGCTTCGCGCGCCAGTATCACGAAGGGCAGACCCGGGATTCCGGCGAGCCCTACATGGCGCACCCCGTGATGGTGGCCCATATCCTCGGCGATATGCGCATGGACCTGGTGGCCATGCAGACCGGCCTGCTGCACGACGTGGTCGAGGATACCAGCGCCACCGTCGAGCAGGTGCGCAAAGAATTCGGCGAAGAGGTGGCGCGCTGCGTGGACGGCGTCACCAAGCTGACCAAGCTCGATTTCTTCTCGGCCGAGGACCGGCAGGCGGAGAGTTTTCGCAAGATGCTTTTGGCCATGGTCGAGGACATTCGCGTCATCATGGTCAAACTGGCCGACCGCATGCACAACATGCGCACGCTCGGCTACCTCGACGCCGAGCGGCGCGAGCGCATCGCGCGCGAGACCATCGAGATCTACGCCCCCATCGCGCACCGCCTGGGAATGGGCAAGGTGCGCGGCGAGCTGGAGGATCTTTCCTTCCAGCACCTGGAGCCGGACGCCTACCGGGAAATCCTGGGCGCCATCGAATCGCGCCGCCATTCGAATGAAGAGTTCCTGCACGAAATCCGCCAGACGGTCGAGGCCGAGCTGCGCCGCGAAGGCATTCCGGCGCGCATCGACGGGCGCATCAAGCGGCCCTACTCGGTGTTCCAGAAGCTGCGCCGGCAAAAGATCACGGTGGACCAGGTGTACGACCTGATGGCGCTGCGCATCATCACCGATTCGGTGAAGAGCTGCTACGCCGCGCTCGGGGTGATCCACAACCAGTGGCGGCCCATTCCCGGCCGGATCAAGGACTTCATCGCCATCCCGCGTCCCAACCTCTACCAGTCGCTGCATACCTCCGTGGTGGGACCGCACGGGCAGACTTTCGAGGTGCAGATCCGCACCGAAGAGATGCACCGCATCGCCGAAGAGGGCATCGCCGCGCACTGGAAATACAAGGAGGGCCGGAAGGGACCGGCGGCGGACGATCAGCGCATGTCCTGGCTGCGGCACCTGGTGGAGTGGCAGCGCGACATGCAGGACCCCGGCGAGTTCATGTCCATGCTCAAGGTGGACCTGTACCCCGAAGAGGTCTATTCCTTCACGCCGCGCGGCAAAGTAATCGTGCTGCCGCGCGATGCCACCCCCATCGATTTCGCCTTCGCCATTCACTCCGACGTGGGCAACACGTGCGTGGGCGCCAAGGTGAACGGGCGCATCGTGCCGCTGCGTTCGTCGCTGCGCAACGGCGACATTGTCGAGATCATGACGCAGAGCGGCCATGAGCCCAGCAAGGACTGGCTGGCCTTCGTCAAGACCTCGAAAGCGCGCAACAAGATCAAGCACGTCATCAACGCCAGCGAGCGGCTGAAGGCCATCGAAATCGGCCAGAAGTATCTCGACAAGGAAGCCCGCCGCCTGGGCGTGCAGATGAGCAAGGTGGCCCGGTCCGATCTGGAAAGCGTCGCCTCCGAGTACGGCTACAGCAAGATGGAGGATCTGTACGCGGCGCTGGGCTACGGGAAATTCTCCGCCCGCCAGGTGCTGACCAAGGTGGCGCCGGAGGTGGTGAAGGAGGAGCCGCCGGAAGGCAAGCCCGCGGGCGCCGCGGCGGAGCCCGTCCCGGGGAACGCCTCAAGCTCGTCGGCGGCCGCGGTGCCGGGGCGGCCGCTGGACGCCGACGCGGTCATCAAGGTGCGCGGCATCGACGACCTGCTGGTGTACCGCGCCAAGTGCTGCAACCCGATCCGCGGCGAGGCCATCGTCGGCTACGTCACCCGCGGCAAGGGTGTGGCGGTCCATTCCAAGCTGTGCCCCAACGTGCAAAGCCTCATGTACGACGTCGAGCGCAAGATCGAGGTGGAGTGGGCGCGCGCCGCCGCGGACGCTTTCCCCGTTCGCATCGTGATCCACACCGACGACCGCCCGGGCATGCTGATGCAGCTCACGTCCGTCCTCTCGGGTGAGAATACCAATATCCGCAGCCTGGAAGCCAAGACCGAAGCCGAGCAGGACGGCGGCATCGTGGAAATGACAGTCGACGTGCGCGACAAAAAGCAGCTCGAGAAACTGGTGGCCGCCATGCGCCGCATCTCGGGCGTCCGCGACGTCGAGCGCCTCTACAATTGAAAATGCCATCTGCTACCGACCCCGAACACATCGCCATTTCCAAATCCAAGGGGATCAAGATCGACTGGAAAGACGGGCACCGCAGCGAGTACGCGCTCCAATACCTGCGCGACCACTGCCCGTGCGCCAGTTGCACCGGCGCCCACGGCACACCGCCCGCCCCGAAGAGCGGCGCCCCGCAGGATTCCGGCAACCCGTTTGTCATGTTTAAGCCGGCGCTGAAGATGGTGGCCGTGGAGCCGGTGGGCAACTACGCGGTACGCATCAACTGGAGCGACGGCCACAATTCGGGGATCTACTCCTACGAGCACTTCCGCCACATCTGCCCGTGCGCCGAATGCCGCGCGCTGTTTAGGTAGGTGGGCAGGCGGAGCAGCCTGCCCCACCAAACGAAAAAGGCGGTCCGTTGCCGGACCGCCTTTCGAAATCGGATTCGATTGTTTTCCTTACAGTAGCCGGAAGTTGACTTCCACGCTGGCTTCCACGGTGACCGGTTTGCCGTTCATGGTGCCGGGCTTGAATTTCCATTTCTTCACGGCTTCGATGGCCTTTTCATCGAGGCCCAGTCCCAGGCTCTTGAGCACCTTGACATTGATCGCTTTGCCGGTGGCATCGACCTGGATATAGAGCAAAACCGTGCCCTGGTATTTGGCCTTGCGGGCATCTTCCGAATATTCCGGTTCGGGCTTGTAGAGCACCACCGGAGCCGTAACGCCGCCGCCGACGCGGAACACGCCGCCGCCGAAACCGCCGCCGGAACCCGGTCCGAAACCGCCGCCATCGCCCGAACCAACGCCTCCGCCTTTGCCCGAGCCAATGCCGCCACCCGAACCTGGACCATTCGAGAGTGCGGTGAACTTCGACAATGGGTCGCCATAATTCGGCGAGTTGATGTTCGGCAGAACCGCATCAGGCGGTGCAATGATGGTGGGCTCCATGGCCAGCTTGGGATTCAGGTTGTTGTAGACCGCTACCGGCGGGGTAAACTGGCGAAGCGATGGCTTCGGCAATTTGCCGCGGCTGGCGGGCAACGGAGACCGGTCGCCACCGCCGCCGCCGCCCTGCATAGAATCCTTCTTGGGGGTCATCTTTACTTCCGGAGGAGCCGTGTCGAGGGGCGTGAAAATGACCATCGCCTCCCTAACCTTCTCCTGTACCGCCTTGGCCGAAAAGATCGTGAAGAGCAGGACAACCACCGTAACCTGGAAGCCGGTGGACATCATGAAGGACTTCTTCTGGCGCCCGTACAGGCCCCAGATATCCTTGACGGCAACTGGTTTAGACGTAAGCTCAAGGGGCGGGAGTTTGGGTGGGTTGAGGGTTTCCCGGACGTTCCGGAAAAAGGACCGGTACCACGGCTCCTCCACTTCGGAAACCAGGAGGCGCGATAAGTGGTCGTCGGCGGTTGTGAAGAAAGGATTGTTAGGTTGCGACAGGTCAGCCATTTTGATCCACCAGCCCTCCTTCGGGAAGGACCGCTGTCTACGAACTATTGGACGGTTTCCGCAATCATGCCGTTACAGGTTTTGGTAAACTCTGGAGGACGGCGTCCCAACTGCAAGTGTACCATAAGTTTTCGTCCAGCGGCTTCTAAAACAAACGAGATAGCACCCCCGATCGGATGCCGCCAGGGAGTTGGGGGATTCCAAAATTGGAATAGCGGCGGAATGCCCGGCGATTTTGGTTGGCCGTGCGCGCCATTGCGGGACAATTGAGAGTGATGCAATCCACATTTGATGCACGACCGTTGGAGCAGGTTGAGGCCGGCGCACTGATTGTGCCGGTGTTCGAGGACAAAAAGGACCCCCGATTCGGCGCGGGCGACCTGTTCGAGGCCGGGGAGATTACCGGCAAGCCGCTCGAGTTGACGCTGCTGCACGGCGCCCCTGGGGTAGCCGCCCGGCGTGTGCTGTTTGCCGGCGCCGGGAAAGTGGATAAATTCGATCCTGCCGAAATGCGCAAACTGGCCGGGGCGGCGGTGCGCCACTTGAAATCGAAATCCGTGAAGAGAATCGCCCTGGCGCTCGATGCCGACCGGGCGACACCGGAGTACGCATGCGCCGCGGTCGAGGGCGCGATTCTGGGAGATTATGAACCGGACCGCTACAAAACGGCGGACGACAAGAAGACCGTGGAAGCTTTCGCGGTGGCGGCAGCCGCAGGCGGCCAGGGCCTCGCGGAGGCTGTCACGCGCGGGCGCATTCTCGCCGAAGCGCAGAATTTCACGCGCGGCCTGGTGAACGAACCGGCCAACCGGCTCACGCCTTTGAACGTTGCCGAAGCGGCGCGGCAAATGGCATCCGAATATCACCTGCCGTGCGAAGTGCTGGACGGGGCGCAAATGGCGGCGCTCGGCATGGGGGCGCTGCTCGGAGTGTCCCAGGGCAGTGCCGAGCCGCCGGCGTTTATTGTCATCCGCTACCAGCCGGCGCAGGCCGCTTCCCCGGCGGTCCACCTGGGACTGGTGGGCAAGGGCGTGACGTTCGACACGGGCGGAATCTCCATCAAGCCCGCCGACGGCATGGAGAAGATGAAATACGATATGGCCGGCGGCGCCTCCATGATCGGCGCCATGCGCGCCATCGCGCAACTGAAACCCGCCATACCGGTGACGGCCTTCATTCCTTGCGTCGAGAATATGCCCGGCAGCCGCGCGCAGCGGCCGGGCGATATCGTCACCGCCATGTCCGGCAAGACCATCGAAGTGATCAACACCGACGCCGAGGGCCGGCTGATTCTGGCCGACGCCCTGGCCTATGCGCGCAAGCTGGGATGCACCCACCTGGTGGATGCGGCCACCCTGACCGGCGCCGTCGTGGTGGCGCTGGGCCACCTCAACGTGGGCCTCTTCGCCAATGAGGATGCCATGCGCGACCGCGTGCTGCGGGCCGCCAAAGCGGAAGGCGAGCGCATGTGGGCCTTGCCGCTCGAAGACGATTATAAGGAATACCTCAAGAGCGCCTTTGCCGACCTGGCCAATGTGGGCGGACGTTGGGGCGGCGCGATTACGGCGGCCATCTTCCTGAAGGAATTCGCCGAGGATACGCCGTGGGTGCACCTGGACATCGCCGGAACGGCCTGGCTCGACGATGCCAAGCCTTACCTCGCCAAAGGCCCATCGGGAGTTTCCATGCGCACGCTGGTGCGGCTGGCCATGGACTGGCAGTAGCGCGGGGCCATCACTCCCGCGGCATGCTCGAACGCCGGGCGCGTCAAGGTCCGCCGCCCGCGCGATCCGGACGTGGCGAATCCATTTGCCCTCGCCGCGCAGCAGGCCGTCCGGATCGGGCAGCAGCGCGCCGAAGTTAAAGCCGAGGTTGACCCAATTGGCATGCGTAGTAGTGAAGACGAACGCGTCACCGGGCCGCTCGGTGAACGTAAAGTGGTCGGCGATGGTGTACACTTCGTAAACGAACTCGCTGGCCTCCGGAGCCTCTTCGAGGATGAGTTTCCGCGCGGCCAGTGCGATCCTGCGAATCGCTTCGCCGTAAGGCAGGAGGAGTTTGCGGTGCTGCGGATGGGGTGGGCGCAGGGGCATCCGGCCAGTGTATCCCACGGGCGGTTGCAGGTAGCGCGCGATCCGGCCGGAGCGGAATTCGACACGTCGCAGCTTCCCGAAACGGACTTGGGGCCGGCGTCCGCATTGAACCCGGTTTCCGAGGGGGGCGTGGTACGTCCCAAGCGGTCGATGGCGCTTCGGAGTCGTTGGTAAATCCTTTCGCGACCAGGGACGATCTATTACTCTGGAGACGCGAATCTAACGCCACCAGCATGTTGGGATTGGTTATAATGCCATCTGGCGTCTCGGACAACTCCAATACGCATGCATAACTGATTGCAGGCCAGTAGCTTAAGAGACGAGGATGCGGCGGTCCCACGGATGGCGATCCTTCAGGAAGAGATGATTGAAGAGCTTCATGCAAAGGCGACGAAGGGGCGTGCCGCGACGAATGGGCGCGCAACTCTTGGGCGCACGACGCTTTTGCGAGATGTCTATCGGTCTCTTATCAATAGTGGACGGACATATGCAGCGTTTCGAGATGAAGACCGATCTACGGTTGCTCGGCTAATCGATCGTTCTCCTGTCCTGGACCCGATGAGCGGTTATGGCGGATTGGCAAGACTCTGTGCCGAGTTGGGCATTCAGTCTTCCGGCATCGAATACAATCCAGCGCAATACTTCTGGCAGCTGCTGTCGCATCCTGCCAGAACCGACATGCATTTGAGGGCCATCGCGACCCTGCTTCGACAACGAAGGAATTGGCCCCGCACGCGCCAGAGGGCAGTAGTTGCCGACGAGTTCTTTCCACACGACACTCGCGCGCTAGTTGAGCGGCTTTTCAACCTGATTCAAACGACGGTTGCCGAATTGCCGTCTTCCGTCGCTAAGCCATGGGAGGTGACGGCTTCACTGCTCTTGCCATTTTCGGGACGGCTTGCGTGTACGAGCCCAGGGGACGTCTCCACGCATACTAAGGAAGGCGGCACCTGTGTACTGCTCGGGTGGCAAGATGATTTCTCTTCGTACCTGGACGCATTGCGCAGCCACCTCGAACTGATTAAGGAACGCTCCAAGTGTATCAATCATGAGGTGATCCTCGGAGACGCACGTTCTGTAGACCTCGGCAACCGACGCTTTCGGTCGATGTTCACATCGCCTCCTTACCCTAATCACCGGGATTTCTCCTCTATTCTGCTTCCCGAAAACACTTTGCTCAAGGTGATCGGCTGCTCAAACGGATTTGATGTTCCCTTCGTCCGCGAAGGCATAATCGGATCGAATTTCGTAAAGGGGGCCGAGCGCCACTGCCCTACGTCTTCGGTCGCCAACCGCTTTATGGCGGAAGCCCTGACCGTCCGTCGTAATAAGCGTGCAGAATACGATGACGAAGTGTACTACATGCCGTATTTTAGAAACTACTTCTATTCTCTCGAGAACGCATATCACAACATTGCGAAATACCTGCATGCCTCGTTCGAGGGATACGTGGTTATTGTTAATAATACCCATCGCGGCATCGTCATTCCCGTATCCGAGATCGTGCAGGACATTTGGCAGTCACTCGGATTTCGGACAGAAGTATTCCATGCAATGGAATCGTCTCATATGGGTGCTAAGAATCCCAGGGCGAAAGGACTGAGGGCGCGCCACACAGAATATGTAGTACGAATATGGCGGTAAGTAAAAACGATACGCGCGTTACGCAGTCGGGCGTGGTTATACGCAATGACGCCGGGCTGGGAGGAATGCTTGGCTTTACGCAATACTCTGGACTAGTCTACGCAATTGCGCAAGACGACGCCCAAGGCGTACTGAACTGGCTCGATCGCAAACAGGAGCATCCTTCCGCTCAGATTTACATTTCTACGTTGGGTATGGGGTGGTCCATCCCACAGTTGAAACCCGTCTATCCGATTCCACAATTGCTACCGGACACCCGTAGCTGGTCGGTTGTGCCATCACCCGACAAGCCGATCCTCGTTAATTGGTTCATCACCGGCCGATGTCCTCTCGCCTGCAAGTACTGCTACGCCGAAGATTTGATGCGGAAAGAGGATCTAGAGCCGACGGCTGCTCAGATTAGCGAGACTGCAGAAACGATTCTCAGCCTAAGCCCGGTCGTCGTGGTCTTAACTGGCGGCGATCCTCTGTTCTCTCCTCACATCGCTACTGCGATGCGTAGTCTTACTGGTCGAGTCGGAATAATCGTGGATACGAGCGGATACACCATGCGAGACCATCACATGCGTCTTTTCGCTGAGCACGGTGTAAGCATCCGCATCTCAATCGACTCCCAAGTGCCGCGCATCAATGACGCCCAGCGCCCGGTGTCGTCCCTCTATCCTAAACTCGTGTCGCGTGGTCACGCTTTGGATGCCGCGATGGAAGCGTTGTGTCGCTGCCTAGATGCCGGCCTCAACGTAACAGTGCAGACAGTCGCGACAAAAAGAACGGCGAACGATTTGGTCCCCCTGGGTGACACGCTGTTTCGATTAGGGGTGCATTCCTGGCGGATTTTCAAGGTTGCCCCATCGCAGGCTAGCCTGAGCGGTTACCAACGACTCGTCGGCACACATACCGACGACGGGCGCGCTTACAAAGGAAAGCGTGCAAAGGGGCCGTACGAACATGCATTCGCACAGGTTCTTTTGGCAAGAGCAGCTCAATGGAAGAACCAACTAGCGATACAAGTGACATACAACGAATCGCCTAATTCAGTCGTTCTCGTATCGCCTGACGGAAGATTCGTAACCGAGTCCAATACGGGCAAAGGGAAGGTACTGCTCGACAACTTGCACCCGAAGCTCCCAAGGCTTTCGGCAGTCCGCTCTGTCGTCGATATGTCTGGACACGCCGCACGTTATCTTAATCTGACCACGCCGTTCGAACGGGCAAATAGCTAATCCAGGAGAAGTGGAATGCCAACCAAAATCGAGATAACGTGCTTCACCGACCTAAAGGGTTCGACAGCTTTGGCAGAGCAAATGGGGCACCAGGCGTTCGCACCTCTTCTTCAAGAACATTTGCGGCTTGGCGAGTCATTGGCGATCCGCAACTACGGAAAGTACGTAAAGAACATTGGTGATGCACACATGGTACGATTCGAATTCGTGGAGCATGCCCTTGCGTTCGCGTCGCAACTGCAGCAGTCGTGCGCTGATCGGCCAGGGGTCGCTGAGTTGTCAACACCCGTTCGGGTTAGTCTTTTCCAGGGGGCCGTTGAGCCTGTTGGCGATGACGTGTTTGGAAGTGGCGTCAACCAGGCAGCCCGATTGCAGGGAGTCACACAGGCGGGTAATGTAACGATCAACAAAGACCTATTTGAAACGATGAAGAAAGTGTACAGTGAGGGAGTGGCAGAACAATACTGCACCTCGATTGGACAGCACGAGCTTAAGGGCATTGAGGGACAGCAGTTGCTATATAACTTTGATTGGCTCAAATATGCTGAGGCGATGCCCGGCGCCAGTCTCGCCAGCCCGCTATACGATCACCTACGACAGGCGGGCATCGAGCCCTCGAATTTCACCGAATTGGATCTCAACCACCCGGGTCGGGTAATATGGCCCGTTGTACCGCGCGATTTGGCCACTGCCATCCATCGCGGTCAAGTCGAATTGATCAGGCTGCTAACGCTGATCGGATGGCAAGTGACCGTCTTAATTGCGGATTGCGGCGGTGACACTGAGTACCTGAGTACGAAGATGTGTACGTTGAGGCCTTTCAACGTTGCATCGAGTCTTACGTAGCTCGTCGCAAAGTGCGGTTGTCCACAATTGTGCGTATGAGCGAATTATATGAACCATCCTATGCGCATTACCGACACATTCAAACGTTATTTCGTCGTATCACATCAAAGATGACCGTCGATGTCTTGTTGGCAATCAATACAAAACAATATTCCCAAGAGGATAAGACAAGGATTGCCAGCAAGCCCACGCTCACCTATCTCCGCCCCCCGCTTACGCTCGCAGCCGTGCTTCACTTGGCCGAGAGCGCTCAAGCAAAGTGCGCTGTCATAGCTGGTTCAGACGAAAACTTGCAATGGAACCAAGCATACAATGTGCCCAATGCGCTAACGCGGATTGGCGTCCTTATGATACCGGTTGTGAAGATGGACTTCCAACATCAAATGTACCAGCAAAAGCAGTGGCCAATTTGGCATTCGGAAGCTGAAGTAGTTCGGCAGAGCGTGGGCTCAAATGTAGCGTGGTGGCTGTATACTCTGCTTGCGTTCCTTCCAGCATTTCCTGATTCTGCGATCACCATCGGAGACAAGAAAATCAGTCCCGGCGAATGGGCCGATCAGCTGGGTACGCCTACTGGCGTCGATGTAAGTAAGTTAATCAGTTATATATGGCCGCTTTTGAACCCGGCGTAAGCATCGTAAATGGTCCAGGAGATTGAACAGAAGCTTCGATTACCGGACGGCGCTTTCGCCCAACTTGTCGAGCAACGTTGCCGCCGGCTTGGCACGGGCGAGCCAGCGGCCATCGTTCAGCGCGACGAATACTTCGATACTTCAAATGAAGATCTACGGAAAGGTGACTTTACGGTTCGTATTCGGCAAGCAGCAGATCGAGTTTTCGTCGCATTGAAGGGCCCAAGAATACACCAACCCAGTGGCGTGCATCATCGAATCGAACTTGAGTTTGAGGTGCCTGACCCACGCCACCTGCGCGCTCAGCTAGAGACTCAAGGCCTGATTAGGACTGCCGTCATCGACAAACGCCGTTCCGAGTTTTCAATACAAGAATGTTTCGTTGCTCTAGATACCGTTCCGTTCATCGGCTCCTTTATTGAGATCGAGGGACCTAGCGCTGAGGCCATCGAATCCGTTAGGAACACACTGGACTTATCCGCTGCAGTGGCAGTGAAAGAGAACTACACGGAACTTCTTGAAGAAGCGTTTCTGAAATGTGGTCGGCCGGTTCGACCGCATCTTGTGGCTACATTTGAGGCGGAAGCCAGTCAGACGGAGCAGAGGTGAAAAGTCTACTTGTGCTTATTATTTGTCCTGTAGAGCTGACCTGTCGCTCGGAATGTGGTCGTGATGGCTGTATCACGTCCGTTGCTGACATTTGCTGGGCACGTCGAGATAAATCCTCCCTGATGCCGCAGTGTTTATCTGGGTAACAGAGTTCGCCAGATTACCGCGAGCGCCGGCGTTTGAATAGACTTGCGGTTTGGCTTCGGCTACCACGCGGAGAGCGCGGTTGACCGCCTTGCTATCGGGAAACATGTCGGCGAGGCCGGGCTCAATTAGCACCAGACTGGTCCCGGCCGCCGCCCGGCGATAGTATTTGCCTCGAACGCCGCCCGCCAACCACGGCCGCCTCAGGAACGGAATCTCGTGGCTGACCTGGCGCAACTCAGACAGGAAGCCAGTGCCGCCGGATTCTTTCGCGGTCGACCACGACAATGCACTTCGGTAATTCCATCTCCGCGACCCCCATCAGGACGCGCCGCACACAATCCCGACTCTCGGTCTCGCTGTAGTTCCCGCCACGGAGCAGAATCAGTCCCGGTCCAGCCGAGCCAAGCTCGGCCAAAAGCCTCGGGAAGTCCAGGTCTGCCGTGATCACTACGCGGTCCGTCTGGATTGCAGCCTAAAGGACCTCCGCATCGGGACTGCCGTTCATCGAGAGTTCATTTGCATGGACAGCGTCATGGCCTTCGGCGCGCAGCCACTGTGCCAGTTCCGGCGACAACGGCATATCCACCAGGAACTTCACCGCCTCAGCTCAATCGTCTCGTCTTCCGAAAGGCAGGCCGCATAGTGCAAAGCCTCATCGATATCCGCGTCCTCCAAGTAGGGATAGGCGCTCAAAATCGATTCCCTGGTCTCGCGGGCCGCCAGCAGACCGAGTAAGCGCGACACCGGGAAACGTAGATTGCGTATGCAAGGCTTGCCAGTAGCCACGGCCGGATCGACAGTGATCCGCTCAAACAGCATGTCCACTCCAATCATACCAGCGGCGTTAATTCCGGCAAGGCCCCTGGGTTCTGCCCGTCCTGCGCAGAACCCAAATGTAGAGGCACTGACTCGTCACTCCCGCGGCATGCTCAGGTCCGTGTGGTCTTCGGCGTGGTGGCGGACGTCGATGCCTTTTACCAGGAATACGACGTCTTCGGCGATGTTGGTGGCGTGGTCGCCGATGCGCTCCAGGTTGCGCGCCACGAAGATCAAATCGACCGCCGCCGGCACCACCCCGGGGTCGCGCTGCATGGTCTCCAGCAGATCCCCGTAGACGCCGTCGCGCAGCGCGTCCACTTCATCGTCGGAGATCAGCACGGAGCGCGCCAGCGCGGCGTCTTCATGCACAAACGCGTCGAGGCACTTGAGCAGCATGGCCTGCACCAGCGACGCCATCTTGGGGATGTCCACCATCGGCTTCACCAGCGGATGGTGCATCAGCGAAAGGGACCGTTCGGCGATGTGCTGCGCCAGGTCGCCGATGCGCTCCAGGTCGGTATTGATCTTGAGCACCGACGTCAGGAAGCGGAGATCGCGCGCCACCGGTTGCCGCTGGGCGAGCAGGCGGGTGACCAGCCCGTCGATCTCCATCTCCATTCTGTTGATCTGCGGCTCGTCGCGAATCGACCTGGCCAATGTGGGCGGACGTTGGGGCGGCGCGATTACGGCGGCCATCTTCCTGAAGGAATTCGCCGAGGATACGCCGTGGGTGCACCTGGACATCGCCGGAACGGCCTGGCTCGACGATGCCAAGCCTTACCTCGCCAAAGGCCCATCGGGAGTTTCCATGCGCACGCTGGTGCGGCTGGCCATGGACTGGCAGTAGCGCGGGGCCATCACTCCCGCGGCATGC
>JAIQEX010000133.1 GCA_020073615.1 Terriglobia bacterium
CAATCTCTTGATTCTTCTCTGTGTTCGACAACTTTCTGAGCCTCCTCACCTGCTCGTCCGTGACCATCCCTTGGCGCTCGGTGAGCGCGATTCTCGATGGTCACATTAGTTGTCGTCGAGCGGGAGTTTTAATTGTCGTCAGCCGGGAGTTCTAATTGTCGCCGAACACAAATGCTTCCTCCCAGGCAGTCTGCTGCGCAGGAATGTATGTCCTGAACACCTTCTGGTAATACTGTCGAGCATCATCCATCTTCTCGAGTAACGTGAACAGGTTTGCCAGTTCCAGTGCAAGCCTCGGATCATTGGACACTTCATAGGCCCGCGCTAAACCTGGGATCTTGTCCTCCTTAGGTCTCGGATCACTTCGAATGACAGAAAGAATGTGTAAAACAGCGTCGCTGAGCAGCGGCGGGTCCGTTCCAACACTTCTTAGAGCGCGCTGAAAGTCCTGAAGTGCAGACGAATAGTCAAACTCCTGCTCAAACGTCAGGCCCCGCAGATAAAAGGCCCGAGCATTGCTAGGGTCGCGCTCCAGAATCTCCTCGTCAAGATACCGTCGCGCTACTCCAGTCGCACCCCGCTCGATCATCTCTTCAGCCGCTTTTAGCAGTAGCGGGAGCGTTGGCCCAAACTGTGCCTTTAACCGTCGCTTCGCTTGTTTGTCAAGATCACCCCATCCTCTCAATTTGGCAGTCGCAAATGAAAGTGTCAGCCGCAGAGTTCTGAACACTTCTTCGTCTCGGGTCTGAGTATGTTCGCGGATAACGAGACTGAACGCTATCAGTTGGTCCAGGGCAGATTGCATCACATCGTCCCTGACGTCTGCTGCAACTGTCAGTTCGCGAAGAGTGGGAGCGCGTTGGAACAGAGGGAATAGGCATAGTGCCCGTTGAGCTGTTGGCGTGAGGAGGTTGTACTCGAATTCGAAGCAGAACTCGCACAGGTTCGCTAACGCCGGCTTTCCCCTCCGATGCTCTTCGAGCAACTGGACAAGGTGATCCGCGTTCTTGCTGCAGGCTATTATCCACTTTATTGCGAGGGGTACGTGTTCACTGACAGTTACAATCTGGTCAAGAAATCTCTCTGTGATTGTGGGGTCGACATGCTGTAGCGCAGCTTCGAGATTGGCCAACGCCTCCGCTTCTGTCCTATCGAGCGGTGGTACGTCGATAGGGTACGCTGGCAATGAGAGCGGCTGATGCCGTGACGTAATAAGGGTTCTAGCTCCTGACGGAAGGTCCGCTAAGAAAGCAGATGCCCTAGACTCGCGCACCTCCATAGTTTCGTAGTTGTCGAGGAAAAGAAGAATACGGCGATCTTTTAGTATCGTTTTCGCTAAGTGTTCTTTGCTAGTCAAATCGGTCGGTACGTCACCGTCCCACTAGGAATGTATGATGATTTGCCGGAGCAGCTGATCATACGACGCAACCTCTGGCACAATAGCATTTCGGTCATATGGAGTGAGTTCTTGGTCCTTCGCCGAGAGGGAGATAATACCTCCAAAGTGATTGCTATACGCTGGGTCGAGAGCGAGTTTGCGTGTGATTTCGATTGCTAGCGCAGTCTTCCCTACTCCCCCAACGCCCCGGAGAAGAACAACATCCCATTTCCCAAACATCAGAGCATCAATCACTTGCTCCATTCTCGGAGCACGGGTTTGCTCTCCGATAAATCGCGAGTAGTCGCCCAAGAACAGTCGCGTTCCTGGTTTGGGACTCCAGGTTCTGAGTTGGTGAGATCCGACGAGTACTTCGGGTTCAGGGGCCGCGTACAAGAATGTGAATTCTTCATTCGTCTCGGCGCGCTTCCGGCGATCGTTAGCCCTGAGGAAGAAGATCCCTTCCTTGAACAATGGTGGATCCCCGGGGGCTCTTTGAGCCGTCGGAATACCCAGCGCCTTCCGGGGCGGGATAAATAATACTGCAATGCTCCGACGCGCGCCACCAATCGGCTGTGAGAGCACAGAATACCTACAGTAAAAACTTTGCCCGACGAAGCGCTTGAGTTTAGAGTTAATGATGTTGGAGTCAAGTTCTAGCGCCTGTTGCTCGTGTACACCCAAAATGACGTAGTCGTCAGTGATCCCGAAGAGTAAGTAGCCGCCCCTTGTGTTGTGAAGTGCCAACACGTCAGCCGCAAGCTCAGCAACTTTGATGGGGTCGGACAGATCAACAAGATCGCGCTTATAGTCCCAATATTCGCTCTCAAATCTCAGCACTATCGAGCCTGATTCCGTGTTGACGAAGTGAGAGAGTAACTCCTCATTTAGCGCCTGTTTTTGAACGAGTTCTTGTATTGCGGAAATGCTCATCGAGTTCTCCTCATACGTACAGGAGGATCACAATTCGGGTCGGTATCATAGCAGCACGAACGTTTAGAAGCAAGGGGAGTGGCCTGACTGCGAATGTGGGTGGCCCCACGAACGGCCACCGTGGTTACGGTCGGGGGAAGGAAATCGCGACACCTGGCGCGGTCGGGAAATGTGGGCTGGCGAGATGTGCCCAGCTCTACCGGCTCCGGAGAATAGCTGGTCTCGTATAACCCGAGCGGTCCTGGCGTGGAGCCGGATATCGGTAGGGAGCCGCGAGAACCGAGCAATCGGCATCGCTCACGTGTATGCTGCTTAGGTCTGTTGGGCGGGTACAAGCCGCAAGCAGTCGGCCGCAGAACCGCATGGCTGCGGACAGCCTTGCTCCGGTTGGATCACGCGCAACTCGGACAATGCTGAGAGGCGACCGGGGCGGGCCCGGCTCAGGAGGATTCCTCCCGTGACACGCCGTTCCTTGAACGGGCGACTCCGCCCGAGGCCTTCCGATTCGCCATATTGTCCGTCAAGTCATTCGCTTCCGAAACGCCCAACCGGGACAAACGGCTTTAGCTGGAGATTGGAATCTGAGGCGCCGATGAGCGCCGCCGCGAAATGGGCCGCGTACCCTGTCACCGGCGGTTTCCTACCAGATCTGCACGCGCTCCGCCGGGGCGAGGTAGAGCTTCGCGCCGGGTTGGACGTGGAAGGCCGCGTACCAGGCGTCGTTGTTGCGGACGGTGGCGGCGCGGAACTCTCCGGGGGAGTGCCCGTCGGTCATCACCTGCTGGCGCAGCGCGGCTTCCCGCGCCTTCGATCCCCAGTTCTGTCCGAAGGCGATGAAGAATTGCTGGTCGCCAGAGAAGCCATCCTGGGTGGGGGCGGACTTGCCCGCGAGCGACGCACGGTAGCCGTCGTAGGCGGCGGAGAGCCCGGCGACATCGGCGATGTTTTCCGCCAGCGTCTGCTCGCCGTTCACGGAGAGGTCGGGGAAGGGCTTGTACGTGTCGTACTGCGCGGCGAGCCGCTTGGTGGCGGCGGTGAAGTGCGCCAGGTCCGCGGGTGTCCACCAGTTGCGCACCCGCCCGTGGGAATCGAACGCGCTGCCTTCGGTGTCGAAGGTATGGCTGATTTCGTGTCCGATGACGGTGCCGATGGCGCCATAGTTCGCCGCGGCGGGGGCCTGCGGATCGAAGAACGGCGGTTGGAGAATGGCCGCCGGAAAGTTGAGCGCATTTTGCAGCGGGAGATTGACGGCGTTGACGGTCTGCGGCGTCATGGACCATTCCTTGCGGTCGACGGGATGGCCGAGGCGTGCCACGTCGCGATGGTAATCGAACAGGCCGCCGCGCCAGATGTTGCCGAAGAGGTCGTCCGCCTTGACCTCGTAGGCCGAGTAGTCGCGCCAGGTCTCCGCGTAGCCAATCCCCACGTAAAGGGTGGTCAGCTTGGCTTGCGCCTCGGTCTTGGTCTTGGCATCCATCCAGGAGAGCGCCTCGATGCGTTTGCGGAACGCGGCGACGATGTTGGCGACCATCTCCTGCGCCGCCGCCTTGGCTTCCGGCGGGAAGTAGCGCTGGGCATAGATCTGGCCGACGGCGTCGCCGAGCAGGCCGTTGACCAGGGCGACCGCGCGCTGCCAGCGCGGACGCTGCTGCGGTGTCCCGGAGAGTACTTTGCCGAAGAAAGCAAAGCGCTCGTCGCTGAAGGCTTTGGGCAGCACGCCGGCATAGGCATCGATCAGGTGGAGCGCCAGCCAGTCCTTCCACGTGTCGAGCGCGGTGGAGGCGACCAGAGCGGACTCCCCCGTGAAGGCGGTGGGCTGCCAGACGATGAAGCTCTTCTGCTTGCCGAGGCCGGCGGCGCGGAAGTACTCCGCCCAGTCCAGGCCCGGAGCCTTGGCGGCGAAATCGGACGGCGTCCAGGTGTTGTTCGCCTTGTGGATGTCATCGTTCTCCGCCAGGCTGAGGTGCTTTTCGGCGATGGCGTGCTCGAGGGCGAGGACGTGCGCGGCGCGGGCGTCGGTGCCGGTGAATCCGGCAAGCTTGAGCATGGTTGCGGCGTGCGCCTGATAGCTGGTGCGGATGTCGCGCATACGGTCGCTCGCGGCCAGGTAGTACTCGCGGTCGGGCAGTCCGAGACCGCCTTGCATCAGGTAAGCGGCGTAATGCTCGGAGTCGTTGAAGCCGGGCGCCACCCACAACCCGAAGAGGTTGGGGGTGTGAAAGTTGGTGTTGTTGAGCGCGTCGACGTCGGAGCGCAGGCTCTCACCCAACGCCCGGGCCAACTCGCGCTTGTCGCGGATGGCGGCGATGGCTTCGAGGTGGGTGCGAAGCGGGGCGAGGCCTTTCGCTTCGATGGCGGCTTCGTCTATGTACGAGTTGTACAGTGCGGCGATTTTGCCGGTGCTGGAACCGGCTAGGGCACTGACCTTGGCCAATTCCTCAATCAGCCCGTTGGTACGCTTGTTGCTCAAGTCGTCGAGGCTGGTGAAGACGCCCACCCGGCCGCGGTCGGGCGGAATTTCGGTGCGCGCGATCCAGCCGCCGTTGGCGTATTGGTTGAAATCGTCGCCCGGCTTGACGGCGGGGTCCATGTTGGCCACCACGATGCCGTGGGTATCTGAGAGCGCGAGCAGCGCGCACGCGGCGGCAAGCGCGAGCGAAATCGTCGGGAAGCCGGATTTGAATCTCATGAATAACCCTCCAAAGGCTGCGGCCAAGTATCTTAATTATACGCACCAGCCGGCCAACGACTACGCGGCGAAGATCTCGCTGCGTGCGAGTTCGACCGAACCATCCTCGGTCGCCACGACGTCCTTGTCGATCTCGATCAGGGTCGCAGGGCGGTACACCGCAATCAACTGAAGACGCGGATCGATCAGCCAGATGTTGGGTATGCCCTTGCGGGCGTATTCTTTCAGTTTTTCGATGACGGCGCTCATGACGTCGCCTTCGGAAAGGACCTCCACAACCAGGAAGGCCGCGTCCAGCAGGTACTTCGTCGTCGGCGCAGCCAGCAGGACGGATACGTCCGGGAGCCGATAACGGGTTTCGGTCACGCGGGAGCGCAATTCAGCGACAACTTTGAGATGCGGGTACCTCCGCCGCAGTGCAAAAAGGACATTGCTCTGAATCAGCGCATGCAACCAGTCACCCATGTTCCGCTCCACAAGAACACCGTCCACGTATTCCAGGTCGGGCTCGTAAGATGTGTTCAGGTACTCTTCCACCGGTACCAGGGACGAATGTGGCAGGGCTGCCATGTCCCAAGTCTACTCCTCACGCGGAATCACACGCCAGGAGATGCACGCCAGTACCCACGGGCTGGCACCTGACCGGACATTCTCATCTGAAATTTGTTATACATGGAGTCGGATGCTGGAAGGAGAATCGCTATGGGCATGACTCTTGCCGAAAAAATTCTGGCCCGCGCTGCGGGGCGCGAAACGGTGGCGCCGGACCAGATTGTGGTGGCGCGCGTGGACCTGGCCATGAGCCACGAAAACGCCGACTTGGTGCGCAAAAGCTTCCTCGAAATCGGGGTGGCGCGGGTGTGGGACCCGTCGAAAATCGTCATCATCTTCGACCATCGCATTCCCGCCGAAAGCGAGAAGACCGCCACCACGCATAAGGCCGTGCGCGAATTCGTGGCGGCGCAGGGGATCCAGAATTTCTACGACGTAGGACGCGGCGGGATCTGCCACCAGGTGCTGCCGGAGAACGGCCACGTGCGGCCCGGCATGGTGCTGGTGGGCACGGACTCGCACACCACCACGCACGGCGCATTCGGCGCGTTCGCCACCGGCATCGGCGCCACGGAAATGGCGGGCGTTTGGACCGAGGGCGCGCTGTGGTTCAAGGTGCCCTCGACGCTGCGCATCGAAGTGGGCGGCGAATTCCGCCCGTGGATTTCCGCCAAGGACCTGATCCTCCGCGTGATCGGCATGCTGGGCGCGGCCGGCGCGGATTATCAGGCGGTGGAGTTCGACGGCCCGGCTATACGGAGTATGACCGTGGCCTCGCGCATGGTGCTGGCCAACCTGTCGATGGAGATGGGCGCCAAGGTGGCCTTCACGCCCGTGGATGAAACCCTGCTGGATTATCTGCGCCCGCGCACCACGGAAAAACTGGAAATGATCGGCCCCGACCCCGACGCCCGCTACCAGCGCGTCATCCACCTCAGCGCCGGCGAAGACCTGTGGGAGCCGCAGATTGCCTGCCCGCACGCGGTGGACAACGTCAAGCCGCTGTCGGAGCTGGGCGACGTGCCGGTGGACCAGGCGGTGCTCGGCTCCTGCACCAACGGGCGCCTCGAAGACCTGGAGATCGCGGCCCGCATCCTCGCCGGGCGTACCGTGCACCCGCACACGCGCCTGATCGTGATTCCCGCTTCGCAGCAGATTTACCGCTCGGCCTTGCGGCTGGGCTACCTGGACGCGCTGGTGGCCGCCGGCGCCATGGTGAACGCGCCGGGCTGCGGCCCCTGCGTGGGCGTGCACCAGGGCATACTGGCGGCGGGCGAAACCTGCGTCTCCTCCACCAACCGCAATTTCCTGGGACGCATGGGCAGCAAGGATTCGCGCGTCTACCTGGCCAGCCCGGCAGTAGTCGCGGCCTCGGCCGTGGCGGGCAAACTGGCGCATCCCGAAACCATTGTTAAGGAGGTTCCATGCCTGACGGAAGTCTGAAGCTCCGCGGCCGGGTGACGGTCGTGCTGGGCGACAACGTCGACACCGATCTGATTTATCCCGGCCGCTACCTGAACGTAACCGACCGCGAAAAGACCGCCGAGCATCTTTTCGAGCTGGCGTACCCGGACATCCGCACGGCCCTGAAGCCCGGAGATTTCATTGTGGCCGCCAAGAACTTCGGCTGCGGATCGAGCCGCGAGCAGGCGGCCGCCGCGCTGAAGTTCGCGGGCGCCGGCGCGTTGATTGCGGCCTCCTTTGCGCGCATCTTCTTCCGCAACTCGATCAACCTGGGACTGCCCGCGGTGGTCGCTCCGGAAGCGTGCGCCGCGTGCGCCGCGGGCGATGAGCTCGAAATCGACCTGGCGGCGGGCGAAATCCGCAATCTGACCCAGGACCGCCTGGTTCACGCCGCCGGCCTCGACCCGCGCGCCGTCGAACTGCTGGCCGCCGGCGGGCTGATTCCGTATTTGAAGAGGAAACATGCTGCGTAGCGACCCCGCCCCCAGCCCCCGGCCCCCGGCCCCGCGAGCGAAGCGAGCCATCGCCTGGCTGCCCGGAGACGGCGTGGGTCCGGAGGTGTGCCGCGCCGCGCGCCTGGTGCTGGACGCCGCCGGCTTCGCGGCCGAATACATCCACGGCGATATTGGCTGGGAGTTCTGGCAGAAGGAGGGCGATGCCCTGCCCCCGCGCACGCTCGATCTGCTGCGCTCGACCGACTGCGCCTTCTTCGGCGCCATCACCTCCAAACCCGCCAGGGACGCGGTCCGCGAGCTCGCTCCCGAGCTCCGCGACAAGGGGCTCACCTACCGCAGCCCGATCGTCCGCATGCGCCAGTTGCTCGACCTGTATGTGTGCCTGCGTCCCTGCCGCGCGTTCCGCGGAAACCCGCTGAACTACCGCGAGAATATCGACCTGGTCGTGTTCCGCGAGAACACCGAGGGCATGTATATCGGGGTCGAGTTCCCCAAAATCCCGGAGAGCTTCCGCGCCGAACCTTCCATGGCGCGCCTGCCGGCCGACGCCGCCATTTCCATCCGCAGCGTGACGCCCGAGGCCTCGCGCCGCATCGTGGAGGCGGCCTTCCAGTATGCCGTGAAGAACGGCCGGCCGAAAGTCACTGTAGTGCACAAAGCCAACGTGCTGCGCGCCACCGACGGAGTGTTTCTGGAAGCCGCCAAAGAGGTGGCCGCGCGCTACCCGCAGATCGAGTTCGACACCGCCAACGTGGACGCCATGTCCATGTGGCTGATCAAGAACCCGCAGAATTACGGCGTGATCGCCACCACCAACCTGTTCGGCGACATCCTGTCGGACCTGTGCGCGCAGTTGGTGGGCGGCATGGGCTTCGCCTACAGCGGCAACATCGGCGAGGAGTACGCCGTCTTCGAGCCCACGCACGGCTCGGCGCCCAAGTACGCCGGGATGGACAAGGTGAACCCGCTGGCTTCCATCCTGGCCGCCAAGATGATGGTGGAGTGGCTGGGCGAGAAGGAGATTGCCGACGATATCGAGCAAGCCGTGGCCGCGGTCATCGAGCGCGGTGCGGTACGAACCTACGACATGGGGGGTTCGGCCACGGGCACGGAGATCGCCCGCGCGGTGGCCGCGTCCCTGCGATTCGCTCCCGTTATGAGGTGAAACATCATGCTGCAGATGCACACAATCCACCGGTTGGACCAGATCGAGATGGGGCTGCCGCAGGCCGCGCAACGGCACGGCGGCAGCATTCTCTCCGCCATGCACTCCGGCCGGGCGCTCCCGGCCGGGACTGAAGCCACCGTGTTCGCGGTGGGCCTGCCGGAGCACTACCCGCAACTGCTAAGCCGGGATATCCGGTTCGCGGCCTTTCTGCCGGCGCGCATCGCGGCCTGCGTGCACGCGGGCAGCGTAACGCTGGAGGCGCTCTCTCCCCGGGAATTCTGCCGCATGCTGCATCGCCCCGATCTGGAGCCGCAGGCAGCGGCCCTGGAGGAGACGCTGCGCGCCATCATGGAGGACGCCGCCAAGGCCCACGCGCACGCCGCGGCCGCGGATTCGACGATTTGCCACGCCACCGAGGACCAGGTGAACATGCGCGCCGCGCTGCCGCAGCGCATCGACTCGCACGGCACCAAGGTCGAGGAACTGGCGGGCGTGGGGAGCCACGATTCGCAAGGTGGCTAGGCTTCTGTCCAGCTTGATCTTTGTCCGTGGATTGAAGTGTGTCTGCTGCGGCGCCACTTACCCGGCGCGCAACCTCTTTACCTGTCCGGCCTGCGGCATCACCGGGATTCTCGACGTGGAGTATGACTACCCGGCCATTGGGCGCCACCTCACGCAGCGCAGCCTGGCCGAGAGGCCGGAGCGGAGCCACTGGCGCTATCGCGAGCTGCTGCCCATAAGGGCGGGCTCCCGCCTGCCGGATCTCGCCGTCGGGTGGACGCCGCTCACACCGGCCAAAGCGCTGGCGCGCCACGTGGGCGTGAACACGCTCTACCTGAAGGACGACGGGCGCAATCCCTCGGCTTCTCTCAAGGACCGCGCCAGCTCCATCGGGGTGGTGAAGGCGCGCGAGAACCGGCGCGCCATCGTGGCCTGCGCCAGCACCGGAAACGCCGCGTCCTCGCTGGCGGGCATGGCTGCATCGCTCGGTCTGCGCAGCGTCATCTTCGTGCCGGAACGCGCGCCCGAGCCCAAGATCACGCAACTGCTGATCTTCGGCGCCACCGTTCTGCGCGTGCGCGGCGGCTACGAGCAGGCCTTTCAGTTGTGCCAGCAGTCCTGCGAGCGGTGGGGCTGGTACAACCGCAATAGCGGCATCAACCCCTACCTGGTGGAAGGCAAGAAGACCGCCGGCCTGGAGATCTGCGAGCAGCTTGCCTGGAAGCCGCCCGACTGGGTCGCGGTTTCCGTGGGCGATGGCTGCACCGTGGCGGGCATCTGGAAGGGCTTCCGCGAGATGAAGACCCTGGGGCTGATCGCGCGCACGCCCAAAATGCTGGGGGTGCAGGCCGCGGGCGCCGCACCGGTCACGGCGGCTTTTCGCAGCGGTAAGGAGCTCGAGCCCATGGAGCCCGAGACCATCGCCGACAGCATCGCCGTGGGTGTGCCGCGCAATTGGCGGAAAGCGATCGCCGCGATTCGAGAATCCGGCGGCACGATGATCAATGTCGATGACGAAGAGATCCTGGACGCCATGCGCTACACCGGGCGACTGGCCGGGGTCTTCGCCGAACCCGCCGCCGCCACCGCAGTGGCCGGCATACGCCGCGCGGCGGCCGAGGGCGTCATCTCCAGGCGCGCCAGCGCGCTTGCTATGATCACCGGCAACGGGCTGAAGGACACGCGCTCCGCCCGCACCGCCGTGGGCGACCCTTGCGACATCGCTCCCGATGGCGCCGGCCTGGAAGCTATCCTGGAACCACGCGGATTGATCGCCCCATGACGGTTTGCGGTTCCCTGCTGATTCGCGACATTCACACGCTCGCAACCATGGACCCGCGCAACACGGTTCTGCGCGGCGCATTTGTCTACGTGGAAGACGGCGCCATCCGCCGCATGGGCACGCGCCTGCCCCGGACGCTGCGGCCGGAGCGGACCGTGCGCGCGCCTTACTCCGTTGCCATTCCGGGCCTGGTGAACACCCACCATCATCTCTATCAGACGCTCACCCGCGCCCTTCCGGCCGCCGCCAATGTCGAGCTGTTCGACTGGCTGCGCACGCTCTACCCGCTGTGGGCTCGCCTCGATGAAGAGGCCCTGCACACGGCGGCGCTGGTGGGCATGGCCGAGCTGATGCTTTCCGGGTGCACCACTACCACGGACCACCATTATGTTTTTCCGCGCGGCCGGGAGAAGATGATCGACGCCGAAATCGAAGCGGCGCGCCGCATCGGCATTCGCTTTCACCCCACGCGCGGCAGCATGAGCGTGGGGCAGAGCCGCGGAGGGCTGCCGCCCGATTCGGTGGTGCAGAACGAAGAGGAGATCCTGGCCGATAGCGAGCGCCTCATCCGCAAGTACCACGATCCGTCGCCGGGGGCCATGCTGCGCATCGCGCTGGCGCCCTGCTCGCCCTTTTCCGTGTCTCCTGATCTGATGCGTGCTACCGCGGAGCTGGCCGCGCGGCACGGCGTCCGGCTGCACACCCACCTGGCGGAGACGCGCGACGAAGAGGCGTACTGCCTGAAGAGTTTCGGCCGCCGCCCGCTCGATTTGCTCCGCGACGTAGGATGGATGAGTGACGCCACCTGGCTGGCGCACGGAATCTGGTTCAACCGCCGCGAGGTGGCGCGGCTGGGGCGCGCGCGTGTGGGCATCGCGCATTGTCCCAGTTCCAATATGCGCCTGGGTTCGGGCACGGCGCCCGCCCTGGCGCTCCGCCGCGCGGGCAGCCCGGTAGGCCTGGGCGTGGATGGCAGCGCCTCCAACGACAGCTCGCACATGCTGGCCGAAGCGCGCCAGGCACTGCTCGTGAACCGCCTGGCGCACGGCGCCGCCGCGCTCAACGTCGAAGATGCCCTGCGCATGGCCACAGTCGAGGGCGCCCGCTGCCTGGGCCGCGACGATATCGGCACTCTCGAGCCCGGCAAGCGCGCCGACATCGCGCTGTTCGATCTGCGCGCGGCCGGCTACAGCGGCGCCGCCGATGCCGTATCCGCGCTCCTGCTATGCGCCCCGATGCGCGTCGACACGCTGGTGGTGGAAGGACGCATGGTGGTGGAGGACGGCCAGCTCCGCACGCTGCGCCTGGAGCCGGTCCTCAAGAGCCATCGCCAGATGGCCGCCCGGCTGGTGAATCGGAGGATGTTGTTCTGAATCCGCGCAAACGCCCGCTGTTCCTCGCGATCGCTCTGCTCGCGCTTGTGCTCCTTCCGTTAGCCGTGGCTTCGAGGATGCTCTGTGAAGCCACCTTGCGAGTCCCCAGGGAGACTGCGGGCGGTGAGGCGCCGCCACGGGCAATCTATCCCGGCACAGCCTGGCGGACCGTCCACATCCGCGCCATGGATGGCGCCGCTCTTGAAGCCTGGTTCGTCTCCAGGGCTGCGACGCACGGCGGCCGATGCGTGGCGGTGCTCCACGGCATCGGCGATTCCAAGTTGGGCGCGGCCGGATTCGCACCCATGTTTCTGGCCGAGGGCTATTCCGTCCTGCTCCCCGACAGCCGGGGCCACGGGAACAGCGGCGGGGAGTTGGTTACTTACGGACTGTTGGAGAAGCGCGACGCCTTGGAATGGGCACATTGGATGCGTCGCGAAGGATGTACCGCGATCTACGCCTTGGGCGAATCTCTCGGGGCCGCGGTCCTGATTCAGGCTTCGGCCTTGGAACCGGCGTTCCGAGCTGTCGTAGCGGAGTGCCCGTATGTCGATCTGAGAGCCATCGGCGAATACCGGATTCAAGGGCTGCTGGGCCTGCCGGGTTGGGCCGCAATGCCGGTTGCGCGCATAGCCGTCGCCGGCGGAATGGTCTATGCATGGGTGCGCTATGGCTTCAATCTCCGAGAAGCGTCTCCCCTGGCGGCGATGGCGCACACCACGACGCCGATTCTCCTGATTCACGGGATGGACGATGGACGCACGCCGTGCTGGCATTCCCAGCGCCTGGCGCAGGCGAATGCGAGCGCGGCCCTATGGCTGGTTCCCCACGCCGATCATGTCGCCGCCAGCGCAGCCGATCCGCGCGGCTTCCGTTTGCGAGTCCTGGATTGGTTTGCGCAGCACTGAGTCGGCGCCGGCGGCGCTTAACCGCGCAGCGCCCGCATGGGATCGATACGGGTGGCCCGCAAAGCCGGCAGCCACGTCGCCAGCAATGCCACCGCGGAGAGGAACAGCCATACCAGCACAAACGTGGCCGGATCGGCCGCATCCACACGGAACAGCATGCCCGCCACCAGGCGCGTGACCGCGAAGGCGGCCGCCGTTCCCACGGCCATGCCGGCCAGGGCCAGCGCCATTCCCTGCCCTACCACCAGGGCGATCACGTTGCGCGGCCGGGCGCCCATGGCCATGCGGATGCCGATCTCGGGAATGCGCCGGCTCACGGTGTAGGACATGACGCTGTACAGGCCCAATGCCGCCAGCAGCAGGCACATGAGGCCCAGCGCCCCCATCAGGCTGGCGGCTACCTTCTGTCCGAAGGTCGCCACCGAGGTGTATTCGGCCAAAGGAACCGCATGGAACGCCGCCGCGTTGGGGTCGGTTTCGGTCACCGCGCGCCGCAGAAGCGGGATGGCCTGCGCCGGCTGGCCGGTAGTCCGCACCAGAAAGTAGAGCTCCGGGCTGCCAGTGTAGAACTGCTGAAACGGGAGGTAGAAGTGCGGACTGGCCGCTTCCGCGGGGCTGTAATACTTGCTGTCCCGCGCCATGCCCACCACGGTCGCCCATTTGCCGGCGGCGCGCACCTTGCGCCCCACCGGATTCCGCCCGCCGAAGTACCGCCTGGCAAACGCCTGGTTGACGATCATCACCGGCTCGCCCGCCCGCTCGTCGCGGGCCGTGAAATCGCGGCCCTCCAGGATGGGAATCCGCATGGTGGCAAAGTAGTCCGGCGCCACCAGCGCGCGGTTGACGGCTGGAGACTCTCCCACGGCCGGCGTGTATCCGTCCACGCTCACGTAGTTGTAAGGGCCGGCCGTGGTGCTGAGCGGCACGAAATCGGTATAGGTGACCGCTTCCACCCCCGGCGCCACCAGCATCCGCTCTTTCAGCCGCAACGCGAACTGCTCGATCTGGCCGCCCGTATAGCCCGCGGTTTCGATGAAAAACCGTCCGAAGAGAACGCCGCTCGAATCGAATCCCGGATGGATCGCGCGGATATTGCGGAAGCTCCGCACGAACAGCCCGGCGCCCACCAGAGCCACGGTGGCCAGCGCCACCTCGGCGACCACCAGCAGGCTGCGCATGCGGCGCGAAGCGGCGCTGGCCGAGTCGCTGCGGCCGCCTTCCTTCAGAACTTCGTTCAGGTTGGAGCGAAACACGAACAGCGCCGGCGAGATTCCCGAGACCAGTGCCGCCGTCACACAAGCCAGCGCCGTGAACGCCAGAATGCGGCCGTTCACGCCGTACGACGCGCTGATGGGGAAGCCGATGCTCGGCACCAGGGCGAGCAGCGACCCCTGCATCCACGCCAGCATGAGCAGGCCCACGACGGCCCCGCCCATGGCCAGCACCAGCGTCTCGGTCAGCACCTGGAACGCCACGCGCGCACGGCCCGCGCCCAGCGCGAAGCGAATCCCGAACTCTCTGTGCCGCCCCACCGAGCGGGCCAACAGGAGATTCGCTACGTTGGCGCACACAATCAGCAGCACCACGAAGGAGACGGCCAGGAGGATGGTCAGCGGCGCGCGCAGATAGTCGTTGACGCCGTTGTGCTCCTCCCAGGGGGGCAGGACGGTGGCCCCCACCCCGCGATTGGTCTTCGGATTGGCGGCGGCGAGCGAGGCGGCTAGCGCCATCGCTTCGGCGCGGGCCCGCTCGATCGGGACGCCCGGCCGCACGCGGCAGATCGCACTCAACATGCCGCGGTTGTCGCGCTCGCGAAAGGTGGATTCGGGCAGCAGTCCCAGGGTCGCGCCCATGGTGACGGGCACCCACAGATCGTACTGCATGATGGCCGAGGAGCCACGGAACACCTCCGGCACCACGCCCGCAATGGTCAGGCTCTGCCGGTTGACGCGCAGGGTCTTCCCCGCGATGGCCGGATCGGAGTGGAAGTAGCTGCGCCACAGCCGGGCGCTGATCACCGCCACGGGGTAAGCGCCCAGGCTGTCGCCGGCCTCCTCCTGCGCGAAGACGCGGCCCAACAGGGGCTTGACCCCCATCACCTCGAAGTAGTTGCCGGAGACCAGCTCGCCCCACGCCAGCCGCGCCGGCTGCGCATCGCCCAGGGTGAAGGCGCACTGCCGGTGCACGGCCAGTCCGGAGAGCCCCAGCAGGCGGTCGCGGTAATCGCGGTAGTCTGCCCAGGAGATGTTGGTGCCGCCGTTAGGCGCGCCGGCGGTGATCATCTCCAGCGACGCCAGTTCTTCACTGTGGCTGGTGCCGGGATAGGGATGCAGCAGCATGGCGTCGATCCAGGAAAACACCGTGGTGGTGCTGGCGATGCCCAGCCCCAAGGTCAACATGGCGACGAAGGCAAACGCGGGGCTGCCCGAAAGCACGCGCAGCCCGAAGCGAACGTCTTGCAGAAGGTGGCGCATGGCGTATTGCATAGTGCAATTCCCGTGCATCGGCAAACGACTGACTCCAGGGCGCGTCCCGCCCCGCGTATACGCGATTATGAAACCTTATTGTCCGATATTGAGACTAGCACGTTGCAGTCTCCAGCTCACCGCGGAGACACTGAGATTGCGCGGAGAAGCCTTCTCTTTGCCGCTCCGCGCGATCTCCGCGTTTCTCCGCGTCTTCGCGGTGGGTCTGGAATCTGGCTAGCCGGGCAGCGCTTCGAAAGTCAGGCGCAGAAACGCCCGCGGCTGAAACTCGAATCGGACAGGCACGATCGCGCCGGGAGAATTCTCGGTCCACAAACGGAAAGCCGTCACATACCGCGTGCGCTGGTTGCGGATTCGGCCGCGAACCGCCACCGGAGCCGCCGGCGATGCGCTCCTGGGCGATGCTTCGAGCTCCAGCAGATACTCCTGCTCGTTGTAAACATAAGGGCCGGCCGCACGCCTGGCTCGTTGCTGCAAGAGAGTCGCCAATTGCAGGAGAAAGGTCGGCGGCGCATGGTCGGGCGATGCCGGCCAGGAGGTTTCGCGCCATCGGGCGTTGGCCTCAAAGGTGGACCGGGCCTGGGCGATCAAGGCCTGATCCGCCCAGTTGGCGTCAGCAGTAAATTCGAAATGGGTGACCGCGCTGCGGCTGTGACCGGCGGTATTGCGGCCATTCACCGCACTGTACAGATTGCGGCCGGACTGCGGGGCGGCAATCGACTTCCGGGCGTGTTCCAGACTCTCCTCGGGCGAGGAAGTGAGCACCCCGAAGTAGTCCACTTCAACCGGAGCGGGGCCAGGCCCAAGCACCACTTCACGAATCCAACCAAGCCGCTTGAAGCCGTGGGCGCGTTTGGGGTCTGAGCCGGCCGCGAAGAAAAGCGTCCGGCGCATTTGCGCGCCCTCGCCGGTCTCCTCCACCGAGACCTGGCCGCCGCCGACTGCGGCGAGCCGGTAGATGGGAATCCCGAAGATCAAAATCACCGCATCGGCGCGATACCGCCGGACGGTTGTCCGCGATGTGGATGCCACCGCGGTTCCGGCGGGATTGGTCTGCGGCGGCGCAACGTTGCTCCCGCGCCCGGGCCGAAAAAGCAGCGCCAGAAGGAACCCCGAAAATCCACGCCTGGAGTATTCCTCCATCGGCCGTCGCCAATCCCCTCGCCTTTTAGTATGAACCGTTCGCCGCCGAAGTGCCGGGCTTGATTACCGGATGATCACACCCTGACCGGTGGGAAGCGACAGGATTTCGGCTCCCCTGGCCCGCGCGGCCGCGTCCATGGCCTCGCGCTGGCACTCATGTCCGTAGTAGGCGTAATCGTCCAGCAGGACGGCCGCCCCGGGCGACAGCCGGTCCCAGAAGAACTCCAGCGCCATCCGCTCCGGCAAGGCACAGTTCATGTCGATGTGCAGGAACGCGACGGCGCCGAATTCGATGCTCGCGAGAATCTCGGGCACGGCTCCCTGTACGACGGCCGCGCTCCGCCACTCGGCAAAATTCGCGCGCACCCGCTCGATATCGGTGACGTACCCGCCCGCGCCAAGCTCCTGCCGTGCAATGGCGAGCCTTTGCCTGGCGACTTCCTCCGGCGAAAATTGCGTGAGCACGGGGCCGCTGAAGGTGTCGATCAGATAGAACCGTCTCCCCAGGGTGTTCCACTGCAGCTTCTCCATGATGGCCGAACTCATGAAGCCGGCGTTGACACCGCACTCCACGAAATCGCCCGCGGCGCGCAATGCCGTTCGCGCGGCCCAGAGAGCGATGTGCACGCGCCACTCGAAACCGGGGTCGACGCCACGGCTCGCTTGCACCCCTCGCCGGTAGGCGGCCCGGAAGGCGGCGTCCTCGCGAAAGTGGCCGCTGTGAACGGTGACGAGACCGTCCTGCGCATACCGTCCGCGAAGGTTCACGATCTCTACGCCGACCTTCGCGGACAGTGCTTTGACCAGAGTCTTGATCACGCCTCCACCATCTTACAGCCGGCGCCCGGCTACTCTTCCGCGCACCTTGCAGTATTTTCTCCAGGAACCGCCGCTCCGGCGCGGAGCAGCGGCACGCCAGTGCCCCGCGAAGCAGCGGGCGGCCTCCGGCCCGCGGCCCAGTTCCCATAGCAGGTGGCCGCGCAGCGCCAGCAGCAGGCTTTTCACAGCCACCGCCGTGCCGCCGAAGGCATACCATTAAGGCAGACCGATGCGAATCACACGGCAGCTTCTGGTTGCTACGCTCATGCTTGGGCTTGGTGCATCGTGCGGCTCATCTCCCCGATTGGTTGACTACCCGCTGGCGCATTCAGATTCGGAGTTTGAGCAGATCTTCTCTGCCCCAATCGTGGTTATCGGGGTCATCGTATCCGACACGCTTTCCCGTCGCCCCATTCCTTCGCACTGGGATCCGGACACTGCGTTGCAGCTTCGCCGATTGGACTTGCGAGTCGAAAACTCTCTCAGAGGGGTGATTGGCGCACCGCGCGTAACCGTTTATTACTTCGGTTTCGCGGGTGGCTTTGATGGCTCCAGACCCCTCGGGATTTGGAATATAGCAAAGCGCCGGGTTTTCTGGCTCCGCCGGGATATGGGCGTTCTGCGCACGGCTTGCGACGGCTTTGATTACTGCACAATGCCTGTAGGCAGCGGCGCTCATCCCTACTACCAAGCCGATCCGCACAAACCGCTTGGTATTGCCTTGGCGGATATATGGTTCACCAGAGGGGTGAACGGGAACGCCCGGAATTCCGTTGAAAGTTGCGACTCCCGCGTAACCCACTCTACGACGCCTTTCTCCGCTTAGCAACCCCCAGCTTATTCGGAGTAAGAGCCACCAATTCTCTGATAAGGATTGGAATCTGTTTGTACCCCTGAACTCTGCGGAACTGCTTCTCGGCGACCAGGAGTCCGGATCCCACCCAGCGTTCGCGCTGGTCACC
>JAIQEX010000245.1 GCA_020073615.1 Terriglobia bacterium
AGAAGCGCGCGCAGTGCATCCGGGCGGAAGGAAGTTGGTCGCATAATGTTATAGTTCCGATCAGAACGTTTCTCCTAATCGGAACTATAACAAATCGGGACACTCTCGGCAACCAGATCTCAATGTGCGGCTCCGCAGCTTTTTTACAGGCATGCCAAGCTGATTTGGCGGGTTGCAGATACTCCGCCCGTTAAGCCCAGTTATGATAGAGAACCGATCAATTGTGAGTTGTTATTTTTGCGAAGGCCCTAAGGTTTCGAGAGCGCTCTGGGTTGGGACGCCGGCTGCGGTGGCAAGCTTCGTTGCCAAAGCTGAGCGGGCCAACTCGAAAACTGGTCTCGGAGGCCCGAGGCATTCCGCTTCCAAAACACCCAAGAAGTCAAGGAGACCCTCGAGCGGGACCCCAAATTCTGCTTTCCATGCTTCCAGGAAAGGCGGCTCAACAACTTCCAGAGCGGACTGCCTGGGGCCTTCAGTGCGGTAGAGCTCATCATAGGAACTCCTGGCCCGACCTATATCCTTCTCCGCGATGGACCGCCCAAATGGCTCGTAAATGCCCTCCATGAATGTATGATCCATGTGCACGTCGCCAAGGGCGGTGATCCTGACGCGAGGTTCGGCCGCCCCCCAATGGATGGCGCCGGACCAGCCCCCGAGGTAGTACGCGGCCATTGACAGCGCCATGAGACGGGAAAGATCGAGGCACCCAGGGATTGCCCCGCCTGAAAGCGGACACTCACAGATAGCCGCCTCCAGCAGAATTCTGCATGCGGTACTGCATGCGTTTAGCCGACCGTGGTGCTCCACGATCGTCCGAATCGCAGCGTTCTTGTCGTTGCGAAGTGCGAGTACGGCTTGGGTTGTGCGGTTCCAGTGGTCACGGTCAAAAGCAGCCCGTTCGTGGTTCAACAGTACGTCCCGCACGAGCGATGTCCGGTCCAACCCACGCAATATCTCGCAAATGTCGTTCAGAACGACGTAAACGACGTCGTTAAGGACAGACGTGCAAGCTGCTGGACCCGAGAACTCCGCGCTGTCGCCTCGCGGGCGCACTCTCCACCCTAGACCGACTCGATAGGTCGCATCGTCCATTTGGTCAATGAGAACCAGATTCTCTTCGATTTCAGAGTGAGCGTAATCACGGAATGAGCGGGCTTCGAACCGGTGGATGTGCCGCGCCTCGGAATCGGGGCAGATCTGATGAACCAGGTCAGCCCGCTTTGCCGGATCCGTGGCGTCCCCGGCAGCCCCTTCCGCACCAATGACCATTGCCTCGACGAGCGCGCGTTCGGCTACATTCTCAGGTTGCGAAAAGCCATCGCCGTACCCAGATGCAACGGCGATGCGAACTTTGGGATTTTTAGGCTCCGCCTTAATCGTCAGCAACGCCGCTAACTCGGCTTCGTTCTTCGTTCTCACTGGCCCCGTTGAATCACCAGCAAGCTCGCTGAAATCAAAATGGAACGAAATCGGGCCCGGCGGAAGGCCTGGGTAAGCTCTATCCAGCACCGGCGCTGCGCGACCGATCCATCCGCACAGCATTTCCCAGTGTTGGAAAATCGAACTGGAGGGCGCGCCCTTTGGAGCGCCGATCTCAATCCACCAAGGGCGGTTAGGGGCAAGGTAAACACCGCGCAATTCGCCTTTGACGATGTCCTCCTCGCTGCCGAATAAGGGCGAGCAGCGGTCTTCTGCGAAGAAGCTCTTGCTGGTTTTTCGCGCCTTCACCCAGCGGCCGTCGACGTCTGGCACGCGCCGCGGGCTCCAGTCTGCTGCCACCTCGCGCCTGAGGTCGCGTAACATGTTCTGCTGCACAAGGATCATCGCCGGTCCACGACCGTTAGGGATATGGGGCAGTTGTCCATGAGGCACAAGATGTCCCCGCAAATACCTGGACCACGCGACAAGGTTCAGGACACCGTTGATATTCATCAAGGCCACTCCCTGCCTAACAACTGCCTCCTGCGCGTCCAGAAGACGCCAAAGGGACAGGCCGTCGAAGCCGGTTAGCCAACCCAATGTAACTAGGTCATGAGCAGGGAGCCAATCCCTCCGCCAAGCCCAGGGCAGATCCTTGCCAAGCGTGCAGCCGACCATGCGGCCATAAAGGACCTCCTAACCGCCATTGGCGCCGCTGTCTTTGGGCTCCCGGTACCAGCGAAGACCCGCGCGATACTCCTTATCCGTCGGCTTCAACAGGCTCAGGGAGCGCTTCGGATCGAAATGCGCGCAGGCCACGTGAATCGCGTTGATCAATCCGATCGGAGCGACGTAAGAATTCAGAAACGACGGGCTGACCACGGCGGCGACCAGGTGGTTGTCGCACAAACGGGCGATCGGCGTGGAGTCGCTGTCGGTGATGCCAAAGGTGGGCGCGCCGAGTTTGCCCGCCGAACCGCGGCCTCCACTGTCACCCGGACGCATCGTCCGAAGCTGATGGCGACCAGCAGATCTTTCGGAGTCATGAGCTTCACCTTGTGTTCGACGCCGCCCTCGCTGCCGTTCAGCGCCTCCGCGTCGAAACCCAATACCGTCAGCCCGTAGGCCAGGTAATGTGACAGGAACGCGGCGAAATCGAGACCGATCACCGAGACGCGCCGGACTCGGTGAATCTGCCGCGCCAGTTCCACTAACGTTGGCGCGATCGAGGTTGGACCGCAGCACATTCAGGTTGTCAACCGCCTTGTCCAGGCTGTGATCGATGTGGTCCGCCACGCTGCGCTTCTCGCGGGCCGCGGCCTCGGCGAAAAGCGGGCGTGAAGCGGCGTGCTTTGCGCGCTGACGGGCGAGGAGGGCGGTGGTTACTTCAGAAACCACTCGATGGCGCCGCGCGCGATCCCGGGCGGCACGGTGTGGGGGCCATCGTACTCCTGGAAATTCACTTCGTAGCCGGCCTGTTTGAGGAGCGGCGCCAAGCGCCGGCTGGTAGCCTCGATGGGCAGGATCTGGTCCTTCGTGCCATGGGAAATAAAGATGCGCGGGGTGCCGCTTTCCTCGGTGCCAGGGGGGATGGAACCGGGCGAGAAGGCGATCACCGCGCGGAACAAGTCGCCATTGGACACGCCGAGTCCCAGCGCGTAAGAGGCGCCATCCGAAAAACCGCAGACGGCTGTCTTGCGCGGGTCTACACGACGCAGGGCGAAAACTTTCGTCAAGGCTTGATCGATCAATCGCACATCGGGACCGTAGCCGGAGCGGATCGCGTCCCAGGTGACCTCCTGGGAGGCGGGCGAGAGGAGCAGGAAACCGAACTCGTCGGCCAGCGCACTGAGGCGGCGGATGCCCTGCTGTTCATCGCCGGTGGCGCCGTGGAGATAGAGCACGAACGGAGCGGGATCACGCGCCGAGGCGGGAACGTACAGGAGAGCGTCGCGGTGGGGCCGCAAATTGAGGCGAGTGACGCCCGTCCTGGCGCCGCCGCTAGCCACTGGGGCGGGCCGGGCGCGCAGCCGAACCGCGGATTCGGCACGTGAGCAGGCGGTCAGGAAAGCAGCGAGAAAGACTCGGCGAGTAGTCATCTTGATCAGACGTTCACAGAGCGAAAATGCCCCGCAACGGGGCTCTGCCCGGTACACTGCGCGCGTACGGGACGTCAATCTTCTCGTATGCGCCGCCAGATCGGCCGCGAAGGGCTGCTACCGGAGCGCTTCGACGAACTTGTGCCAGCACTCACGTCGCCGAAGATTCTTGGGGAAAATTAGGGTTTCAGGGAGACAAAGAGGCAGGAACGAGGTCGAGTAACATCGGCTGCGGAGAGCGCAGTAGGGTGACGAACTGCTGGAAGGCGTCTTTGCCCTGTTGCCAGCAAGTACGCAAAACGCTCGACAAAATCTGCTGCGTTCGGGCGCCGTTCCAGGTCCGGTTGCCACCCCAGGTTTTGCGAGCCACCACCATTAGCCGAATCGCTGC
>JAIQEX010000134.1 GCA_020073615.1 Terriglobia bacterium
AAACTCGTAGCCAAACTGCGATCCCTCTCGCCCGACAATCCCGAGTTGGCGACAGCGGTTCGAACTGAGGCGAACTACTTCGAACGTAATGCTGAACGCATGCGCTATCCTGAGTTCCGCCGCAAGGGCCTCTTCGTAGGCTCCGGCGTCATTGAGGCCGGCTGCAAGACCGTGATCGGTTCCCGCCTCAAGCGATCAGGCATGTTCTGGACTGTCCGCGGCGCCAACGCTCTCATTGCCCTTCGATGCTGTCGCGGCAGCCGCCAATTCGACGACTACTGGGAACACCGCCGGGCTTAATTGCCCCCTGCGCGTCGCGCACCCGTGCATCTTTAGTATCATGAACGTAATGCCCCTGCGGGAATCGATGGTCGCTCCGCCGGCTGGATTCTCGCCCGAAATCCTCGCCCGGCTGGCCGAGCTCGAGCGGGCTCTCGGGTCGGCGATTCGCGGCAAACCCGAAGTGGTCCGGCTCTCCGTGGTCTGCCTGCTGGCGCGGGGCCACCTGCTCATCGAAGATGTCCCCGGCGTCGGCAAAACCACCCTCGCACAGGCGCTCGCCCGCGCCGTTTCCTGCCGCTTCCACCGGCTGCAGTTCACCAGCGACATGCTGCCCTCCGACGTCCTCGGCGTCACCATCTACAATGCCCACTCGGAGGCCTTCGAGTTCAAGCGGGGGCCTATCTTCAGCAATTTTCTGCTGGCCGACGAGATCAACCGCACCACCCCGAAGACGCAATCGGCGCTGCTCGAAGCCATGAACGAAGGCCAGGTGAGCATCGACGGGCATTCGCACTCGCTGCCGCGCCCTTTCATGGTGATCGCCACCCAGAACCCGGTGGAGCATCACGGCACCTACCCGCTGCCGGAATCGCAGCTCGACCGTTTCCTGATGCGGCTGCGCATCGGCTACCCGGACGCCGCCAGCGAGCGCCAGATCGTGCGCAACTCGGAGCGCGAGCTGCCGCAGGCCGCGCCCTCTGGACTGGTGGCCGACGACGTGCTGCAGCTTCAGGACGCCGTGGGCCGTGTCGCCGTGGAGGAGTCGCTGGTGGATTATATGATCGCCATCGTCGAAAAGACGCGCAACCACGAATCGCTGGCGCTGGGCGTCAGCCCGCGCGGCTCGCAGGCGCTTTACCGCGCGGTGCAGGCGCTGGCGCTGCTCGAAGGCCGCGACTACGCCCTGCCCGACGATGTAAAACGCCTGGCCGTGCCCCTGTTTGCGCATCGCGTGGTCATCAATACCCGCACCACGCTCGCGCCCCGCCGCGCCGACGCGGGCGAGCGCATCATCGAAGAGATTTTGAGCAACGTGGAAGTTCCCCTGTAGATCGCTCCTGCTATGAAGACTGCCATTATCGGCCTGCCCATGGTGGGCAAGACTTCGCTGTTCACCATCCTGACCGGAGTCCACCACGAGGCGCGCATCGGCTCCACCGCGGCGCGCATGGGTGTGGCCAAGGTGCCGGACGCGCGCCTGGAAGAGCTGGGGCGCCTGTTCGCGCCGCCCAAAGTCACCCACGCCTCGGTCGAGTATGTGGACATGCCCGCCATTTCCAAGGAGAGCCTGCGCGACCCCGGCTACGTGGCGAGCCTCCGCGTGGTGGACGCCTTCGCCCAGGTGCTGCGCCTCTTCGCGGACGACACCGTCCCCCACGAGAAGGGCTCGCTCGACCCGGTGCGCGATCTGGAGGACGTGGAAACGGAGCTGATCCTCAGCGATCTGGTGGTGGTGGAGAAGCGCCTCGAGCGGCTGGACAAAGACCGCAAGAAGATCAAGAACCCCGAGTTGGACCGCGAATTCGAGCTGCT
Source organism: Terriglobia bacterium (assembly GCA_020073615.1). Lineage (GTDB taxonomy): Bacteria > Acidobacteriota > Terriglobia > Bryobacterales > Bryobacteraceae > JADGNR01. The sequence continues at coordinate 1,816 of JAIQEX010000134.1, forward strand.
CGAGAAGTGCAAAACCGCCCTCGAACGGGACCAGCCGCTGCGCCAGTTGGAAATCGACGCCGAGGAGGAGAAGCGCCTTCGCGGATTTCAGTTTCTCTCGCAGAAGCCCATGCTCTACGTGTTGAACCTGGGCGAGGCCGAAGCCGGCCAACTGCACGAGCGCGAGCGCGAGTATCGCGAAGGGCCGCTGGCCGGGCGCCCGCACACGGCCGCGGCGGCGGTCTGCGGTAAGATCGAGGCCGAGCTGGCCGAGTTGCCGCCCGCCGAGCAGGCCGATTACCTGGCCAGCTACGGCCTGACCGAAAGCGGCCTCCAACGGCTGATTACCGCCACCTATTCGCTGCTGGGGCTGATGAGTTTCCTGACCGCCGGGGAGGACGAATGCCGCGCCTGGACCATTCCCATGCACAGCTCCGCGGTGAAGGCCGCGGGCGCGATCCATTCCGACTTCGAAAAGAAATTCATCCGCGCCGAAGTCGTGAACTGGAAATCGCTGGTGGACCTGGGCGGCTATGCGGGGGTGCGGGAAAAAGGCCTGCTGCGCCTCGAGGGCAAGGAATACATCGTCAAGGATGGCGATGTGCTCGTGATCCGGCACGGCTAGATCAATTCCAGGCCTATACGATTCACCTAAGCGCATGCCGGACTTGCCCGATCCCCTTTGGGGCCAGTGTGCGGGTCGGCGACGATACGGCCAACCGGCTTACGGTAGCGCCGTTTTCGACCGGAGTGCTTTGATCTGCCTGGAACATCGCTCTGGCAATCGGTTTCAATATAGGTATGTACCCATTCAGAGCGACAATCTTGGCCGGGTTGTCGTTCGTGGCCCTCTCCTCGATCGCGTGCCGCTCACCAGCAAGCGTAATTCGTCCGGTCATCTACGCTCAGGATGACGAGGCTGCTTCAGCGATGCGGTCTGCTCCGCTGATTGTGCTGGCGAGAATTTCAGACCTGAGCATGACAGGGGATGGTAAGTGCGTCGAAAAGCCGCCCGAAGTCGGTGGCCCGATGTGCCCATCCATTCCGCTGTACCTAGCGCGAATTAGGGCCGACGTCCTACTCACCCTGCGAGGGGCCGTTCAAGACAAGGTCGAGTTCTATAGCTGGATCTGGGCGTCAGGCTCGCACGGTGGCCCCAGGCTTTTTCACCCAAATCCGGGCAAGATTCGCGTACTCTTCTTGCGTAGGGAAGCCGGGTACTGGCACACGGTTGGCGACTATCCCTCATACGATCTGGAACTTCCATCGAGATGGGTGCCCGCCCTGATGTCAAATTGGAAATCAGGACACGAGAATCGGCCGGATCCGCTCGAGCGCTTAGTTGCCCTTCGATTTCGCGCTGAATTTGAAGCCCTCTCCGTGGCTCAGTTGCGAGAGGACTTCGACTCCGATGGGCCGCATGTGAACCACTACTGGGCAACGGATCTGCCGGATTTGATTCGGGTCGTTGGCCCCTTCTTTGTTGCTACTCAACTTGACAATATCTGCCAGCATTCTGCAAATCCCTCGGCACGATTGGCAGCGTGTTTCGTGGCCGGAGAGTATTTCCCAGGGCGCTGTGAGGCCTTCCGCCTGGCCCAAGAGGCTAACAGTGGGGGAATCGGCGGTGACTTCCTGGCGCGGCAGTTCAGAAGTTGCCAAATCGCTGATCGTGATCTAGCAACCGATCTTCTTTCAGGCAACCTGTCCCGGTCACGTTTTGGGGGTTGGAGTTTTGATTCTCGGCACCGGCGAGAATGGTTGCGCGTTTATGCCTCTGCGATGAACCGCTCGGTCCACCTCGCCGCGTGCGAAGTCGCGGCCAGAACTTCAGAGGCGCGAGACATCCAAGAATGTGCTGCGCCTTTGACCTCCAAAGGGCAGAAAAGACCGACGTCGATTCGCGGACGTTAGAGTCGCGATATTGGAAACCGCCTCGTTTAGGCGTGACGCCTGGACGGGTCACGCCGGATCCGCCATGTGGACGTGCCCGCTCCTCGCTGGCCGGCACCCGGAACTGTCGGCGACTTCACGTCAAACGATGTACCAGGAGACCTTGGCATTTTTGGCGAAGGTGTCTCGCTTAGCGCATTTGACCCGATCACCTTTAACGGGCTCAATCTGAACCCATCGCTCATGACCTTTGCGGCAAAGTCCGTGTTGGGCGCGTCGCTCGAGGACGGTCTTGGCACAGGAGTCGCCTTCCAGCTGCCGGAGAAGCCATTCCTTGCGGATACCGCCCTGCACGTGCAAAAGGTCGTGGTGTCAGTCACCGGCCCAAACATCGGCAATGCGATGCTCACGCCGCCATTCATTCCGCAGCTCAACGAATACTATGGCCGCACGGCATACTTCCGCGGGAGCGCGGCACGGTCCGACCCTGGCGGATTGGGGATTATCCTCAATGTCACCGACGAGCAGCTCACGCTCCACACACTCCCATTCCCTGAGCTCATCAGCAGGATCTTTGAGATCCACGGCATCAAGGCCAAGCCCAGCCCCGCCGGCCTCCTCACGTCCCGGCTCGTGGCGCAAATGGGCGGCTTGCAAGGATGCCGCGTGTTCAAAATCGCCGGTGTGCGATCACTCATCAAGAAGTATGCACCGGACCGGAGTTTTGAGCGTACCGAGGCACTCACGATGATCGGGGACGCGGACCCAGCAACCCACCAGCAGCGCTTTGATGCATACAAGCGCCTGTACATTGAGCAACGCGATAAGCCCGAACTTAAACCCGAAGACGCCTTCCTCTACCTGCTCAAGAAAGGAGTATTTCGGGCGGGACTCAAACTTGCGTGCCCCACTTGCCAGTTGGACTTCTGGGTCACGCTTGACGACGCCAAGAGCACGACGGAGTGTGTCTACTGTGGCTTTGCCTTCAACGTCGTTCCGCAGCTGCGCGACCGCAATTGGGCGTACCGGCGGTCCGGCCTCTTTGGCCGTGACGACCATCAGCGCGGCGGCATTCCTGTCGCTGTTATGTTACACTTCAGCAGCTAGACACGATGCTGCACCGAGGCTTGCTCGCTTACGCCCCCGGTATGCAACTCACGCCAATAACCGCCGCCATGGAGGAGTGCGAAGCCGATTTCATCCTCCTCGCCCCCGGTAGCCTACGATCCGGGGAGCCGCTGACGCTCATCATTGGCGAATGCAAGGATGCCGGTGGCGAAATCACCGCGGAGGACGTCCGGAAGCTGACCACCCTTGCCCGGGCCCTGGACGGTGGCCCGTGGGACGTATTCGTCATGTTCGCGAAGTGCGGCGACTTCACCGCCACGGAAATCGAGCGCTGCAAGGCAGGGCGGCGTAAGCTGTTCGAGCAGGCGGGGACGCCCGTGTACTTGCAGGACATCATCATGCTCTCCCGCCGGGAGTTGGAACCGTACTCGTTATATGAGGAAATCCGGAAGGAGTTTGAGGTTCAGGTATACACACACTCTTTTGATGAACTCGGGCATAACACAAACAACGTCTATTTCGAGCCTAAGCGCAAGCCGCAACCAACCGTAGAACACCAACCGTAGAACACCCCATCGACGGCGGTAGTGCCGAGCCTGCTTGCGGCCGTTACGCTCTGAGCCGGCCACATGGCCGGAAAGCGCGCACCGATTTGATCATCTCAAACCCTGTTAGGGAACCTCATGGGCCTTTACCAGGCATTTCGGCCGGCCAAGAATGGCGGCTCGCCGCCTCCGACTCCTTAAGTGAACAGCATTGTCTGTTAGATCGCTCTCTCCGCCACCAGGCACACGATGGCCACCGCTCCGCATAAGGCCGCGAACCAGTCGCCGAATCGCGTGTACACGGTCTTCTCGGGAATGTAGCTGAACCCGGTGTAGGAGGTCGCCTCCACAAACAGCGGGAGCGAACCGCGCAGGCGGCCGGCCGAGTCGATGGTGGCGGTAATGCCGTCGTTGGTGGAGCGCAGGATCCAGCGGCGGTTCTCCACCGCGCGCATGCGCACGAGTTCCAGGTGCTGCAGGCGCGCCGCGCTCTTGCCGAACCAGCCGTCGTTGGAAATGTTGAACAGCACCTCCGCGCCCGCGGCGGCGAAGCGGCGCACGAAATTGGGAAAGACCGATTCGTAGCAGATGAAGGCGCCGATTTTATGGCCGTCCACGGGGGACACCACCACGCGCTTGCCCGCCGCGAAATCGCCCACTTCGTTGGACACCTTGTTGGCCAGCGCGCCGAACGGCCACGGCACGTATTCGCCGAACGGCACCAGGTTCACCTTGTCATAGCGGCTGACGGCCACGCCGGCGGGCGAAACCAGGGTGGCGGAATTGAGCGGCGCGCCCGAGGGGGCGTGCGCCACCACGCCTACCAGCAGCCAGGCATGGGACACCCGCGCCAGGGTGTTGGCGTAGCTGCGGAAGCGCTCGTCCTCGTCATAATAAAGCGGCGCCGGCACTTCGGGCCACACCACGATCGAAGGCGGATGCCTGGTCTCCTCGAGCACGCCGCGCAACGTCAGCGCCATCTGGCTGCGCTCCATGCGATCGAGCGATTCGGGCGTCCATTGCTCGGTCTCGGAGATGTTGGGCTGCGCCAGCAGCGCGGTATCCCGGCCGGGCAAGGACGGCGGCAGGTGCGGCAACAAGGCCAGCGGCAGCAGCGCGGCCAGCCACAGCAGCTCGCGCCGCGGCCTCCGCAGAACCGCCAGCGCCAGCGCGGTGGCCATCATGGCGAAGACGAACGAGAGCCCGTAGACACCCGTGAAGGGCGCCAGGCGCAGGGGAATGGCCATGTCGATTCCGGCGTTGCCCAGGGCCAGCCACGCAAAGCCGAGGAACCCGTGCGTCGCCTCCACCGCCACCCACAGCGCCGCCACCGCCGGCGCCGCCCACCAGCGGCGCACCAGGATTCCGGCCAGCAGCGCGAAACAGCCCATATGCAGCGCTTTGATGACTGCGAACAGCAGGAAAACGGCCCATCCGGCGAGCTCGCCCAGGCCGCCGTGAAACGCCAGCACGAACTGGATCCAGTAGCAGACGCCGAACCAATAGACCACGCCCGCGCCCCATCCGAGAAGAAAGCGGCGCCCAGGCCGCGGCTCGCGCGCCAGGGCCACCAGCAGCGGCGCCAGCGCCACGGGGGCGAGCCAGACGATGTGGAATCGCGGGAAGATGAGGACTAGCAGCGCCGCCGACAGCAGCGCCAGCAGGCCGTTCAGCACAACGCGCGGCCGGCTTCTTCGCTCACCGCATCGGCCATGTAGGAACTGCGCACCAGGGGCCCGCTGAACACCATCTTGAACCCGAGCGAGAGGCCGTAATCGCGGTACGCCGCAAACTGGCGCGGCTCGATGAACGCCGCCACCGGCAGGTTGCGCCGCGTGGGCTGCAGGTATTGCCCGATGGTGGCGATATCGGTTCCCGCGGCGCGCAGGTCCCGCAGCAGCGCGCGCACTTCCTCTTCGGTTTCGCCCAGCCCCACCATAAAGCCGGATTTCGTGAGCCCGCCCGCCCGGTAGCGCCGCGCGAACGCCAGCACCTCGAGCGACTGCCGGTAGCGGGCCTGCGGGCGCACGCGGCGGTAGAGGCGCGGCACGGTCTCCAGGTTGTGATTGAACACGTCGGGCGCGGCGTCAAGTACCCGCGCCACGGCGGCGAGATCGCCGCAGAAATCGGGCGTCAGCACTTCCACGCGCGCCTGGGGAAGGGCGCGGCGCACTTCGCGCACGGTCTCGGCGAAGTGGCGCGAGCCGCCGTCTTCCAGGTCGTCGCGGTTGACGCTGGTGATCACCACGTAGCGTAGTTGCATTTGCGCGGCCATGCGCCCCACGTGGGCCGGCTCGGCGGGGTCGAGCGGCATGGCATCGCGCGCGGGATTGAATTTCGGCACCGAGCAGAAGCCGCAGCCGCGCGTGCACCGCTCGCCCAGAATCATGAACGTGGCGGCGCCGCGATGGAAGCATTCGTGGATGTTCGGGCAGCGCGCCGATTCGCAGACGGTGTGCAGGTGCAGCCGCCGCAACTCGCTCTTCAGGCGGTTGAGCGAGGCGAAATGGGTGCGGCTCTTGCGCGCCCATTCCGGAAGGCGCGGGGCGGCGGGCCGGTTGCCGATCTGTACCAGGGTGTCGCTCACGCTACTTCTTAATCGGAGTGGGGAATCCGGCCTTTTCCAGATCCATTTTGGCGCGGCCCATGGTGGCCGTGTCGGTGTAAGGCCCCACCAGCACGCGCACCAGGTTGTTAGGCGCGGGGCTCAGCAGCACCGGGAAACCCTTGTCCCGCAAGGTCTGCCGCATGACTTCGGCGGCCGGGGGCCTCACCGCGGACAACTGCCAGAAGGAGCCCGCCGGCAGTTCAGCCTGGGGCACCAGGGCGGACGCCGCCGCCGCCGGCGCCGCGGCTGCCGGAGGCGTCTCCTGCGCATCGCGCGCGGGTTGCGTGGAAGGCTGCGGCTTCTCGTCGGCCGGGGCCGCGGTCTCGACGGGTGGTTGCGGGGCCGCTGCCACGGGGGGCGGCGCCGCCGGGGAGGCGGGCTTCGGCCGCGTCTCCGCTACCGCCGCCGGCGCGCCCGCGGCCGCTTCAACGGCCAGCTTGGCCGTCCGCGGAGAGCTCTGCCCCACCACGTATCCCATGGCGAACACCACCGCCAGCAACACCACCCCGATGAAGAAGCCGCTCAGCAGTTGCCGGTTTCCCACCACCAGTTCGAATTCGCCGGTTTCGTTGTTTCTCATGTCCTACGATTGCTTGTCGCCTATGCGGTCCAGGGCGCGCCCCAACGATGAAATTATATCCAGTGGCAGGGGGAACACGATGGTAGTGTTCTTTTCCGTGCCGATCTCGACCAGCGTCTGCAGATACCGCAATTGCAGCGCCGCCGGTTGTTTCTGGATCACCTCCGCGGCCATGGCCAGTTTCTCCGCCGCCGTGTACTCGCCCTCGGCGTGGATGATCTTGGCGCGCCGCTCGCGCTCCGCCTCGGCCTGCCGCGCGATCACGCGGATCATCGATTCAGCCAGGTCCACCTGCTTGACCTCCACCATGGTCACCTTTACGCCCCAGGGCGAGGTGTGCTGATCGAGGATCGATTGCAGCCGCACGTTCAGCTTTTCGCGCTGGCTCAACAAGGTGTCCAGGTCCACTTCGCCCAGTACGCTGCGCAGCGTGGTCTGCGCCAGTTGCGACGTGGCGTAGAGGAAATTGGAGACCTCCACGATCGCCAGGCGCGGATCGATCACGCGGAAATAGATTACCGCGTTGACCTTCACTGTGACGTTGTCGCGCGTCACCACGTCCTGCGAGGGCACCTCGAGGGTGTCGATGCGCAGCGAAACGCGCACGATGCGGTCGATGGGCGCGAAGACCAGGATGATGCCGGGGCCCTTGGGCTGATCCAGCAGGCGGCCGAGCCGGAAAATCACTCCGCGCTCATACTCCCGCAGAATCTTGATGGAACTGAGCAGGTACACGATGACGATCACCACGATGATGGTGGTGAAGCTGGTGAAGTCGACCATTTCAGCCTCCTGTTCGATCCGGAACCGGTTCTACCGTGAGCTTCAATCTCTCGATGGCCGTGACCCGGACGCGCGCGCCGGCGGCGACCGGCTGCGCCGACACCGCGTCCCAATACTCGCCGTGGACGAATACCTTGCCCTCCGGCGACAACTCCGTAATGGCGGCGCCCGTCTCCCCGATCATGCCCTCGCGCCCCGTCCCCACTTTGCCGCGCCGCGCGCGCACGGCGAGCGAAAGCAGCAGCACCGTGATGGCGGAAAACGGCACCGCCAGCGCGATGGCCGTCCCCCAGTGAACGCGCATCTCGGGGAACGGGCTGTTGATGAGCATTACTGCGCCCAACACCATGGCTACCGTGCCTCCCGCGCCCAAAACGCCGTGCGACGTGAACTTGGCCTCGAGCGCGAACAGCGTGAACGCCAGCAGCAGCAGCGCCGCCCCCAGCCAGTTGATGGGCAGCACCGAGATGGCCGAAAGCCCCAGCAGCACCAGGATGGCGCCCACCACGCCCGGCGCGATCAGCCCCGGCGACGAAAACTCGATGTAGATGCACAGCGCGCCCACCACCAGCAGCACCAGCGCGATATTGGGATCGGCAATGGCCGCGATGATCTTTTGTCGAAGCGACTTTTCGTAGACCTCAATGGCGGCGCCGGCGGTGTGCAGGGTCTGGCTGCTGCCGTCGAAGCGGGTGACGACACGCCCATCCAAGGCAGCCAGCAGTTGCTGCTCGCCGGGCGCGATCAGATCCACCAGGTGCTGGTCCAGCGCCTCGCGCTCGCTGAACGATTTGCTCTCCCGGACGGCGGTCTCGGCCAGCGCGCTGTTGCGCCCCCGCTTGTCGCAAATGCTGCGCAGGTACGCCGCCGCATCGTTGACCACTTTCTGCGTCATCACCGCGTCCATCTCCACGCCCATGGCCACGGGATGCGCCGCGCCCGTGTTGGTTCCCGGCGCCATGGCCGCGATGTCGCCCGCCTCCAGCAGGAAGAAGCCCGCCGAGGCCGCGCGCCCCCCGCTGGGCGTTACGTAGGTGGCCACCGGAACCGGCGAGGCTGCCATCTCCTCGATGATCGCGCGCATGGCGTCCATCAGGCCGCCCGGTGTGTTCAGGCGCACGATGAGGAGCGATGCGTTCTCCCTTTTGGCCTGCGCGATGGCGCTGCCCACGATTTCGGTGGTGATCGGGTGCACCACGCCATCCACGTTCACCGCCACCACGGTCGGTGCCGCGGGAGCCGCCTGCGCGAGGAGCGCAAGCGCGATCGCCGGAGTTAGGCTTGCTCGCAATCTACCCCCAATATACACCACCCGGACCCTACCGTCCGAAAACACACTTTGGTGATCGACCTGATAGAAATTTTTAATATGCGCTGCATCCTGGAAAGAGATAAAATAATGGAGAATCTTACTCGAAGAGGGGAAATTATCTACCAAATGGCCAGAAAGCGCAACTCCGAGAGCAGCATGTTATCCGCCGGTACGGGCGCCGCGCCCACCCGCCGCAGGGTTCCGGCCGCGACCCACGCTTCCCATTCCACCACTACCGTGGAGACACCGGTCTCCATCGCCGAGCCGACCGAAGAAGAGATTGCACAGCGGGCCCACTCTTATTGGGAAGCTCGCGGCTTCCAGGGCGGTTCCCCCGAAGAGGACTGGCTGCGCGCCGAGCAGGAGTTGCGCGCCGAGCGCGAAACGCTCGCCAGTCCCGTCACCGCCTGACCGTCACCGGTACTTCCGTAACACGGCCAGCAGGCGCCCCTGTATCGCCACATCCCGAGCGGGAACCACAATCGGTCCGAGCGTGCTGTTTGCCGGCTGCAAGCGCACCAGATCTCCGGGCTCCCGGTAAAACCGCTTGAGCGTGGTTTCGCTGCCGCCCACTAGCGCTACCACGATATCGCCGTCGCGCGCCTCGGCGGTGCGCTCCAGCAGGATGAAATCGCCGTCGCAGATGTGGTCGTCGATCATCGAATTGCCGCGCACTTCGAGCGCGAATGTGTTGCCGTCGCCCGCGAAATCGGCGAAGCTCAGCACCTCGCGCTGCTCCACCGCCTCCACCGGCGCGCCCGCCGCGATGCGCCCCGCCAACGGAATCTCCAGCGCCGCTTTCGGGCGCCGATGCTCCGGCTGGTACTTGGCCGTCAGCTCCAGCGAACGGCTCTGGTTGAACCCCCGCTTCAGGTAGTTCTTCCCTTCCAGCACCGAAATGTGCTTGTGTACCGTGGCCAGCGATGCCAGGCGAAGTCCCCCGGCGATCTCTTCGTAGCTGGGACAATAGCCGTTTTCTTCCACGAAACCGGCGATGAAATCGAGCACCTCTTTTTGCCGCTTGGTCAACGCCATATGGCTCCTGTGCCCCCCGCTCCTATTGTGGGCGAATAAAAAGAGAAAATCAAGAGGTTAATGAGATTCCCGTTCCCTGCCGATCATTATCTTTCGGTGGGCTTTGGACCCCCCTATGATCTCGATTCAGAATTCGCTTACCGAGCTGCAACGGTGCCATCAACTGCGCGACCAGGCGCTCGATTGCTATCTGAGTGCGATCAGGAACGTCGCCGACTATGCCATTGAGCTGGACGATGGCATCACCGGGCCGCATCGCCAGTATCTGACCGCGCTGGCCGGCGAGGTAGCTGCCGGTACGCCGGAGGTCCTCGAGCGAAGCCGTGCCACGCTGCGCGGGCTGCTGCGCGATTATCGCGGCAAGGCTGCGCAGTATTTGAAGGAGCTCCGCGAAGAACTCGCCGGGGCGGCCGACGCTCTCCAGAAAATACTCGATTCCATGGCGCAGACCGACGGCGACCAGGAGTTCCTGCTGCACGGAGCGCTCGGCCGCCTGCGCGAAATCTCGGACTCCCCGCATGCCACCGCGGTGCGCGAGGTGGTGCTGGCCGCCGCCGAGGCCATCGAGCAGAGCGTGGAGCAGATCCGGCAACAACATCAGCTCACGGTGACGCAGTTCCTGGTGGAAATCCGGGTGCTGCACAAGCGCATAGACGCCCTGGAAACGGCCGCTTCCATCGACGGCGTGACCAGGCTGCTCAATCGCGGCGAGGTGGAGGATCTGATCCGCTCCGCGCCCGGCCGCGAATGCCGCCTGCTGCTCCTCAAAGTGCCGGGCTTGCGCCTCGCGGAACGCCGCTTCAGTGCCGGCGTGGCCGCGGAGCTGGCGGGCGCATTCGCCAGGCGCCTGCGGAACAGTCTGCCGCCCGATACCGTTCTCGGGCGATGGCGGGAGGAAGAATTCGTGGGCATCCTGGCCCTGGCCAATCCCGAGGCCATGGCCAAGGCCAAGTGGATCGCGGAGCATCTCTCCGGGGATTATGCCTGCCTGAAAGACGGCAAAGCCGTGCACCCCAAGCTGCAGATCGGGGTGGCGGTCCTGGATGCATCCGGCGAGGCGCCGAAGCGGACCCTGGCACGCGTGGAGGAGTTTCTGAGCGGCAAGTAAACGTCTGCGCCTACATCAACGAGAGCGGGTCCACGTCGATTACCAGCGCCGTCGCGCCCCATTTGCTCTCGCGCGCGAACACGCGGATCCGTTGCAGCAATTCGTTCAGCGTCTTGCGGCTGGCCGCCTTGATCAGAAACTGATAGCGGTATTCGTTCTTCAGCCGCGGCACCGGAGCCTCGGCCGGCCCCAGCACCCGCAGTTTCTCCGGCGGCGGCGCCAGCAGCAGGCCCAGCTCGGCACTCATGCGCATGGCCATCTCCTTTTTTTCGCTGCGCACCAGCACGTTGGCCATGGCGCTGAACGGCGGGTAGTGCATCATGCGGCGAAAGCTCAGCTCCTTTTCGTAAAACTCCTGGTAGTCCTGCGCCGCGGCCATGCGCACCGCGTAGTGATCGGGATTGATGGTCTGAATCAGCACCATGCCGGGCACGTTGCCGCGGCCGGCCCTCCCCGCCACCTGCGTGAGCAGTTGGAAGGTGCGCTCCGCCGCGCGAAAATCGGGCATCGACAGCCCCACGTCCGCCGACACCACGCCCACCAGCGTCACATTGGGAATATCGTGTCCCTTGGCGATCATCTGCGTGCCCACCAGCACGTCGTAGTGACCTTCCCGGAAATCGTGCAGGATGGTCTCGTAGTGCCGCTTGCCGGTGACCGTATCGCGGTCCAGCCGCGCGATGCGCGCCGCCGGGAAAGCGCGATGCAGCTCTTCCTCCACGCGCTCCGATCCCACCCCCAGGAAGTAAATATGCTCGCTCGCGCACTCGGGGCAGACGCCCGGCACCTTGGCGGCATAGCCGCAGTAGTGGCACAGCAGGCGCCGGTCGCGCTTGTGAAAGGTCAGGGTCACCGAGCAGTTGATGCATTCCACGCGCTTGCCGCAGGAGCGGCACGCCAGGAAGCTGGAAAAGCCGCGCCGGTTCAGCAGCACGATGGTCTGCTCGCCGTTTTCCAGGCGCCCGCCGATGGCCTCCAGCAGCTTCCGCGAGAACGTCGCCTGCTGCCGCGTTTCCAGAAACTCCTGCCGCATATCGATCAGCGCCACCGTCGGCATGGGCCGCTCCTCAATGCGCCCCGGCAGCTCCAGCAGCGTGTACTTGCCGCGCTCCGCGTTGTAGCGGCTCTCCAGGCTGGGGGTGGCCGAGCCCAGCACCACGCAGGCGCCCGCCGCCTGCGCCCGCACCACCGCTACGTCGCGCCCGTTGTAGCGCGGCGTCTCCTCCTGCTTGTAGCTGCCGTCGTGCTCTTCGTCCACCACGATCAGCCCCAGGTTGCGCACCGGTGCGAATACGCCCGAGCGCGTCCCCACCACCACCGAAGCCGCGCCGGAACGGATGCGCCGCCACTGTTCGGTGCGCTCGACATCGGTGAACGCGCTGTGCAGAATGGCCACGCGGTCGCCGAAGCGCGAGAAGAACTGGCCCGCCATGGCCGGCGTCAGCGCGATCTCGGGCACCAGCAGCAGCGCGCTCCGGCCCCGCTCGAGCGCCTCCTCGATGGCTTTGAGATACACCTCCGTCTTGCCCGATCCGGTCACGCCATGGAGCAGGAACGTGGCGAACTGCCGCGCGTGGATCGCCTCGCGGATCCGCTCGAAGGCCGCCTGCTGCGCCGCGTTCAGCGTGTGCGGCGCGCGCATCGTTCCGGCGGCCATGGCCGCGGTTTCCGGCTTCAGCGATACCAGCCCTTTGCGCGCCAGGGAGCGCGCCGCCAGGCTCGCGTTCTTCACCGCGTCTTCCAGATCCTTCAGATTGTGCGAGCCCGGATGCAGCTCCAGGAACGCGCGCAGCTCCCGCTCGGGCTTGTTCAGCTTGCGCTCGCCCGCCGCGCCGGCCAATTCCACACGCAGCCGCTCCGCCGGCGCGCGCAGCGGATCGCGTTCCGTCTGCACTTGTTCGGCCACGATGAACCCCTTGCGTTCGAGCGAGCGCACCGCCTTATCCGCCAGCGGCAGCGACTTGGCGAGATACGCCGCCGAGAGCGGCCGCCTTTCCAGCATGCGCAGGATCTGCGCCACCGGGTCGTCGGGCGCCGAATCGAGCAGAAGCTGCCGCGCGGCGTCGCGGCCGGCATCGGTCAGCGACCAGATCTTGCCCCGCCGGATCTCCGACGCCAGCGGCAGCATGCCGCGCAGCACATCGCCCAGCGGCGCGCAGTAGTAGCCCGCGATCCACCGCCCCAGCGCCAGCAATTCCGCGCCCAGCACCGGCTCGGCGTCGATCAGCCGCAGCGCCTCGCGCGTCGCCACCGCCGGCGGTTCGTCGTGGCAGCGCAGGATCACCCCCGTCAGTTTGCGCGGCCCGAACGGCACCACCACGCGGCTGCCCGCCCGCACGCGATGCCGCAGCGTCTCCGGCAGCGCGTACGTGAACGGCTGATCGAGCGGCACCGGCAGGCTTACGTCGCAGTACAGGTACGATCCCTCGGGCATGAAACCTTCAGGGTGGCATAAGCGCGCCCGCCGTGGGCATTCCCGCCGGCCCCGCCGCCGCTACAATTGAATCGAGGCTCCCCCTTTGGAGAACAAGGAAATCGCGCGCGTGCTCTGGGAGACCGCCGACCTGATGGAGATCGCCGGCGAAGACTCCTTCCGCATCCGCAGCTATCGCAACGGCGCCACCGCGGTCGAAGGATACCCCGAGCGCATCGCTGCCATCCTGCGCGATCCCGCGCGCAAGGTCACCGATATCCCGGGCATCGGCAAAGGCCTGGCCACCGTCCTGGCGGAGATCGTCGAGCGCCGCTCCTGCGAGCGCCGCGATCTGCTCCTGCAGCGTTTCCCGCCCACCGCGCTCGAGTTCCTCAAGATTCAAGGCCTCGGCCCCAAAGGCATCGCGCTCATCTTCGAGCACTACCGTATCAGCACCATCGACGAGCTCGAGCGCCTCTGCCAGGAGCAGAAGCTGCGCGTGCTCCCGCGTATGGGCGCCCGCCTGGAAGAGAAGGTGCTGCGCTCCATCGCGCAGTACCGCCAGCGCAGCGGCCGCTACCTGTTAAGCTATGCCGAAGGCGTGGCCGCGGAGTTGATCGGCGAGCTGCGGCAGGTCGAGGGAGTGGACTCCGTGACCCCCGCCGGCAGCCTGCGGCGCGGCCGCGAAACGGTGGGCGATCTCGACCTCCTGGTCACCGGCCCTGCAGCCACCGCCGCGCTCGAGCGCTTCATCGCGGGGCCGCGCGTCACCGAAGTCCTCGGGCGCGGCGAAAACAAGGCCAGCGCCAAAGTCGGCCACGAGGGCTTGCAGGTGGATGTGCGCGCTCTCCCGCCCGACACTTTCGGCGCGGCCATGCAGTATTTCACCGGCAGCAAGGACCATAACGTCGCCATCCGCACGCGCGCCGTGAAGATGGGTCTCAAGCTCAGCGAATACGGCCTGTTCCGCGTCGCGGACGACTGTAAAGTCGCGGGCGAGACGGAAGACGGCGTCTACCAGGCGCTCGGTCTGGCGTGGATCCCGCCCGAGCTCCGCGAGAATTGCGGCGAAATCGAAGCCGCCGCCGAGGGACGCCTCCCCGAGCTGGTCGAAGAGAAACACATCTGCGGCGACCTGCACATGCACACCACCGAGACCGATGGCCGCGCCACCCTCGAAGAGATGGCCGAAGCCGCCCGCCGCCGCGGCTACCAGTACATCGCCATCACCGACCACTCCAAGGCCCTCGCCATGGCCAACGGGCTCGACGAGAAGCGCGCCGTCGCTTTCGCGAAGCAGGTGCGCGAGATCAACCGCAACGGGCTCGGCATCCGCGTCTTCTCCGGCATCGAGTGCGACATTCTCAAGGACGGCGCCATGGATCTGGCCGATGACGCCCTGGCCGAGCTCGACCTCGTCGTCGGCAGCGTGCACAGCCACATGAATATGGAGGCGGCCGAAATGACCGATCGCCTGCTGCGCGCCCTCTCCTGCCCGCACCTGCGCGTGCTGGGCCACCCCACCGGACGCATGCTCCTGCATCGCGATCCCTTCCCCTTCGATTTCGAGCGCATCGTGGAAGAAGCCGTGCGCCGCGGCGTCTGGCTGGAGATCAACGCCAGCCCGGAACGGCTCGATCTCAACGGCGCGCTGGTCCGTGCAGCCCGCGCCAAGGGTGCGCGCTTCACCATCTCCACCGACGCGCACCACCCCAAGCACCTCGATTCCATCCGCTACGGCATCGTCACCGCGCGCCGCGGCTGGCTGGAGCCGGCCGACGTCATGAACACCCTGCCCGTGGAGCAGTTTGCCGCCGCGCTGCGAGCCCACTCATGAAAATCGTTTCCTCCCGCGAAGTGTACAAGTGCAAGCTGTTCCGCGTCACCGAAGACCGTGCCCGGGATCCCCGCTCCGGCTTCGAAATCAACCGGTCGGTGGTGCGCCACGTTGGCTCCGCCGTGATGATGGCGGTCGACGAGAAGAGCCGCGTGCTGCTGGTGCGGCAATACCGCCTGCCCGCCGGAAAATACCTCTGGGAGCTGCCCGCCGGCCGCCTGGATCCCGGCGAAAAACCGCTTCAGGCCGCCCGCCGCGAGCTGATCGAAGAGACCGGCTATCGCGCGCGCACCTGGCGCAAGCTGGCTTCCTTTTGGGTCAGTCCCGGCTACGTGGCCGAGCGCATGACCATCTACCTCGCCACCAATCTCACCGCCGGCCAGGCTACCCCCATGGACGACGAGCGCATCGAAACCCGCTGGTTCACCCGCCGCGAAATGTCCACCATGATCCGCGCCGGGAGGATCGAAGACGCTAAGACCATCGCCGGCTTCCTGCTGTGGCGCCTCCCCCATTAGAGCTCAGACGAGCGCCGTCGAGCGGCTCCACCAAAAGGAGGCTCCTTTCCCGGTACCAAGGAAGAGCAATGAAAGGCTAGCCAGTCTGGAGGGCACCTCACGCCAGGCGACGATCTCCGATAGGCCGTTCGCGTGCTCCGCAAGAGCCCCTCGTACACCGTGACCGCGGTAGCCGCCCTGGCGCTGGGGATCGGCGCCATGTTCGGCGACAATTAGAACTCCCGGCTGACGACAATTAAAACTCCCGCTCGACGACAACTAATGTGACCATCGAGAATCGCGCTCACCGAGCGCCAAGGGATGGTCACGGACGAGCAGGTGAGGAGGCTCAGAAAGTTGTCGAACACAGAGAAGAATCAAGAGATTGCAGCGTCGAAAGCGGGGATGGACCCGACCACGGCGCGGCGATACCTGGGCTTGGAGCGGT
>JAIQEX010000135.1 GCA_020073615.1 Terriglobia bacterium
TCGTAATCGTCGTCCGGGACAGCCCCGTCAAAGCCGCCAGCCGACTTATGCCGCCACGCCCCAAATCCAGTGCTTTATCTGCGGCGAACAGCCTCGCCTGAAGTTCATTCAAGGTGCCGAAAACCTTCAGCCATCGCCTCTCAGCTCCCGAAACAGACCGCCCTCGCGTGGACCTGATCATCCACCTTAGAATACGCTCGCCTCAAACATTTGTCCAGCTTATTGTTTGACGCCGACTAAGTGTGGCAATCTGTTAGACTCGCCTATGTGAGAGTTAAGGGTCTTCAATTGATACTGGCTCTCCTGCTTGCCATAGCGGCCGCGCTTGCCGAGGGCCAGAGACCGTGCCCATTCCAGGTTGTCGCGGGGCCCGATCCATCGCAAACCGGCGATTCCGGACCCGCGGCTTCGGCATATTTGTTCGCTCCGCATGGCCTCGGCGTGGATTCCGCGGGAAACCTCTATATCGCGGATACTCGCAACCATCGCATCCGCCGGGTAGGTTCCGATGGGACGATCGTCACCGTAGCGGGAAACGGGACACCCGGATCGGGCGGTGACGGCGGCACCGCTGTGGCCGCCTCGCTCTCGGCGCCCGAAGCAGTGTTGGCGGCGGCCGATGGATCGTTCTACGTCGCCGCTACCGGCAATCACAGGATTCGCCTGGTCGACGGCGACGGGCACATTACCGCCGTGGTCGGCACGGGCCATCCCGGCTTCAGCGGCGACCGCGGACCGGCTGTGGAAGCGGAACTCCGCTCCCCATCCGGCATGGCCCTGGATTCGTCTGGAGCGCTCTTCTTCGCCGACACGGACAACGACCGCATCCGCAAGGTCGACCTCCAGGGCACGATCACCACGGTGGCCGGAACACGGAACCCCGCAGCTACCCTTCCGGGTTGCTGTTCGGGCGGGGATGGCGGCCCTGCAACCAGCGCTCACCTACTGCGGCCAAAGGGGCTGGCCGTGGGTCCCGATGGCACGATTTACATTGCAGATACAAACAACAACCTGGTGCGCCGCGTTGCCCCGGACGGCACCATAACCACGATCGCGGGAACTACAAACTCAAATCCTTCGCTTCCGAAATACCCCGCGCCAGCCTTGAGCCCGCTCGGGTCGGCGCCCGGAAATGTCGCTCTGCTCCCGACGGGTCCTTGCTCATTCCGAGTTTCAGCCTGCTCCGGCTGATTCCCGACGGAACCACTCTGGAACTCCTCGCCGACCAGATAAGCGCCTACGTCGCGGTGGACGCCCAAGGCCGGATCTACCTCAGCGGCGTCGGGAATGGCAGCGCCGCGAGGAGCGACATCGTGTACCGGGTAGCACAGACCGCCGCCAGCTTCGAGCCGTACGCCGGACGGGAGCGCTTCGGCGGCCCGGCGAGCAGCGGCGCCGCCAATGCGCCGGTGCTGCATTCACCCCTGGGCATCACCACAGGCCCCGGCGGCGCGGTGTATGCCGCCGATTACCAAAACCAACGAGTCGTCAAGATTCAAGACGGATACATCCAGAAGGTCGCGTCGGCTCAGGGACCGCCGGGTGCGGGCGTCGATTCGGCGGGCAATCTCTTCATTGCCGATTTTTCTGGGCGGTTGGTTCGCAAGGTGACCTCGGACGGCACGGTGACGACTATTGCCGGAGGGGGTTTTCAACCTTTGCCGGCGGTCGGGCAGGGAGCTGTCGCCGCAACGTCCGTCACCCTGCGCCCCAACGGTCTGGTCGTACATCCGAACGGCAATACATATGTAGCGACGATGAGCCAAGTTTCCGGCGGTCATGAGATCGTGGTCCGGATTACACCGGACGGTCTGCTGGAAACGGTCTACGATTCCCGGACTATCGGCGGCATCAGTGAATATCATGGCCTCGGTCTCGATTCGTCCGGTAACTTGCTGATTCCCACGGATCCGTTTAGCAATAGTGCGTTCATTCTTCAATTGAATCCAGACGGCGACGGGGTTCCGCCCGCGCTCGGAGGCGCACCCTCGCTCCTGGGAACGTTTATTACAAGCGTCGCGGGCGGCCCGGGGGGCGGCATCTACATCGCCGATTCGCTTGGCCGTGTCAAGCAAATGTCCGCGGACGGCGCTTTTGTTACGATCTATAACCGCGATCTGGACGAGTACCTGAGCTCGCCGGCTGATCCTTCTTTGCCCGACCTGATCGGTGCCACCTCCCTGGCGGCCGACACTGAGCGGAACCGGTTTGTGTCGCAGCGCGATCTTCACCGCATCCTCGAATTTCCCGCGAACTCCTGCCCCGCCGGTACCCAGCCGGCAATCGCCGGGGTTCTGCCTGTACCTGGACTCCCTCGCTTCAGCGGTACCGTGAACTTTGCGCCGGGCGAGCTGATCTCCATCTGTGGCGCCGGACTCGGCCCCTCCGCCGGCGTTGGACCGCTCCTCGACCCCGACGGCCTTGTGCCCACCACTCTCGCCGGAGTTCGGGTGCTGTTCGAAGGTGCGCCTGGCATGGTATTGTACGCCGGCGCGGCGCAGGTGAACGCCATCGTTCCATTTACGATGTACGGCCGCGACCAGGTTCGGGTGCAAGTCGAATACAACGGCACGCTCTCGGATGCCTTCCCCATTCCGATGCGGGAGACAGCCCCCAGCCTGTTCACTGCGATCCTACCCGGCACGAGTACCCGAGACGTGGCGGTAATCAACCCGGACGGCTCGCTCAATTCCCCGGCCAATCCGGCGCCGGCCGGCTCCATCGTTCTTCTCTATGCCACTGGGATGGGGCGGACGTCTCCAGCCGGCCGCGACGGCCATCTCGCCGCCGCCCCGCTCCCCACTCCGCTGCAGCCGGTCACGACTTCATCGCCACTCGCGATAATTTACGCCGGGACGGCACTGGGTTTGGTCGAAGGTATCATTCAGATCAACCTGCAACAAGGCGCCTGTCACCGGCACGTTTCTGTTGCAGTGCGGGGACGCTTCCACGGAGTTCTTTGTCGCCAGCAAGTGAACCGGAGCCCGGCCTCCGCGCTGCGCGCGGCGGGACCAGATGGACACGCTCGGCGGGTCCCCTAGCTATAAAATAGCTAGCCCCCGACCCCCCGCGCCACCAGGCGAAGCAACTGGACCGCCTTGCGGATATCGCGCAGCCGCTCTTCCGGATCCTCCGCTTCCCGCTCCACGTTGAGCGGCCCGCGAAAGCCAATCTCCGCCAGGGTACGGACAAACCGCGCAATCCCCACCGACCCTTCGCCCAGCCGCCGTTCCACCCCGAGCGCTCCCCGCGGCCTCTCCGGCGGCCAGTCCCCGTCCTTGCAGTGCACCGACGCCACCAGCGGCGCCAGCGTGCGTAGCGCCGGTATAGGCTCTCCCGTGCCATACAGAATCATGTTCGCGGGATCGAAGTTGATGCGCAGATTCGGGCGGCTCACATCCTCGATGAAGTGCAGCAGCCCCTGCGCCGTCTCCTGGCCGGTTTCGAGCGCGAAGGTCTGGCGGTGGCCGGCGGCGTGCTCGCACACCCGGCGCACCATGTCGCGCACCGCGATGCGATCGGCATTGGACCGGTTCTCCGGAATGAATCCGATATGGCATGCAATGCTCCGTACCCCCAGCCCCGCCGTGAAATCGCTCACCTCCATGGTGCGCCGCTCGCGCTCTTCCCGCGTCTCCCGCGGGATGAACCCCACCGTGCGCCGCACCGTGGGGATATCCGCGTAGCTTTCGCCCTCGAAGGCCGCAAAGACGGTCACCAGCGTGAAACGCTCGCGCGCGAGTTCCGCCTTCCAGCGCGCCGCCGCGGCGCCGCTCAACTCCACGCCGTTCCCCACGCCCAGTTGGCCGCAGCGCACCCCCAGCGCACGGATCCCGGCCACGCTGTCGCGCCCCGCCCAGAACATCGCGCCCGGTTCCAACGGCTTCAGACTCGGCATACCAGTTTCTGTCCATTCCGCGCGCGCGATTCCAGCATCAGCAGCATCAGGCTCACCGCCGCGGCGGATTCCCGCGGCGGGCACAGCGCGGGCGCGGTCCCCTCGCCGCAGCACCCGGCGAAGTAGGCAATCTCGGCGGCGTAGGGATCGCAGTCCGGGCATTCCAAAACCTGCGCGGGCCCATCGGCCGGATACATCGCCGGCGGGCGCTCGCCGCCGCCCCATTCGATCGTTCCGCCCTCCAGCGTCACCGTGTACTCCATGGAAAACGGGTAGGCGCCCGGGTGGTGCCATCCCCCGGTGATCAGCACCACCGATCCGCCGGCATACGAGAGTTGCGCATGCAGGCAGTCGATTCCCGCCGCCTCGTCGCGGCAGCCGGTGGCGGAAAGCACCTCCGGCTTGCCGAACAGGTGCAGGCACATATCGGCATCGTGCACCAGCAGGTCGAACGCGCCGCCGCCGCTCAGCGCCGGGTCGCGCAACCAACCGCCCCAACCCGGCGCGGCGCACCGCCGTCGAAAAACCGCCGAGCGCATGGCGCCCCACCGCCCCTGCTCGACCGCCCGTCGCAGCGCCACGTACGCCGGCCAGAAGCGCAACACGTGCGCCGTCATCAGGACGCGGCTATGCTTCGCGGCGTGGCTCAGCATGCGCCCGGCGGTCCAGTCGTCGAGCGCCATCGGCTTTTCCACCAGCACGTGCTTGCCCGCGCGCATGGCCCCGATGGCCGCCTCTTCGTGCAGGAACGTAGGCAGGCAGATGTCCACCGCCTCGATCTTCGGGTCGGCGAGCAGCGCTTCCACTTCGCGGTACTTGCGGACACCGGCGAAGTCCGCCATCTCGCCGCGGCCTCCGAGGTTGCCGCGGACGCCGGTGAGATCGCCCGCGAGCTTCTTCTCGTCCCGGCTGAATACCGCCGCGAGCTCCACGCCGGGTACGGCGCCGAGCGCTTTCGCGTGTGTGCTGCCCATAAATCCGAGCCCGAGAATGGCCAGCTTCATCGGGAATCCATCCGCAACGCTTCATCCATCCGCTCCAGCAGCAAATCGGCGTCGGCGCGCGAGAAAACCAGCGGCGGCTTGATCTTGATCACGTTGTGAGAGGGGCCGTCGGTGCTCAGCAGGACGCCCCGGTCCTTCATGCGCTCCACCATCTCCGCCGCCGCCTCCGCCGCTGGTTCCCGCGTCTCGCGGCCGCGCACCAGTTCGCAGCCAAGGAAGAGGCCCACGCCGCGCACATCGCCGATCAACGCGTGCCGCCCGGCCAACTCCACCAGGCCGCGCTGCAGATAGCCGCCCGTGTCGCGCGCATTGGCCTGCAAGCCCTCGTCGCGGATCACGTCCAGCACCGCCAGGCCCACGGCGCACGACACCGGATTTCCGCCGAAGGTGTTGAAGTACTCCATCCCGTTGGCGAATGATGCGGCGATCTCCGGCGTGGTGACCACTGCGCCCATGGGGTGGCCGTTGCCGATCGGTTTGCCCATGGTGACGATGTCGGGAACCACGCCCTGCGTCTGGAACATCCAGAAGTGCGAGCCGGCGCGGCCGAAGCCGGTTTGCACTTCGTCGGCCACCGCCACGCCACCCGCGGCGCGCACCGCGGCGAACGCCTCGCGCAGGTACCCCGCGGGGAGAATGATTTGCCCGCCGCAGCCCAGCGCCGATTCGCAGAAGAACGCCGCCAGCCCGTCGCATTGCCGCACCGCTTCCGCCACCGCGGCGGCATAACGCGCGCCGGCATCGGGCCCGCGGTGCGGCCCGCGATAGACATCGGGCATGGTGACCACGCGCACGTGTTCCGGCCGGCCGCGGCCGCCCGGCCCGTTGAACTTGTAGGGGCTGAGGTCGATCAGCGCGCTGCTGTTGCCGTGGTACGCGGCGTCCACCACGATCGCCTGGCTGCCCCCGGTATGGGCGCGCGCCAGCCGCCACGCCAGTTCGTTCGCCTCGCTTCCGCTGCATACCAGGTACACCACGCGCAATGGCTCCGGAAGAGTCGCAGCGAGGCGCTCGAGATAGCTTGCCCGATGCTCGTCGAGATATCGGGTATTGGTATTGAGCAGCGCCATCTGCTCGCTGGCGGCGCGCACCACGCGCGGATGCGAGTGGCCCACGTGCGCCACGTTGTTCACGCAATCGAGATAAGCGCGGCCGCCCGCATCGTAGAGGTATGGCCCGCGCCCGCGAATCATGTGCAGCGGCTCGCGGTACGCCAGGCTCAGCGAAGGGCCCAGGTGCGCCCGGCGGGCGGCGACGAGATCCGCGGTCACAGCGGGGCGGCACGCGCGGCGAACGACATCGTCCGCCCAGCCCGCCGGCAGCGCCGTAAGCCTTTCGAGCAGCGCCCACGCTGGCGCCTCCGAAATATTCAGGTACGCATTGTCCGGCGCCCGCCGCGCCTGGCACGCCGAGTAGCAGACGCTGAGGCACAACCGCCCCACCGCCAGCGTGTAAAGCGCGCCGATCTCGGGCGCGGTGAGCGGACGCGTGGCATGGTATGCCGCCACCACCTGTGCGGCGGCGGCGATGGGCTGCCGCTCGTCGAGCATCACGTAGGCCAGCGCGACGGCCAGGTCGCAAACCGTGGCCGAGTGCACCATGTCGCCGAAATCGAGGAACGACACCACGCGCTCCCCGGCGCCATCGACCAAAATGTTGTGGTCGTTGGCATCGCCGTAAATCACGCTCGAACGCAGTTCGTTCCACTCCAGCCGCTCGCAGGCGTCCAGGAAAGGCTCCACCATGCGCCGCCGCGCGGCCGGCAGCAGTTCCAGGTGGGGACGCGCCATGGCCGCCTGCCGCAGGTCCCAGTGAAACGCGCGATGCGCGGCCGGATGGGAGAACTGCTCGAGCGCGGCATCCACGCTGGCGAGGGCGCCGCCGAGCGACGACAGCAGTTGCGCGGAGCGCGGTTGGATCCTGGCGAAGCACTCGCCCTCCACCCAGGTGAGCAGCCGGACGAAATGCCCGGCCACCGCCACAATCGATTCGCCCGAGCGCGCCGCGACTACCTGCGGCCACGCGAGTCCCGTATCCCGCGCGGCAAGAAACCGCATGGCCTGGTTTTGCAGATCCAACACTTCGACAGCTTCCCCGGCGTTGGCGATCTTGAGGACGAACTGCGCTCCGGCGGCGTCGCCGAGACGAAAATTTTGATCGCGCTCGCTGGTCAGAGCCTCGGCAGTTACTCGCAGGCCATAGAATTCCGCGGCCAGGCGAATGGCGTCCTCCTGCGAAAAGCGCGGCGCCTTTTCCACCACGGTGATCATTGAGATGGCCGTCGCATCGAATATCGAATATTCTAATGTTATGCCAAGCACGCTGCGCATCGTTGCCGAGGCGCGGCCGCGATGAACATGCCACTGCCCGTGGCGCTCTTCCAGTTGGGGCTGCTGGTGTATCTTGCCGGCGCGGCCGCGGCGTTGCTGGCGTGGCGACGGCCGCAGAAGGCGCGCCTGGCGGCTTTCGGATTACCGGTGCTGGGCGGAGTCGTGCAACTGGCCGCGTCGGCCGCCGCTCTCTCAGGAGGCAGCGCTTCGGTGTGGACCCTGCCCTTGGGGACGGCCCTGTTTCCATGGACCGTGCGCCTCGATCCGCTGTCTTCCTACTTCAACCTGGCGCTCTCGTTCCTGGTGATCGCGATTTCCCTCTACTCGCTCGACTACCTGCGAGACATGGAGGAGCACCGCAACCTGGGCGCCATGGGGTTTTTTTACAATCTCCTGCTCCTCAGTCTCACGCTGGTCTTCACGGCGGCCAATGCGTTCTTCTTCCTGATCGCGTGGGAGGTGATGGCGCTGACGGCGTTCTGCCTGGTGACTTTCGAGCACGAGAAAGAAGAGGCGCGCAGCGCGGGCGTGCTCTTCCTGATCATGTCGCACGCGGGCACCGGGATGCTGTTGGCGGCGTTTCTGATGCTGGCGGCCGCGGCCGGCAACCTGGATTTCGCGAGCTTCCACCTGCTGGCGTCAAGGCTCTCGGCGCCGCAGCAGGCCGTCGTCTTCCTGCTGTTTTTCCTCGGGTTCGGCGTGAAAGCAGGCGTGGTGCCGCTGCACATCTGGCTGCCCGATGCGCATCCCGTCGCGCCCAGCAACATCTCCGCGTTGATGTCGGGCATCGTCATCAAGACCGGCATTTACGGCATGGCGCGCGTATTCTTCGACTTCTACGGCGCGCCTCCTTTGTGGGCCGGCACCGTGGTGCTGGCGGCGGGCGTGGTCACGGCGCTGGTCGGCGTGCTCTATGCGCTGATGGAGCACGATCTGAAGCGGCTGCTGGCCTATCACAGCATCGAAAACATCGGCATCATCCTGATGGGCTTCGGCGCGGCGCTCCTGTTTCGCGCGCTGGGCTACGCCAACCTGGCGGCCATCGCGCTGGTCGCCGGCCTGTACCATACGCTGAACCACGCCATCTTCAAGGGCCTCCTGTTTCTGGGCGCGGGCTCGGTGCTGCACTCCACCGGGACGCGAAACATGGAGCACATGGGAGGGCTGATCCGCCGCATGCCGGCCACCGCGCTGTTTTTTCTGATCGGCGCCGTGGCGATCTCCGGGCTGCCGCCGCTGAACGGCTTCGTTAGCGAATGGCTCACCTACCAGGCGCTGCTGGCCGGGTTCGGAACCACGCAGAGTCTCACGCGCCTGATGTTCCCCATTGCCGGATCGCTCCTGGCGCTCACCGCCGCGCTGGCCGCAGCATGTTTCGTCAAGGCCTTTGCCATTCCCTTCCTGGCGCTTCCACGCAGCGACGCCGCTCGCTCGGCCAAGGAAGCGCCGCTCGCCATGCAGGCGGCCATGGGGATTCTGGCCGCCGCATGCATCGCGCTCGGCCTGGGCGCCAGTTGGTTTGTGAAGGTGTTCGACCCCATTACCGAGCAGGCGCTGGGCATCCGCATCAGTGCTTCGCTGGTGGCCGGACGCGGCTTCGCGCTCTCGGCCGGCGCGCCGCACAGCGGCACCGTTTCCACCGCGGGCATCGCTCTGTTCCTGGTGGCGCTCGGTGCGGCGGCCGGGTACCTGGTGTCGCGCCTCGCGCGCTCGCAGCGCCGCTCCACGGGCCCGGTGTGGGATTGCGGCTTGCCCGGCCTCACCGCCGACAACGAGTACACCGCCACCGCCTTTTCCAAGCCGCTGCGCCTGATCTTTTCCGTGCTGTACCGGCCGCGCCGCGAAATTCAGGCGGAATACGAGGTCTCGCCCTACTACCCCAAAGCGATTCATTTTGAGAGCGAGATCGAGCCCACCTTCGAAAAGCATGTCTATGGTCCCTTGAAGGATTGGATTCTCGGCGTGGCGCGGCGCATGCGGGCCATACAGGCGGGCAGCGTGCACGCCTATCTGGCGTACATCTTCGTCACCCTCATACTGCTGCTGCTGTTCGAGGTGCGGGGATGATCGCCCTGTTGCAATTCGTCCTGGTGCTGGTCCTCGCTCCGCTGCTGAGCGGCCTGATCAAGACGCTCAAGGCCCGCTTGCAGACGCGGCGCGGCCCGGGGATTCTCCAGCCGTATTACGACATTCACAAGCTGTTCCAGAAGGGGATGGTGCTGCCCGACACCGCGTCCTGGATCTTCTCCGCGACGCCTTACATAGTGTTCACCACCACCGCGCTGGCCGGTCTGATGATCCCCATGGTTTCCGCCGACGCGCCCCTGGGCCTCTACGGCGGCGTGCTGGCCATCGTGTACCTGCTGGGGCTGGGCCGCTTTTTTCTGGCGCTGGGCGGATTGGATACGGGCAGTTCGTTCGGCGGCTTGGGCAGCAGCCGGGAGATGACCATTGCGGCGCTGGCCGAGCCGGCCATGATGCTGGCCATCTTCACCGTTGCCATCGGCGCCAATTCGACGGCGCTTTCCCAGGTGGCGCGCACCGCCATCGCGCAGAACTGGCGATTCCTCGCGCCGGCCCAGATCCTGGCTTTCGCCGCGCTGTTCGTGGTGCTCATCGCCGAGACCGGCCGCATTCCAGTGGACAACCCGGCCACCCACCTGGAGCTGACCATGATTCACGAAGCCATGGTGCTGGAGTATTCCGGACCGTACCTGGCCCTGATCGAGTGGGGCGCGTCCATCAAACAACTGGTGCTGATGACGCTGCTGATCAACAGCTTTTGGCCCTTCGGCCTGCAACTGGAATGGTCCGCGTGGGGCGCCGTGGTCAGCCTCGGCTGGCTGCTGCTGAAACTGGCGGCGCTCGCCGTCTGCATCGTTCTGGTGGAGACCACCAACGCCAAGATGCGTTTCTTCCGCGTGCCCGAGTTGCTGGCCGTGGCTTTCACGTTGGGGGCGCTGGCGCTGGTATCGACGTTTCTGTTCTGACGCGCGGGATATTCATGCACACTTTTCAAGATCCGCAATTCGGTGACAAGGTAGTTACCCTGATGGCCGCGCTGGTGCTGGTGCTGCAGATCGCCATGGCCGGCCAGCGGTGGATCGTCACCAACATCCGCATCTTCGCCGCACAATCGTTTCTGCTGGCCGCCATGGCTTTCACCATCGCGTGGTTCAACCACGCGGCGCATCTTTATGTCGCGGCGGGGCTCACCCTGCTGGTGAAAGTCGTCCTGGTGCCCATCCTGCTCGAGCGTCTGGTGGAGCGCATCGGCATCCGCCGGGAAATCGACCCGATCGTCAACGCGCCGCTCTCCGTGCTGATCTCCGGCGGGCTCACCCTGGTGGGCTACATCATCGCCGAATCGTTCCAGCGGCCGGAACAGGCGGGCGTCGCCGCGCTGGGGCACAACGCCCTGGCGGTGGCCATCTCGCTGTTCCTGATCGGATTTTTCATGACCATCAACCGGCGCAAGGCGCTCACCCAGGTGCTGGCGCTGCTGTGCCTGGAAAACGGACTCTTCCTGGCCGCCATTTCGCTGACCTACGGCATGCCTCTCATCGTCGAGCTGGGCGTGCTGTTCGACGTGCTGGTGGCGGTGCTGGTGCTGGGCATCCTGGTATACCGCATCCGCGAAACGTTCGAATCCATGGACGTGAGCCGGCTGCGGAGGCTGCGGGGTTAGCGATGATCCTGGCCGCATTACTCTTCGTCCCGCTCGCCGCCGGAGCGCTCTCCGCCTTCGCCCGCAAGCGCGCGTGGATGGAGGCGATCAACCTCGCGGGCTTCGCCATCGCCTTCGTGCTGGCGCTGGTGCTGGCCGGCGAAGTGCTGCGCCGGGGCACGGTATCGCTGTGGGGCGATTTCCTCTATGCCGACCACCTGAGCGCGCTGGTCGCTTTGCTGACCACCTCCATCGCGCTGGTGTGCGCGGTCTATGCGGTGGGCTACCTGCGCGACGACGAACAGAGCGGCGCTATCGAAGACGAGCCTGCCGCCAAGCTCCGCAAATATTACACGCTGACGCCGCTGTTCGTCTTCTCCATGCTGGCGGTGGTGCTGGCCAACAACCTGGGGGTGATGTGGGCGGCCATCGAGGCCACCACGCTGGCCTCGGTTTTCCTGGTGACGTTTTACGGCAAGGTGACGTCGCTCGAGGCGGCGTGGAAGTACGCGATCATCGGCGGCGTGGGACTGTCGATGGCGCTGTTCGGCACCATCGTGGCGTACTACTCGGCCCAACACCTGGCCGGCTCCGGCGAACTCTCTTCGCTCAACTGGTCGGTGCTGGCGGGCCGCGCCGCGTTCCTCGACAAGCCGGCCATGCGGCTGGCATTCGTCCTCGTGCTGCTGGGCTACGGGACCAAGGCCGGCCTCGCGCCCATGCATACCTGGAAACCGGACGCGTACAGCGAAGCGCCGGTTCCCTCGGCGGCCATTCTCTCTTCGGTGATGCTGAACTGCGCGCTCTACGGGCTGGTGCGCTTCTACGTGCTGACCAGCCGCTGCCTGGGGACGGAGTATCCCGGCCGCCTGCTGCTGCTGTTCGGCATGCTCTCCATGGGCATCTCGGTCCCCTTCGTGCTGGTCCAGAAAAATTTCCGCCGGCTGCTGGCGTACCACACCATCGACCATGCGGGCATCATGGTGACGGCGCTGGGCATTGGCGGGAAACTGGCCTGCCTCGGGCTGATGCTGCACATGACGTTTCACACCGTGGCCAAATCGCTGCTGTTCCTTTGCGCGGGCAACGTCTACCAGTACTTCCACACGGACCTGTTCCACAAAATCAAGGGCGGGGTACTGCGCGTGATGCCGCTCACCGGAGCGGTTTTTCTGATGGCCATTCTGGCCATCATCGGGATGCCGCCGTTCAGCCTGTTCCAGAGCGAATTCGTGATCGTGCGCGCCGCCTTTGCGGGTGGACACGCGGCCGCCGGAGGCCTGTTCATCCTGTTCGGCACGGGCGTGTTCGCCGGCGCGCTGCTGCACGTGGGCAGCCTGGTGCTGGGCCCCGCCGGGGCGCCCGTGGCTCCGCGGCGGCCGTGGCGCGACAGTTCGCTGGTGGTGCTGGGTGCGGTGCTGATCGCCATCGGCTTCTGGCTTCCGGCGCCGCTGCTCGACCTGATCCGCGGCGCCGCGCGGATTGTGACGGGAGATTAAGCGATGATGCATTCGCTGCTGCGCGACCTGCGCGAGAAGCTGGGAGAGCACGTGGCGCCGGTCGCCACCGAATCGTCCGCCGAAGCGTGTTTCCAGATCGCGCCGGCCGATATACCGGGCGCGGTGGACCATTTGCGGGATCGCTACCAGGCGCGGGTGGTCACCGTGTTCGCCGAAGATTGCACGGTGGCGGAGGGCGTGTTCTATAACTACTACGTGTTCGAGCAGCCCGGAGATCCGGGTTTCCTGATTCTGCGCGCGGCCATTCCGGCGGGGGAGCCGCGTTTCCCTTCGCTCGCCGCGCAACTGCCGGCGGTGAACTGGCAGGAGCGCGAGATTCAGGATTGGTTCGGCCTGGAGGCCACGGGGCACCCCAATCCGCGCCGCGTGGCGCTGCATGACAACTGGCCGGACGTGCATCCGCTGCGCAAGGATTTCGCGCTCGGCCAGGAGATGCCGCCTTTCGCAGGCGAGCAGCACATCTACCGGCCCACCTTGGGCGAGGGCGTGTTCCAGATTCCCGTGGGACCGGTGCACGCCGGCATCATCGAGCCCGGCCATTTTAATTTCGCCGTGGCCGGGGAGCCGATTCTGTATCTGCAGTTGCGCATGTTCTATACCCACAAGGGCACGGAGAAGCTCTTCGAATCGATGCCCATTCCGCGTGCCGTCTTCCTGGCGGAGAGCATCTCCGGCGACTCGGCGTTTTCCCACGGGACCGCCTTCTGCCAGGCCATCGAGCGGGCGGCGCACATCGAACTACCGGCGCGCGCCGAGGTGATGCGCGTGGTGCTGCTGGAGTTGGAGCGGCTTTACAACCACATCGCCGATATCGGCGCCATCGCCACCGACGTGGGTTTCGCCATCGCCAACGCCCACGCCGGGCGCGTGCGGGAGATGGTGCTCGGGTTGAACGAGGTGTTGACCGGAAGCCGGCTGCTGCGCGGCATGGTATGCATCGGAGGGGTGCGCGAGGATTGGTCGGGCGCGCAACTGGCGCGGCTGGGCGGCACCATCGACCAGGTGGAGCGCGAATTCCGGGACCTGACGGCGCTCGTGAAGACGTCCGATTCCACACGCGACCGGCTGGAGAAGACGGGCACACTGACGCCCGAGAAGGCGGAGGCGCTGGGCGTGGTGGGAGTGGGCGGACGGGCATCGGGGGTGGACCGGGATGTGCGCCGCGATCATCCCTACGCGGCCTACGCGCGCTTCCCTTTCTGTGTGCCGGTGTACCGCGAGGGGGACGTATGGCACCGCATGCAGGTGCGCATGGACGAGGTGCGCGAATCGTTCGACATCGTCCGCCGGGCGGCGTCGGCCCTGCCCGGCGGTCCGCATTGCGCGGCGCAGCAACCCATCCCCGCGGACCGCTGCGCGCTCTCCGCGGTGGAAGGGTGGCGCGGAGAGATCGTCCACTGGGTGCGCACGGGACGCGGCAACCGGCTGGAGCGGTGCAAGGTGAAGGACCCTTCGCTCAACAACTGGCCGGCCCTGGTGGAGGCGGTGGAAGGCAACATCATCGCGGATTTCCCGGTGATCAACAAGAGTTTCAACCTGTCTTATTCGGGTACGGACCGCTAAGCATGTTCAAGATTCTGCAGAAGACGTTTTCCACCGGCATCGCGACTAACCCCTATCCGCAGACGGCGGCGCTGGTCTCGGAGCATTTCCGCGGGCGGCCGGCATTCGATTTCGCGGCGTGGCAGGATGCGCGTCCGGCCGCTGAGGCATGCCCCACCGGCGCCATCGCGGTGCGCGACCGCGGCCTGACGCGGGAAGTGGCCGTCGATTACGGGCTGTGCGTGTTCTGCGGGGAATGCGCGCGCGTCTCGTACACCGGCGGGGTGCGCATGACGCGCGAATTCGAGCTGGCCGCGCGGAGCCGCGAGGACCTGCGGATCACCGCGCAGTACGAGCTCTATGCCGACGGCACGCACAAACGGCTGGTTTCGACGGACGAGGCCGGCGCCGTGACGGCCGTCACCGCGGAGATGCTGGGCCGGGAAGTGGAGCGGACGGTGCGCCAGGTGCTGGGGCGGTCGCTGGCCATTCGGGAGGTGGATGCGGGCTCCTGCAACGGGTGCGAGCTGGAGATCGTGGCGCTCAACAACCCGGTGCACGACATTGAACGGTTCGGCATTCACTTCGTGGCGTCGCCGCGCCATGCGGACATGCTGCTGGTAACGGGCCCTGTCACGCGAAACATGGAGATGGCGCTGCGCAAGACCTTCGACGCCACGCCGCATCCGAGAGTAGTGGCCGCAGCCGGCGCCTGCGGCATCAGCGGCGGAATCTTCGGCGCGAGCTATGCTTCGATCGGGGCCGTGGACCGGGTGATTCCGGTGGATGTGTACATTCCGGGATGCCCGCCGCGGCCGGAGGCGCTACTGCACGGCATCCTGCTGGCAGTCTACCGGCTCGTGGAAACCTGAGTGGGGGCGCGGCGCGTAGCCGATATCGAGGACCTGACGCACATAGAACGGCGTCACGGTGTGCCGAAAGCGAGCGCCCGAGCCGGCCAGAGCCTCGCGGGCCAGGCGCGCCATCTCCGGGGCGGTGTAGGAGCGGCGAATGGAAACCTGGGCGTCGGCGACCACGATCGGACAGACAAAGGGCGCGACGAATCCGCGGAACAGCGCCAGGGGCAAAGCATGGCGCACCAGATCGAGCAGGATGAAGCGCCGGCAGAATCGGCCCACGTTGCGGATCAGGCCCACGAGGTCGCCCTCCAGCAGGTGATGGCCCAGGTACAGGGAGAAGGCCACATCCGCTTCAGGGAGCGGGTCGCGCACGGCATCGGCGGAGACGATGGAAAACGGCAGAGGCGGGGTTTGCGGAGGCTTGATGTCGACGCCGATGGTCTCCACGGCGAGCTTGCGCCGGATATCGAGCAGGACGCCGCCCGCTCCGCAGCCGAGGTCCATCACCCGGCGCACGGGCAGCGGGTCGCGGCGCAGGGCCGCCACAATGGCCGCCGTATCGCCGAGGAAGCGATGGATGCGCGTGAGATCGCGGTACGCGCGGGCCACGAGATGGCCGGCGATATCGGGCTGTTCCAGGATCTCGGTTTCCCGCGAGCGAGTCATCGAAGCCCGAATTATAAACTACTGGCGGCTGGTTGCTGGGCTTTGAATGGGCGATAGCGGACAGGTCGCGCGAAATTTACACGGAAAGGAATTCCCAGCGGGCGCTTCCCGACACTGGGATTTCGTTCGATCGGTGAGAATGGTAAGGGAGATGGATGGAAATCAATATTTTAGGGGGCGGGCCGGCGGGGTCGGCGGCGGCCATCGCGGCCCTTACCGCTGCGGTTCCCGCGCGCATTTTCGAGAGGTCCAGCCGGCGGCGTCACAAAGTTTGCGGCGAATTCATAACGCCCGAAGCCTGCGGCGTGCTCCAGGAGCTGGGAGTGTGGGACGAGTTCCTGCACTTGCGGCCGGCGCGGATTCGCCGGTGCAACCTCCATTTTGGTGGGACCACGAAGACGTGGGAGCTGCCGGAATGCGGTTTCGGACTCAGCCGTTACGAGTTGGACGGGCTGCTGTTGCGGCGCGCCGAGGCGTTAGGCGCGACGGTCGTCCGCGGCGAAAGCACTCATGGAAGCGGGGCCGGGCCGTTGATTGTGGCCAGCGGGCGTAACGCGCCCGCGCCCAGGGGGAACCGCCTGTTCGGCTTCAAGTCGCACTTTGCGGGGCCCGCGGACGAGAACGTGGAGCTCTTCTTCTTTCGCGGTGGATATATCGGCCTCAGCGCGGTGGAAAACGGCATAACCAATGTCTGCGGGCTGGCGCCGGAGGGCGATCTGCGCGCCTGCGGTTTCCGGCTGGATGAGTTTGTAGCCCGCCTGAAGCCGCTGGCGGAACGCCTGCGTCCTCTCGCGCGCATCATGGAGTGGCTCACCGTGGGCCCATTAGTCTTTTCCGACCGGATCGACGGGCCTGTGACGCCCGATACATATCCCGCCGGCGATGCGCTGGGGTTTATCGATCCGTTCACGGGATCGGGGATTCTAAATGCCTTGCTGACGGGGCGGCTGGCCGGTTCGGCTGCCGCACGCCGGATTCCCAGCCACGATTATGTGGAGCGATGCCGCGGCTTGCTGGAGCGGCCGTATTGGGCATCGACACTGATGCGCGCGGCGCTGAAACTCGATTGCGTGGGCCGTCTGGCTGCGCTGATCCCGGGACAATGGCTGTTCCGGTTAACGCGGATCGGCCCTACCGCGATTTGACAGGGACCCGGGCTGCGGGCTTACATTTCCGCCAGCGCCGCTTTACCGCTTTCGATGGCTTTGGCCTGATCCCGATGGCGGATGGCGATCGCCATGGAGCGTACGTGCGGAATCGCACGGTTGACCTTTTCGGGATCCGTCACCTGCGACCCCCGGTCCGTTTTGTAAGCCTTGTATAATCGTCCGGACATCTGGTGCATTTCGTAAAGACATGCCTTGCTTGACTCGACGTGATCATCCCATGCCTGATCGGCGCGTTCCAGGGATTGAAGGATCGTTCGCAATAGTGTCTTTGTGCTGTCGTATAACACGATTATGGGGCTCCTTGCCCTGCTTCCCAAGATTCAGACTCGTGGTTCTCCGCGTGTCAAAAAGCACGTACCGCACGGCTGTTGCGTAAGCGGCCGTCCTCGACTTCCGATGTAAGGAGGCCAGATGAATCGCCCGGCATAGTCCGGGACATCTGAACGACTGTGCAAAGGCTCAATTACCTATAATAGCAGGTTTTGCGGGATTCGGATAGGCTCAGTCTTGTCTCATACAAGATGAGCCTGGAGTGGGGGTGCGTTTCTCATACAAGATGAGCCTGGAGGAGCGATCCGGCATGCTGGGAGTTGATCATCAGCATGCAAGCACCAGAGAAGTTGAGCCTGGAACAGATCCGGGCGTTTTTGGAAGGGAGCAATGAGGTCCGGTTCGAAGGGCGGAACCGGGAGGTATACGGCTGGGTGAACCAGACGTTGCGGCAGCAACACTACGAGGAGCTGAAGCGGAGGGGCCGGGGTTTGGTGCGGCGATACCTGGGGAAGATGACGGGGATGAGCCGGGCGCAGATCACGCGTCTGGTGACGGTGTACCAGGCGGGGGAGGAGGTGAAGCCCAAGCCCTATCGGCGGCGCCGGTTTCCGCAGCGGTACAC
>JAIQEX010000136.1 GCA_020073615.1 Terriglobia bacterium
CGTTCGGGACCGTCTAATACAGCATTTGCAACGACGCAGCCAGCGGCCATACCGTCGTCCGCAAGGAGAACAATGGCTTCAGCACTTGGCGAAGTTGGGGCTGATCCGTCTATCGGGTACTGCGCATGTCTGAGGCGAGAGCTTTCAGGAGAGCCGGACGTGGTAAATCTGCATCTCCGGTTCGACGAGGGGAGGGGCACCTGTTCGGTCTCCTCCTACTCTACCCCCCGGGGCGCACGTGACCGAGGAGGGTTCTAAACACATTAGAGATTCTGCTTGACAGAGAGCGGCCTTCTCATAGAAGCGCGGAGATCACGCGGAGAAGCCCCAATAGGCCGGCTTCTCCGTGAGCTCTGCTCGCTCCGCGCGCTCTGCCGGGAAGGTGCCTTCGCCGGAATTCGCGATTCGGGCGGTGAGGCCGCGGAGAGCGCCGGGCCAAGTGCTCTTGCAGCCGGCTCTCTCTTTCTTGAGATTCTCCCCCTGTCTCGGCCACTACTTCACTTCTGCACTATTCAATAGGATGGCTCGACCACTGGGTGGCGGCATGTCTGGCCCCGCTGGCGATATGGATTTTGCTCAGCGGGCTGGACGATCTGTTTATCGGCCTGGTCCTCTTTCTTAACCGGCGAAAACAGTTTCCGTGGCCGGCGGACGCGGCGCTGGAACAAACGCCCGAGCGCCGGATCGCCATCTTTGTGCCTTTGTGGCGCGAACACCGCGTCATCGGGCCGATGCTCGAACACAACCTCTCCCTGATCCGGTACGCCAATTACGACGTGTTCGTCGGCGTCTACCCGAACGACGAACTCACGGCGGACGCCGTAGCCGAAATCGCGGAGCGCTATCCGCGCGTCCACCTCGCCATTTGCCCGCACGATGGCCCTACGTCCAAGGGCGACTGCCTGAACTGGATTCACCGCCGCATGGCCGATTACGAGGCCCGGCACGCGGTCCGCTTCGAACTCGTCATCACGCACGACGCCGAAGACCTCATCCACCCGGATTCCCTGCGGCTGGCCAACTGGTTCTCGCGGCAATACGCCATGGTGCAGATTCCGGTGTTGCCGCTAGCAAGCGGGCTCCGCGAGCTGACGCACGGCCTCTACTGTGACGACTTCGCCGAGTACCAGCAGAAGGACATACCGGTGCGCTGCCGTCTGGGCGGATTCCTGCCCTCCAACGGCGTCGGCACGGCCTACGAACGCGCCGCTCTGGACCGGCTGGCCGAAAGAAACGGGGGCCGCATCTTCGACCCCGCCTGCCTCACCGAAGACTACGAGAACGGCTTCCGGCTCCATGCCCTGGGCTACCGGCAGATCTTCGTACCCGTGCGTTTCGACGCCTCCGGCCCGGTGGCCACGCGCGAATACTTCCCCAAGAGCTTTCGCGCCGCCGTCCGCCAGCGCAGCCGCTGGGTGGCCGGAATCGCCCTGCAGGGCTGGCAGCACCACGGGTGGCGCGCGCCGTGGCGGCAAGTGTACTGGTTCTGGCGCGACCGCAAGGGCCTGGTGGGCAATCTGCTTTCCCCGGCCACCAACCTGCTGTTCCTGTATGGCATGGGAAGCTGCCTGGCCGGCTCCGGCAGCGGCCGATTCTGGCACCTCGGCAGCCAGATTCCGCTATGGGTGGCCCGCTGCTATGCGATCACGCTCGCCGTCTCGGTAACGCAAATTGCCATGCGCGCATGGCTCGGCGCCCGCATCTACGGATGGCGCTTCGCCGCCGGCGTCCCCGTGCGCATTCTGTGGGGCAACCTGCTGAACTGCGCCGCAACCGCCGCCGCTATCCGCCAGTTTGCCAGCGCCCGCCTGCGGCGGCATACCCTGGCTTGGCGCAAGACCGAGCACGTTTACCCCCGCCTGCGCCTGGGAGAGCTTCTGGTGCATATGCGCTGCCTAGCCGCCGGCGATGTGGAAGAGGCCCTGCTTAGCCTCCCCAAGGGGCTACGGCTCGGCGAATGTTTGCTTCAATTACAGCGAGTTTCAGAAGAACATCTGCACCAGGCCTTGAGCTTACAGGCCGGTGTTCCGTTGCGGCTTCTCTCCGAGCATGCGGTGAACCGCCAAACCCCCCGTGCGCTGCCCGCATCCCTGGTTAAGGCCTGAGGCTGGCCGCCTCTGCCGGGGCAAAGCGAAAGTGCAGGATTACCTCTCCCGGAACGTTGCTTTCGTCGCGATGGGCCGGAATGAATCGCCAGGATCGCGACGCGCTCACCGCCGCGGCGGCAACATCCACAGGCCTTGGGCTCGAGAGTAACTCGGCGTATTGCACCCTACCCGATTCATCCACATAAACCTTCACATCCACCAGGAAGGCGTGCGTCAGCAGACGGCGCTCGGAGGCTGTCAGCACAGGCTTCACTTGGTGCGAAGGTTGCGGCGGTACAAATACTTGCGGCTGTTTTCTCAAGCGGCGCAACAAGGGGATATGTCCGATGGCGCGCCCGATCCGCGAACCGGCAACCGGCTCGGCGACCACCGAGACATATGGCTCCGGGGCACTGGTGCTGGAGGGGGCCACCGGGGCCATCGCGGGACGCGCCCTCGGCGCGACCGCAGGGACAGGCACTGGCGATGACGGCGTGTCGGCTTCGGGTGCCGGCAAAGGCTTAGGCGGCGGCGCAAACGGGGACGGCCGCTTTTCGACCACTGCGGCGCGGTCGGCACTCCCGCGGTACGCAGAAGGCTGTGCCGGCGTCCGGTGGGGGACCGCCTTCCGCGGCGTTACCGCCACTGGCGCCGGCGTGGTTGCCACTGCCAACGGCGGCGCCAGCGGCTTGGCCGCGCCGCCGGTAACCAGCAACGATTCGACGGCGGCGCCATCCTCCGCGAAGACCTTCAGCCGGAAGGCGACATTCTCACTCTCGGGCCAATAGGTCACCTCTCCGGAACGTAGTTCGCTGGGATTTAAGTCCAGATGACTATGGTGACTGGCGTCATCGATGTAAAGAATTGCATAAGAGGCGTTCCGGACCGCGGGAGAGCCCCTGTCCCAGCTCAGCCGTAAGGCCTGATCATCCCTCCGGACGCTCAGCGTCACATGATCTGCCGATATCGGCGCCGCCACCGCCAGCGTGGGCGTCACATTCGGGCGTGACCGGTAATGCAAAATCGCCACGACACAGAGCGCAACCGCCATGATTCCCGCTGCGATGGGCGTCGGCGAATGCCGGCTTCGGGTAAATTCTGGCTGTGGGGCGGCCATCCTCTCAACCAGCGCATGCCGGCGACCAATGTACCGGGCGGTACGTTACGGCTCCCTGCGAAAGATGCGAAACCCCCACGCGTCGAGCGAGAGCACGGGCAGCGCAACGGCCGCCGTCCGCCGTCCCGGGGTCACGTCGCTGAATCTGCCGGCCGCTTCCACCGTACCGAAAAAGGG
Organism: Terriglobia bacterium; assembly: GCA_020073615.1. Classification (GTDB taxonomy): domain Bacteria; phylum Acidobacteriota; class Terriglobia; order Bryobacterales; family Bryobacteraceae; genus JADGNR01. The sequence continues at coordinate 3,382 of JAIQEX010000136.1, forward strand.
TCGGCTCGAACAGTTGATCGCGATCAGAAACTCCTCGCCACCGCCCTTGCGGGAATACGTCAACACGCGCGCCGGGTCGGCGTTGGCAATCCATTCCGTCTCGCCCTGCTGCAAGGCGGCGTGCGCGCGCCGCAAAGCGATCATCGCCGCGTAGAATACCGGGAACTCGGGCCGCAACTCCGCTGCCTGCCAGAACACGTGCAGCGGCTCGAACAGCGCGGGCCCGGCGGATTCGGAGGTATCGCCCGCCTCCATTCCGTTGTAGAGCATGGGAACCCCGTCCAGGGTGAAGACCAGAGCGGAGGCGGCCAGGGCGCCGCGGTCGCCGAATCGGGCAATGGCCCGCTTCTCGTCGTGGTCGTCGGAGAAGCGCATTTCCATGGCGCCAATCGGGTATTTGCGGCGTTCCTGTTCCCACGAAGCACGCAGCGCGTCGGCCGGCGCGCCCTTCTCGAACACTTCCGTCAGCGTGCTGTGAAACGGCCAGGCGTAGTCCAGATCGAAAGCGCGCACCAGCAATTCCGGCACGTGCGCTTCAGCGAGCAGCACGATGTCCGGCTTGATGCGCGCCAGCTCGCTCCGCGCCTGTTCCCAGAAATCGGTGGGGACCATGAAGGCCACGTCGCAACGAAACCCGTCGAGATCGAAGTCGCGGACCCAATGCTTCAACATTTCGAGCATGTACGCGCGCAGCTCGCGCTCGGCGTAGTTCAGTCCGGCCACGTCCGACCACTCGGGCACGGGCGAGATCACCTTCCCGGCGGCGTCCCGCCGGTACCACGCGGGGTGCTTCATCATCACGCTGTCCCAGGCGGTATGGTTGGCCACCATGTCGAGGATGATTTTGAATCCGCGCCGGTGCGCCTCGCCCACCAGGTGTTTCAGATCGCCGGGGGTGCCGTAGGCGGGGTCGATGGCGTAGTAGTCGCGCACCGAGTAGGGGCTGCCGAGCGTGCCTTTCCGCCGCGCTTCGCCGATGGGATGAATGGGCATCAGCCACAGGATGTTCACGCCCAGCGCCCGCAGATCGTCCAGGCGCTCCTCAACCCCGCGGAAATTCCCCGCGGCGGAAAACGTGCGCGTATTGATCTCGTAGATCACCCCGGAGCGAACCCACTCGGGGCTTTCGCGGGCATGGTCGGCGGCAAACAGCGCCGGAACGGCAAGCGTCAGAACAGCGATGCGCGGAAGCATAGTAACCATCCGGTTCGGCCCCTACGCAACGCCCCCGCGCAGCAGCGAGGCGGCCGAGGGCGCCGCTACGCCCGGCAGGCGCGCCTTCTCCGGCCCCTCAGACACCTTGTCGCCCTCCCCCGGCGCCAGGAACAGATTGGCATCCACCCCGTGCTGGCGCGTGTACAGGTCGTAGTAGCGCCCGCGCAGTTCGTACAGTGATTGGTGCGTGCCGCGCTCCACGATCCGCCCTTCTTCCACCACCAGAATCTGGTCGGCCCGCCGGATGGTGGACAGGCGGTGCGCAATCACAAAGGTCGTCCGCCCTTTCATGAGGTAGGACAACCCCTCCTGAATGGCCGCCTCCGATTCCGAATCCAGGCTGCTGGTGGCCTCGTCCAGAATGAGGATTCGAGGATCGGCCAGGATGGCGCGCGCGATCGAAACCCTCTGCCGCTGGCCGCCCGACAGCTTCACGCCGCGCTCGCCGACTATCGTTTCGTACTGCTTCTCGAACTTCTCGGCGAACTCGTCCACGCGCGCGATGCGGCAAGCCTCGAGCACCCGCTCGGGCGAGGCGCCCGGCCGGGCGAACGCCACGTTCTCGCGAATCGTTCCGTCAAACAGGAAGGTGTCCTGCAGCACCACGCCCAGTTGCGTGCGGTAGGCCTCCAGGCGGACCGTGGAGAGGTCCGTGCCATCCACGCGAATGACGCCCTCCGACGGCTCGTGGAACGCGGCGATCAGGCTGATCATGGTCGATTTCCCCGACCCGGACGGGCCCACCAGCGCGGTCACCGTGCCCGGTTCGGCCTGGAAGCTCACGTCGTGGAGCACCTCCTTGCCCGCGTCGTAGGCGAAGTTCACGCGGTCAAACGTCACGTAGCCTTCGATGGCGCGCACGGTCCCGGTGCGCCGCGCGTCTTCGTCTTCGGGTTTCTCGTGCAGCACTTCCTGCGTGCGGTCGAGCCCCGCCAAGGCTTCGGTGATCTGCGTGCCGATGCCCACCACCTGGAACATGGGCGCCACAAGGAAAGCCATGTACGCCGTGAACGCCATGAACCCGCCCAGCGTCAGCGTGCCGGCCAGGATCTGGCGCGCGCCCAGAAACATGACGATGGCGCCGACGATGCCCATCAGCATCGTCGCCGAGAGGCCCATCAGCGAAATGGCGGTCAAGCTGCGAAGCACGTTATCCAGCAGGCGGCCCACGCCGCCAGAGAACACGCGCGCCTCCTCCGCCTCGGCGTGGTATCCCTTGACTACGCGCACGCCCGCCAGCGATTCGGTGAGCCGCCCGGAAACTTCCGCGGTGATCTTCCCGCGCTCCCGGAAGATGGGCCGGATGCGGGTGAACGCCTGCCGCAAGCCCAGCGCGAAGGCGGCGATGAACAGCAGCGCCAGCCCGGTGAGCAGCGCGCTGATGCGCAGCAGAAGGATCAGCGCGATCAGGGCGGTCATGATCCCGCCCACAAATTCCACCAGGCCCGTGCCAATGAGGTTGCGCACGCCCTCCACATCGCTCATGATGCGCGACACCAGGGCGCCCGTCTTGGTGGCGTCGTAATAGGCCACCGGCAGCCGGCCGACGTGCTCCTGCACCTTGCGCCGCAGTTCCGCGATGAGCCGCTGCCCCTCCTTGGACAGCACCTGCGTCAGGATGAAAGAGGTGACGCCCTGAATGATGGTGGCCGCCAGAACGATGAGCACCAGCGGCTGAAGCATCCACGTCTGGCGCTTGATGATCACGTTGTCCACCAGGAACTTGGTGGAGCCCGGCAGAACCAGCCCGGCGGGCCGGTTGATCAGCATGAGCAGGAAGCCGAACAGGAGTTTTCCGCGCCGCGGGCGCACCAGTTCTTTGAGCAGAGGCAGCGCGCTGCGCAGATGGTCGGAAGTCTTCCCCTTCGGTTTGGCGGGCGACACTCATTCCAGCTTACAACGGGAGAGCCGCCGCGACACCAGCTCCGCCATCTCGGCCGGACGCTGGATCTCCAACACCGCAAAGCCCGCCGCGCGTCCGCTGGCGAGGCCCGCCGCGGAGTCTTCCACCACCAGCGGACGCTCCGCGCCCAGTCGCTGGGCGGCCAGCAGATACGGGTCGGGAGCGGGCTTGTGGCGCCCTCGCTCCACGCTCTCTCCGCCTACCAGCGTCCCGAAGTAGTGGCGCAATCCGCCCGCCACTAGGATCGGTTCGATCTCCGAGCACGAGCTGGAACTCACCACGGCCAGCTTATATTGCCCGTCGAGACGCCCGAGCAGCGCATCCACCGATGGCGCAAACGGCGGCGCGCCGGTCATACGGGCGCGGAACAGCTCCTTCTTGGCGGGATACAACGCCCAGAGCTCCTCCCAATTCCGCGGCGGCTGGGCGCGGGTGGCCATCATGCGCAGCATCTCGCGGTCGTCAATCCCGATGCAGCAGTCGCGGTAGAACTCCCAGTCCAGCGTCACGCCGGCCGGCGCCAGCACCTCGGCCCAACAGGCACAGTGCACCGGCTCGCTGTCCACCAGCACGCCGTCGAAATCGAACAGGATGGCATCGAACTCGGGCATCGTCGCGAAAGCTTCAGCCTAGCATGCGCGGTGTGTGGTATCACTGAATCTGAACACCATGCCAACCGAAGAAGAGTTGAAAGCCGAACTGGAACGGCTCCGCGCCGAGAATGAAGCGCTGAAGAAGCCCGCCCGCGGGCTGAATTTTCTGAAGGTGAGCGAGAAGGGCGCGCTCTCCGTCTACGGGCTGGGCCGCTTTCCCGTTACCCTCTACCGCGAACAGTGGGCCAAGCTGCTGGCGATGGCGGACGAGATCAAGCGGTTCATCCAGGAAAACGACCACCTGCTCAAGAAGAAGGAATAGCCGATGGCCCAAGGGACGGCGCTGATCACCGGCGCTTCCGGCGGCATCGGCGCCGAACTGGCGAAGCTTTGCGCCGCCGATGGGTACGACGTGGTGCTGGTGGCCCGCGGCGCCGCGGCCCTGGAAGCGCTGGCCGGCACCCTCGCGCGCCAGCACGGAATTCGCGCCCGCGCCCTCACGGCCGATCTTGCCGATCCCGCGGCGCTACAGGCTCTCTTCGAACAGATGCGCGATACGCCCATCGAGATTGTGGTCAACAACGCGGGTTTTGGCCTGCGCGGCGCCTTCGCCGAGACCGATTGGGCCGTGGAGGCGCGCATGATCCAGGTGAACGTCACCGCGCTGGCGCACCTCTGCAAGCTGTTCCTGCCGCCCATGATCGCGCGCCGCAGCGGGCGCATTCTGAACGTGGCTTCCACCGCCACCTTCGTGCCCGGCCCGTTCATGGCCGTCTACTACGCCAGCAAAGCATTCGTGCTTTCGTTTTCCGAAGCGCTGGCCAACGAGGCCGCGGGCACCGGCGTCACCGTCACGGTGGTTTGCCCGGGGCCGACGCGGACCGGGTTCAGCGAGGCGGCCGGCACCACCGGCACCAATCTCTTTCGCGGTCCCACCATGGCGGCGGCCGACGTGGCGCGCGAAGCGTACGACGCCATGATGGCCGGACGGCGCGAACGGATCGCGGGCGCGCGCAACCGGTGGGTGATGCGCGCCGCGCGCCTGGCCCCGCGCGCCATGTTGGCCGGCATCACGCGGCGATTGAACTCCTGAACCCGGCACTCTGCCTTTACAATGTTCTGAATGCCCGAATTCGATGTGGTCGGCGTAGGCCTCAACGCCACCGATACGCTTCTGGTGGTTCCCCACTTTCCCGCCTATGCCGGCAAGGTGCCGTTCCTGGAGGAGCTCGTCTGCGCCGGCGGCCAGGTGGCCAGCGCCATGGTGGCGTGCGCGCGCCTCGGCCTCCGCGTCAAGTACATCGGCGCTATCGGCGACGACGAGCGCGGGCGCATCCAGATGGAGAGCCTGCAAGGCACGGGCATCAACCTCGACCACGTGCAGCTCCGGCGCGGCTGCCCCAACCAGTCGGCCTACATCGTCATCGACCGCTCCACCGGCGAGCGCACCGTGCTGTGGCGGCGCGACGACTGCCTGCGCATCGACCCGGAGCAGATCGCGCCCGAGCAGATCACCGGCGCCCGCCTGCTGCACATCGACGGCCACGATACGCCCGCCGTGGAGCGCGCGGCCGCCATCGCGCGGCGCCACGGCATCCCCGTCACGGTGGACGTCGATACCCTCTACCACGGCTTCGACCGCGTGCTGCCCAACATCGACTACCTGGTGGCCAGCTCCGAATTTCCCGCGGCGTGGACCGGCGAGCGCGACCCCTTCAAAGCGCTCGAAACCCTCCAGGGCGAATACGGCATGCGCGTGGCGGCCATGACGCTGGGCGCCCACGGCTCGCTCGCCCGCGAAAACGGAGAGTTCTTCTACGCCCCCGCCTACGTGGTCAACTGCGTCGATACCACCGGCGCGGGCGACGTCTTCCACGGGGCGTTCTGCTATGCTGTCTTGCAAGGCATGCCGATGCGCGAGGCACTCGATTTCTCCAATGCCATGGCCGCCCTCAACTGCACCGCCCTCGGCGCCCGCGGCGGCATTCACGGCCTGCCGGAAATCCGCGCCCTGATGGCGCGCGCCGACCGGCGCTCGCACCCCGAATTCGCCGCCCGCGCGCGGGTAGTCTCCGGACCCAACGCATAAATGTTTCCCTTACGCGATACCCAACCAAGCAACTCCAGGCCCGTAGTCACGGTGCTGCTGATCGTGGTCAATATCCTGGTCTTCCTCTTCGAGTTCTCGCTCGGCGACTACGAGCGCAACGCCTTCATCGCCACCTACGGCCTGGTTCCCGACCGCCTGCACCTCGCCAGTGTCTTCACCCATATGTTCCTGCATGGCGGCTGGCTGCACGTGCTGGGCAATATGTGGTTCCTCTGGATCTTCGGCGACAACGTCGAGGACATCCTGGGGCACGGGAAGTACCTGGCGTTTTATCTCCTCTGTGGCGTGGCTGCCGCCGTGACCCAGATCTTCTTCAGCTTCGACTCCCGCGTCCCCATGGTGGGCGCCAGCGGCGCCATCGCCGGCGTGATGGGCGCCTACCTGATCAAATTTCCCCGCGCCCGCATCGTGACGCTGGCTTTCATCTTCTTCTTCGTCACGACCTTCGATATTCCGGCATGGGTCATGCTGATCTACTGGTTCGCCATCCAGCTTTTCAGCGGCGTGGGCAGCATCGGCTATTCCCAGGCCAACCAGGGCGGCACCGCCTTCTTCGCCCACGTGGGCGGCTTCGTCGCCGGCATCGTCCTGATCAGCCTCATGGCCACGCGCCAGCGCTACTCGCGCCGCCGCGATCTGTCCTGGTAATTGCATGAAGCCGCTGGTCACACTCTACACGCGCGCCGGCTGCTGCCTCTGTGACGATGCCCGCCGCGTCCTTGCCGACGCCGGACGGAGCGCCGATTTCGACTACGAGGAGCGCGATATCGACCGCGACCCCGGCCTTCTCCGCCGCTACAATGACGAAGTGCCGGTCATCGCCATCGACGGCGTGAAGGCCTTCAAGTACCGCGTGGACCGCGCGGAATTCCTGAAAAAACTGAGGGCGCGCTTATGAGCCTGGACGTGCTCGCCATCGCCGCCCATCCCGACGACGTGGAGCAGACCTGCGGCGGCACGCTCATCCGCATGGCCGAGGCGGGCTATCGCACCGGCGTGCTCGATCTCACCGCCGGGGACATGGGTACGCGCGGCACGCCCGACCAGCGCGTGGCCGAATCGGAAATCGCCGCCCGTCATCTGCTGTTGCGCTGGCGCGGCAACCTCCACTTTCCCGACGCCCGCCTGGAGAACACCATCGCCGCGCGCATGACGCTCGCGGTGAAGATTCGCGAGCTCACCCCGCGCGTGGTGATTCTGCCGTACTGGGAAGGACGCCACCCGGACCACTACCGTACGGCCGAGCTGGGCTACGAGGCCTGCTTCCTGGCGGGATTGAAGAAGCTGGACGAGTACTCCGCGCCCCACCGCCCGCAGAAGATTCTCTATTCGAGTCTCTACGCCGATGTGAAGCCAGCGTTCATCGTGGATATCAGCGCGCAGTTCGAGCGGCGCATGACGGCGCTCCTGAGCTACGCTTCGCAATACGGCGCCGTCGCCGAAGGAAGCGCGCTATTTCCCGACGAGCCGGAGATCCGCGAGCGCCTGGGCGCCATCGCGCGCTTCTACGGCAACCAGATCGGCGTGAAGTACGGCGAGCCTTTTGTGGTAAAGGAAGCCATCCAGATCGACGACATCGTGGCCATGCCGGTGCGCTCGATTTGAGTGGACCTCATGAGGGCCGCTCCAGCGTAATCCGGAAAGCCGCATGACGCGGAGATGCAGGCCACCGATGGCGTAGGGCATATCGAGTAAACGCTGCGGCATCAGGATAGACCTATCGCCTGCCCGGTTGACCTGTCACCAACCGGCAACGGGCGTGTTACGTCCAAGACGTGACCGGGACTTACCAGGACTGATGTCGCCGGGGGCACGCATACGCCATCTCGACGATCTGGCGACAACACGACCGGGTCGATTGCCGTTGCTAGCGCCTTCCTGGGGCATAATGCTCGGGAACACCTGCTTTGACTATGTCGGCCGTCACGTAGACCGCCTTTGGGGATCTCGCGGGATATTCATGTCCCCGGTCATGGGCGGCGCCCTGTTTGCCAGAACACAGTCGTCGGACTACAGGTCGGGCCGAACGACAAATCCCAGTTCCACCACCGTGGATCCGGTTTGGGCGTTGGGAGCCTGGCGTGGGTTTGCCGGGCCTTCCTGCATTCATTGACGAGCGATCCAGCGTTCAGAACGACGCCGGAAGCGTGAAGTGCTTTTATGGTCCGGTTTACGTACTGATCTTCAGTCCCATGGCACCAAATCTTGTACTCCTGCTGCGTCATCGTTCGGCTCCTTTCACCGCATAAACACAAAAGGCCCGGGCGGTTGATCCGCGCCGGGCCTTGAACACTGTTAGGTTACCATGGCTGTCAAGTAGCTTTGTGCGCACGTGATGCACGACTTGCGGTGCTGCGCTCAACCCGATCAAGTTGACGGGAAAACGCCCGACTCGCGGAAGTGCCCGCCAAATTTGCCTGTGGCACGTGGAGGGATGGCCTTGCAGGCTTACTCCCGTGACACGCCGTACACGACGCCCCGCCGTGCCGGCGGGGCAGGGCGCCGTCGTCGACCTGCTATTCTGGATTGGTGGATAAGAGCGCGCAACCAATCGGATTGTTTCATACGCAGCACACCGGTGCGCCTTCCGTCGAGGAACTTGCCGCTCAGCAGGGTGTCACGCCAATTGACGATTTTGATGCTCTGCTCGGAGAGCCGCTGACCGGCGACGAATCTGCGGACGAGTTTTCCGCGAACCTGCGCGCGTGGCGTCATGAGGGAACCCGTTCCGCGAACCCGCAATGAATGCCGCTATCGTCGACACCGACGTGGGATAGATGGTTGACGATTTGGTCGTGCTCTCGGCGTAGATCGCTGTCGCCCGCCCCACCCTCTGAGCGTCACTGTATGACGCGGCCCGCCCGGTAGATCAGGATGCTCAACGGAGTGATCACCGGCGCCGGTGCGCTCGATTTGAGTGAGTCAGGCCTGCTTTATCCGGTTGCGCCGGATGAAGCCAGCACCTGCTCCAGGCGGTTGTAGCCCGCGGCCATGCCATGTTCCATGCCGGACCTGGTGGCCGCATCGCGCGCTTCCTGCGACTCGTACAACACCGTGATTCTGACTTTCGTGATGCCTCCCCTCTCCTCAAACACCGTCGTGTCCACGGCTTCACCCGGATACCAGGCGTCGTCGAACTTTCTCCGTGGCCACCAGCTTTTCCGGACGTACTACTTCGCGGAACACGCCGCCCATCCCCATTTCCATTCCAGTGGACTCCTTCCGCCAGACATAGCGGTAGGCACCGCCGGCCCGGAGGTCGATTTCGCATACCGGCATGGTCCAGCCATCCGGGCCAAGAAGGCAGCGCTGGACTAACTCCGGCTTGGTGAACGCATCGAACACCAACCGGCGCGGGGCATCGAAGTCACGCTCGATCTCAACTTCGCGGCCGCTGGGTGTGGAGACTTTGAAACTCTCGGGGTAGAACAACATGGTGGCTCCTTTGGCATCATCGGCGAGAAGGCTTCTCGCGGCGTGCTTTCCTGGGTTGTAACTCTTCGAGCACAGTGTCGAGGCGGGCAAACGACGCCTCCCAGAATTTGCGGTATCGGTCGAGCCACCGGCTGGCCTCCGCCAGACGCTTGGGCTCGAGCCGGCTGGGCCGCCGTTGCGCGTCTCGATCCCGGGAAATCAGGCCCGCGCGCTCCAGCACCTTCAGGTGCTTGGAGATCGCCGGCTGCGTCATGGCGAACGGATCCGCCAGCTCGTTCACCGTGGCTTCGCCCGACGCCAGGCGGGCCAGAATCGCGCGCCGTGTCGGATCGGCGAGCGCCGCGAAGGTGGCGTTCAGACGGCTAGTCCCTGCTTGCATAACCTGGAAGTTGCATAACCAGTTGGTATTATATGAGGAGATGGCGCGCCTGTCAAGAGGAGGCGCTGCGCCGTTACCGGCTGTCTGTGTGCCGGCCCGCCCGGTAGATCAGGATGCCGGTCATGTTGCTCAGCACCACGATGGCGCAGATCTTGGCCGCGAACGCCTGGCGGCTGACCACGTCCACGATCGGGTAGACCGCAATCGCGAGCGAAATCAGGCTGGAGAAGAGGCCGCCGGCCGCCACCAGCTTCAGCCACTTCGGGAGCTTCGCGCGCAGCGTGCGGCAGCCGATTAGCGGCAGCGCGAACAGCGCCACGTACGCCAGGGCGTAGTGGACAATGGACGCGGTCGAGAGCAGTTGGTTGGCCTCCTGCTCGTGCACGCCCACCAGGCTCAGCACGATGAAAAGCATCACCAGCGCGGCCACGAACAGAATCGAATTCACCGGCGTGCGGCGGCGCGGATCGAGCCTGGTAAACCAGCGCGGCACCAGGTTGTCCCAGCCCGCCGTCATGGGCAGCCTGGTCAGGTCGGTGAAGATCAGGCTGGCGCTGGCGATGGCCCGCGCCACCAGCAGGAAAATGGCGAACGGCGCGGCCCACGCCGCCGGGCCGGCGGCGCCGAAGGCGATGCGAAAGGTCTGCGGTATCGGGCCGATGACGTTGATCGGCTGATTGCCGATGAAAGTCAGAACCGAGCTGGTCCCCAGAATGAACATCAGGGCGATCACCGGCGCCGAGAGCATCACCGACTGCCCCACCGTGCGCGCCGCGCTGCGGCATTCCCCCGCCAGGATGGCCACGTACTCGAAGCCGCTGAGGCCCCCGACGGTCATCTGCCCGAATACCGCCAGGCTGAACCAATCGAGCGTGGGCCACTGCCACGGCACCGGCTCATACCTATGGATGATGCCCCGCGCCAGCGCCCACAACGGCAGCGGCAGCAGGATGGCATAGGCGATCAGGATCAGCACGCTGCCCGCGTTGTGCAGCCACTTGCCGATGTCCAGGCCGTGCACCGCCACCAGCGTGATCGCCACCATCACGCCTCCGGTCAGCGCCAGCGTGGCGAGCTTGCTCGAGGCCAGCCACGCTCCCGAGGGCCCCAGCATATACCCGACGTCCGTGGGCACCACAAAGATGATGGCCCCCGTGACCACTACCGCGTACACCCACAGGTTCCACGCCGTGAGGAACCCGGCCATCTCTCCGAAGCCCGCCTTGGCCCACCGGTACAGCCCGCCCTCGAGCGGCATCAGCCGGTTGAGATAGATCACCACCGCCGCCAGCGGCAGGTAAAAGAGCGCCAGGCCCGCCAGCCAGAAAGCCACGTGCGCCCGGCCCAGTTTGGCGGCAATGCCCACCCAGGAAGACCCCACCACGCACAGCACCTGGGCCAGCACCAGGTCTCCCAATCCCAGCTCTCTGCGCAGACCCGATTCCTGTTCCTCGGCGGCCAATGGTTTGGGCACAGTTCATCAATGATGCCACAACACCCGAATCCGCTGGCCCACCGCGCAAATCGGACTTATAATCGCGGAGAACGGAGAGGAGATCGCAAATGCGCCTGATGATTCGAATGCTGCCGCCGGTCGCGTTGCTGCTGGCCGCAGCCGCCATGGGACACGCCGCGGATATCGCCGTGGGGACCGCCGCGGCGCGGCCGGGACAGAAAGCCACCGGCGTCATCCGCGTGCCGGCCGGCGTGGATGCGGGCGTTGAGATCCCCGTCATCGTGATCCAGGGCGCGAAGCCGGGCCCCACACTCGCCCTCCTCGCCGGCGCCCACGGTACCGAATACGCGTCCATTATCGCCCTGGAGAAACTCGCCCGGTCCACCGACCCAGCCGCCCTCTCCGGTGCCCTCATCGTCGTCCCGCTCCTCAATGTCGCCTCGTTTCTGCAGAAGGTGCCGCACCTCAACCCCGTCGATGGCAAGAACATGAACCGGCTCTATCCGGGAAAGGCCGATGGCACGCAAACCGAGCGGGCCCTGTGGGCCGTCACCCGCCAGGTTCTCGACACGTGCGACTACCTGATCGATTACCATGGCGGCGATCTCGACGAAAACCTCCGCCGCTATTCCTATTGGGCGGACACCGGCAACGGCCGTCTGGACGCCGCCTCGCGCGCCATGGTGCTGGCCTTCGGCCTCGACCACATCATCATCCAGAGAAACCGTCCAGGCGACCCCAATCCCAGCCGCGCCACCACCATCACCCGCCAGGCCCAGAACATGGGAAAGCCCTCCATCGCGGTCGAGGCAGGACACGCGGGCACCACCGCGGCCGGCGATGTCGACGCGCTCGTGGGCGGCACCGAAAACGTGATGCGCCAATTGAAAATGCTGCCCGGAACGGCGGCGCCCGTGGAGCATCCCTTGTGGATCGGTCGCTACTCCGTGATCGCGAGCGATCGCGACGGCATCTTCTACCCGCTGGCGGTGCCCGAAGCCTACGTCACCAAGGGAATGACCATCGGGTATGTGACTGACTTCTTCGGCGAGAAAATCTGGGAAGTCACTGCTCCCGTGTCCGGTGTGATCATCTACATCGGCGCGGTCCCCTCCATGAAGAAAGGCGACAACGTGGCTTACATCGGTGAGATCGTCGCCGAGCCGTGACTCACTGTAACTTCGCCTGCGCCGCCCCGTGCCGCTCCGCGTGCAACCGGCCCGTGTTTACGGTCAGGCCGACCGCGATCTGATGGTCGCGCGAGCCGCCCCAGACGCTGAGATGCTGCCCTGAGAAATCTACCGCCACTTTTTCCGTGATCTGGTACTCGAGGCCCTCGAACAGCGAGATCTCGCGCTCCACGCCCGTCGATTTTTCGTAGAGCCAGTTGGCGTGCGCCGTCAAATGCCCCAGCGCGCCGCCTGGTTTCAGCCGGAATCCGTAGCCGGCGCCGAAGTCGAGAGTCCCGGCGGGATTGCTGGCCGACGATGCCGTCGCCGCCGTGCAGCCAAGGGTTACGCCCGCGCTGCTCCGGCCGGAGTCGTAGCGCGCAATGGCCGTAGCGCCCAGGCGCGCGCCGCTGTCGCCGCGCAGCAGCGCCGAAACCTGCGGCGCCAGCGCGAAATCCAGCTTGTCGCCATCGTGAACCACGCACGTGGCGGCGAAGGTGGCGCAGTCTCCGAAGTGGGTCGTGCGGTGTTGCCCGTCCACGTCGCTCGCCAGCGAGTCGAAGATCGCGCTGAATTCGGTTCGGCCCCAGTAAGCGTGAGTGCCCTCGGGAGTGTACTTGATGGCCATCGGGAGAGTGAAGCCGCCTCCCGTGGAGAATGCGCCGCCCTATTCGATCTCAAAGGTATCGGGCGCGGTAATCAGCGTGTTGACGTGCAGCCTCTTGCGCAGCGTGATGGCCGACGGCCTGTTTTGCACGATCTCCCTCGCTGGTCCGAGTTCGGCCGGCGACGCCAGCGCTGCGCCGGCCTGCGCCAGGAAAGCTCCCAGCGCGACACGCGTCAGGAGCACGCCGTGATCCTCTCCGCCGCCAGCAGCCCCGTTACGTTGGCCACCGCGAAGCTCAGACCCTTGAGGTTTCGCTCCAGCGGCACCCCTGGAATCGGCCGCGGAAAACCCGAAGCCAGGTACAGCGTGCGGCCGTCCGGAAGCGGCGTAGTGCGATACTCGCCGCGGGGGCAGTCCCAGTCGAGACTCACCGGCAGCGCGCCCGGCAGGCTGCCCGGAAGCCAGCGCACGCCCGCCTCTTCGTGCGCCGCAATTAGCAGGATGCCCGCGCCCCGCACGCGCTCGACCGCCGCGCGCAGCACCGCTTCGTGCGCCGCGTTGCCGGTGCCCAGGCTCAGGTTGATCAGGTCCATCCGGTGGCGCACCGCCCAGTCGATAGCGCAGACCAGCGGCTCGATGCGCGTCGCCAGCGAATCGTGAAAGATCTTCACCGCGAAGATTTCCGCGGCGGGCGCCTTCTCGCGAATCACGGCCGCCACCGCGGTGCCGTGGCCTATGTGGTCGGTGAAATCGCTCTCTTCCCCGCCTTCGGCCGTGATCCCCACGCCCCCCGCGACGCCGTTCACGTGCACGTGCGCGGCGTGGACCCCGCTGTCGATGATGGCGATGCGCACCGGCGTTTCCTTACGCCCCCGCCCGCGCGAACAGTTTCGCAAATGAACCTTGCAACTCGTGCAAGTCATCCGGCGAACCGCTCTCCACGATCCGCGCGCCGTCCAGCACCACGATGCGGTCCGCCTGGCGCGCCAACTCCAGGCGGTGCGTGATCAGAATGGTAGTGCGCCCCTTCATGACCGCTTCGTAGCCGGCAATCACCTGCCGCTCCGAGACCGGGTCGAGCGCCGCCGTGGGCTCATCCAGCACCAGCACCGCCGGGTTCGCCAGGAACGCGCGCGCGATGGCGATGCGCTGGCGCTCGCCCGCCGAAAGCGCCATGCCGCGCTCGCCCACCTGCGTTTCGTACTGGAGCGGCAGGCCGCGGATGAAGCCAAGGGTTGTGTCGTCCGTACGGCTGCGGCTGAGCCGGGCTGCCGCGCGAAGTGAAGCCTGGGTTTGGCAGGAGCCATGATTGCGGACCCGTTCGGGTGGCGATGACAGTGGAGGTATTCATTCGTGCGCAGCGGCTTGGTCGAGTTCCGAGGGAAGCTTGCCAGCTGAGAAAGGAGCAGTCGGCGGCAACTCCGACATTCTTCATCAACGAGAGCCGGAACACGAAGGCACGGCAAACAGCGCGGAACCTCCGCCAAGCTGCAAGTTCATGAATTCAGTATCCGATTAAACCAGATAATAGAACCTACTTGACTGTTATTCGAATTGCGATCATAATTCTGCTTAGAAAGACGGGGGTAGCCATGAACCGATTTCTAGGGTGGGTATTATTGGCATGCTGCTCGCCATTGCTCGCGCAACAATCACCGGTAGACGTTCGGGTAAGCCCAGTGCCACTGGCGCCCGGCGGGAAGATTCCGGAGGATCTCAGGACAGAATCGGTATTTCTTAATCCGGAAACACAAGAGCTTTTGGTTGTTACAGATCGAGCCGGTGCTATCGCCAATCCAATCGCCTTTCAGCTACACAACCAGGCGATTCCAAGTGTAATTTCTAAGATCACTATTGTCCCGTCTGGCGGGTATCTTTACGAATACGTCATAGGCTCGTCGACCAGAAGCCGCGGCCCGATGGAGAAATGGTCCTTGCTAATTGCAGCGGAGGATCCGCTATTCTCATGCGAGTTGCCCCCGGCGTGGCGGGTCGAAACCGAAAACACGCTGATGGTGGAACGGGCCGCGTCCAAGCATGCACCCCTGCGATATGTTCATTTCGTGGCGGGGGCTGGGGCGGAAATAGGGCCTGGGACGGCAAAGAACGGTCTGCGGGTCCGATCTTCCAACCTGCCGGGTTACGTGACTGCATTTGCGAGGAGTAAGGTAGACCGGCCATTCTCGGCGCAGGCGGTTCTCAATCTGCCCGAAGCCGCGCGGGCCAAGCTCTCGGTAGCGACGTCACCCGAATGGGACTCGCAGTTGCGGCTTGTGATTGGACCAAGGTTCCTTCCCGGGACAGACACGATTGCCATCGCGGCGAGCTTCCACTACGCAATTCAGTACTTTCTGAATCAGAAAGAACTGTCGCCCGATTCGGGATTCGTCAAGGACGCACTGGCAAGCCTTACCGCCTACATTGAAGGCAGCACCGGTGGACCCTTTGGCGCCTCGCGTCTCTCGTTTGCCGCGTCTGCAAAGACGCCCTTGGAAGAGGAGATGGCTGAGGCTATGGCCGTCAGTCTGAATTCCGGTAGATGAATTCACTCGAGGAGCTTGCCAGATGATCTGCAAAACGATTATTCCAATGATCACCATGCTTGTGGCCGTTGGCGCCAGCAACGAACTTCTGGCCCAAACGTACAGTCCCATGATCCCGCCTGCCGGAGCGACCTGGCGCAATTGGTACTACTGCATTGACCAGTACACCGGCCAGATTGCTTACTATTGCGGGATGACGCTGGAGGTAGCGGCGTACACGAACACAAACGCTCACTATCACGGTCCGTCCGATTCCTCCCATCCGCGGAGTACTATGACGTGCGTGACTTCGTGGCAGTGCACGCCCAGCAGCGGAACGTCCATAAACGGTAATACCTTGTGGGTCGGCAGTCTCGGAGTTGACGTGAGGGGATCGCTGGTGGGCCAGGCGGAGCGGATTTACGTTTCGAACCCGTACGGGAGTGTTACGACCAACTGTGCCGTAGGCTACACCGATCTTTACTACAACGATCATCCGGAGATCTGGGTGCGCATTGGAGGTACAGACACAGGTGTCAATACCGGCCACGGAGTAACTTACTACAATCGGTACATGACTTATGACTCTGCGGTAGGCCTATATTACGCCTCGCAAGAATACCTGGTGGCGCACATGGAGATAAGCAAGATTTGTACGAACGACATGGCGCTGCCGTTTGGAGGGAAATTCGACATCTGTCCATTTTCCGGAATTCCAGGCTGTCCTGCGGTCACGCCTTGGGCGTCTCCCCACGCGTCGCACGACAGGGGAACGGCCGCGGATGTTGCCGGTACCGGTTCGACGCAATGTTCGAACTATGGGGGTTCCGGCGTCAACATATCCGAGTTCATCGCCAGATGTGTGGCGCACGGCGCATACTCGACTTATAGCATCAATGAGTCGAATCACGCCCACTGCCAGTTCTCCGATCCGAATGTCTGGCCGCATTAGCGGGGGGAATGCGGGGAATGCGGGAGGCGCCGGCCCACGTGGTCCTGTGAGTGAACGGAGAAGAGTTTTGAGGCCACATTTTCACCATCTGCCTGCGATCCTGCTGGCTGCCGTGGCGGCGGGACAGGATGCAACCCCGGTACCGGTCTGGCCGGGAGATCCTGTGCCCGTGGAACTGAGAAATCACTATGTGTTCCTTACCAGCGATCGGCACACGGTCGTGGTTGTAGTGCCGGAACGTCCGGATACGGGACCCGATGGCAGGAGAAGAGTCGTCCGCGTGCCTCTCAGGAACGATTTGCGTCCCTTCTTGTCGTTTTCAATCTCCAAAGTGCCATCCGGTGAATGGCTATACCAATACACCGTGTCCAATGGAGCCGGGGCGGCCGATTCCATAGGCGCTTATACACTCATCGTTCCGGCTGGTAACCCGCCTTTGCGGTCCTTAAGCCCGACGGTGGCGGGACATCGCCTTTTCGCGGGAGGGATTGCTCCGGGCGGTCCTGCGATTGCGAAGCAGGCGATCTTTCCCGAGGCTCCCCTGGGGCGGTATTTGTTGTGGTACCAGCAGGATGAGCATGTCATTCGGCCCGGAGAGGAGCTCGCCGGTTTTGGTGTACAGACCAGCTACCTGCCGGGCCTGACGACGGCATGGTTCTCTTCAGGTGAACTCCTGGACATCGACCAATCGTGGCCGCCGGAAATCTTCCAGGACCTGGTGCTGTTGGAAGACCGCCGATGGAGAGAAAAGTTCGTGGTTACTATCGGTCCCTGCTTCGCGCCCGATGCACCATCTGAGCCCATGGTGGAGAGCTTCCGGACTGGCTTGAGACGAATGCGGGATGCTGGTTGGTTGGATTCGTCGTCTCCCTTTGTGAAGGAGATTGCGGCCGTACTGGAAAATTGGCCGGCACGGCCGCCGCATGAGGCCGGAGTCTTGCACCAACGGCCTACCACGCCTCTGGAGTCCGAGATCGCCAAGGCCTTGGAAGTCAGCCTGCACTTGGTCTTTGAAGGCAGGTAGTAACGCCGCGGAGTCACGCCTGTATCACCCCGCCCGCGCGAACAGCCTCGCGAAGGAACCTTGCAATTCGCGCAAGTCATCCGGCGAACCGCTCTCCACGATCCGCGCGCCATCCAGCACCACGATGCGGTCCGCCTGGCGCGCCAGTTCCAGGCGGTGCGTGATCAGAATGGTGGTGCGCCCCTTCATGACCGCTTCGTAGCCGGCAATCACCTGCCGCTCCGACGCCGGGTCGAGCGCCGCCGTGGGCTCGTCCAGCACCAGCACCGCCGGGTCCGCCAGGAACGCGCGCGCGATGGCGATGCGCTGGCGCTCGCCCGCCGAAAGCGCCATGCCGCGCTCGCCCACCTGCGTTTCGTACTGGAGCGGCAGGCCGCGGATGAAGCCGTCGATGCCCGCCGCCCGCGCTGCTTCCTCCAGGTCGCGCTGCGACGCATCGGGACGGGCATAGCGCAGATTCTCCGCGATGGTGGTGTGGAACACGAACGGTTCCTGCTCCACCAGCGCCACGTGCCGCCGCAAGTCCGCCAGACGCACCTCGCGCAGGTCGT
>JAIQEX010000007.1 GCA_020073615.1 Terriglobia bacterium
GGAATTATTCGATGAATACAAGTGGAATCTTCGTTATTACATGACTACATAATTATCATCAAATCTGCGCAACTCATTGTCAAAAAAGGGATCTACATGTGATCAGGGCTGGAACTTCGGTCTAGTCTACTCAGCGCTTCGCAGCGCGGAGTCTCCGCAAGTGCTGCGCCATCGGTTTCTCCGTGGTCGGCGCGGCGCTACCCCTCGATTTCCAGCTCCACCCAGCCTGGCAGCGTGGCGGGGCGGTTGTTCAGAAAAACGATGCGGCGCGTCTTGGGGAACGGCAGATTGGTCGCCAGCGCGCGGTTATAAATCTGGTATTGTTCCAGGATCTGGCGATAGTCCGGATTGGTGGTGTCGAGCCACGCGCTCTTGGCGGTCAGCCCGCCGCCCCAGCCCAGCGGGAACAGGCACGAGCCCTTCTCGCGCGCCGTGCCGAGCCGCTGCTCCAGTTCCTCCAGGCTCTTGTCGAGCAGGCCCATCCCGGCCCAGGAGGCGTACTGTCGCTGCAAGGCGAGCAGGCCCGCGGCATAGACGTTCACGGCTTCGAAAATGCGCGCGCGGTTGAACGATTCGGGCCAGCGGATGGCGCGCCGCACCTCGGGCTGCAGGAAGAACGCTTTCTCCTCCCAGGCGCCGGTAAACGAAGTGCCGGGCACGGCCATCTCGGCGAACGACGGCGTGCTTTCATCCGGGCGCGCCCCATCCACCGTGCCGCGCGGGCTCTGTTTCCAGCCCAGCGTGAAGCCGCCGCCGCGCGTTTGCAGGGTAGCGGTGCGCAGTAGGTAGACCTTAAACTGCGAGACCGCGATGGGCGACGAATCGCCGGCTCCGAGAAACCGCATGCGGTTGGCGCCCGCCGGTCCCAGCGCGTGCTCCTCGGCGATTTCCGCCGGCCGCCGCGGCACGCGCTCGCCCTTCACGCGGGCGAGCACCTCCTGCAGCATGCCGTCGCGCCAGTTGGCGAACACCATGCCCGTGCGCAGCGCGCCCTTGATGGCGGCCGCGGGAAGATAGGGTCCTGAAGCGCCCGCGGCGAACGTGGGGATGTGCAGGCTGTCGCCCATGGCGCGGTTCCAGTAGGTCGAATAGGCCGCGTTCTCGAACGGGATGCGGCGTCCTGCGAAGTTTTGCGCGAAGCCGCCCCAGGAGGCGAAATCGAGCTTCTCGGCCGTCTTGAGCTGGGTGAGATAGCCCTCCAGGCGCGGGCCTTTCGCCAGCAGCCGGAAGATGCGCCACTGGTCCAGCACGTTGACGTGGTCTTTCCAGACCATGTAATCGATGGGGCTCAACTTGCGGCCGTCACCGACCAGCAGCGGGGTCAGGCATGTGAGGCGATAGCGCATCAGTTTCCCTCGGGCAGCGGGATGGAGAGCGCGAACCCGGCGCGAAACACGGGATGCGGGAAGCCGTCGGGGGCCACATCGGCGGCCGCCCCGCAGGGCGAGGCCACGGCGTAGAGTACGGAACCCTCCGCCACCATCTGGATCTGCTTCTTCAACTCGCCCGAGCCGGCGGGGCTGTCCACGCGGCCGCCGCGGGCCAGCACGGTGTAGTTGCCGCGCTGCCAGTCCACCGCATCGGCCGCGGCCGGTGTGAACAGCGAGAGCAGCCAATGGGACTGAAAATCAGGGGCCGGGGGCTGGGGGCCAGGGGCCGGGGATGGCGGACCGGGCTCGTCGGGAACGGGCGGTTCCGGTTCGGGCGCCGGAGGCAGTTCGGGTTCAGGATCGGGAGGCGGCAGGCCGGGTTCCGCGGGCGGGGGGCCACCAGAATCGGGGGCCGGGGCTAGGGGGCCGGGGGCCAGGGGCTGGGGGCCGGGGGCCAGGGGTCGGGGGCCGGGGCTAGGGGATTCGGCTTCCATTGTCAGTTCGGCCTCGGCCGGCTCGGGTGGAGGGGCCGGCGGCAAGACTTCCGCGGCTTGGGGGCCGGGGGCCGGCGATTCGGACTCCATGGCCAGCTCGGCTTCGGACGGCTCCGATGGAAGGGCGGGCGGCACGACTTCGGCGGGCTGAGGACTGGGGGCCGGCGATTCGGACTCCATTGCCAGCTCGGCCTCGGACGGCTCCGATGGAGGGGCTGGCGGCAAGACTTCCACTGCCTCGGGACCGGGTGCCGGGGATTCGGACTCCATTGCCAGCTCGGCCTGGGACGGCTCGGCTGGTTCGTGAGCCTCCGGTGACGGGAGCGGCGCACGCGCTGCCATTTCGGTGTCGGGCGCCAGAACGGCCGCTGACAGGACTTCGCCGTCCGCGGGCTCCGGCGATTCGGCCGCGGCCGTTCCCCGGCCCCCGGCCCCTGGCCCCCGGCCCCCGTCCAAAACCATTTCCGGCAGCATGCCCTCGAGGAACTCCGGGGCTTCCGACCGTCCCCAGCCGCGCGAACGCTCGCCGCCGAAACCCGAGTCGGCCAGCAGCCGGAATGCCGCGGTCACCGGGTCGCGCCAGCGCGCTTGCGCCGCTTCATCGCGGAAGGAGGCGACCGTCCACAACCCGCACCCGGGACGGAACTCGAGGCAGGCGGTCGCGTGCCGCTCGACGGCGCCGCTGAGGCGGTCCACCGCGGCCGATGAACGCACGCCGACGCGGAACGGGCCGGGGCTGCCGGCGGGCACCAGGCATTCGCTGGCACCATCCACGCTCCAGTTGCTCTCCTGGAGCGGTTGCCGCGCCAGGATGGCCTGCACAATGCCTAACGGCACGAACCGGGCGCTCTTCCAACGCACGTGCGCCGACATCAGGGCGGGCGAGGTGGGCGGCCAGATGGTTCGCGGCGGAACGATCAGGCGGAGTTCTTCGAGAAACGGGAAGCAGGAGCTGAAGCACACCGCCGTCTCGCCCTGCCGCGCGGTCGCTTCCAGCCACTCGTCCAGCCAGCCGAAACGCGCCATGGCGGAGGTGACCGCGGCGTAGAGCGAGTCGCTGTGGTAGATTACGTCCACGCGGTTGCGGGCGCCGGAATCGGGTCCGATGCGCCACGGCCCGGAGGGACGGAGTTTGACGACCAGTCCCGGATTCATTACTCCTCGCGCAGGAACGAAAAAGCGGAATCGGCGACGGCGGTCTGGATGGCGGCCAGCGTAGCCCCCGCGGCGATCTCTTTTTCCGCGGCCCCGGAGGCGTAGTGGTTCTTGCCGCGCCACACCAGGCGCAGCTTGGAGAAGCTCACGCGGCCGCTGCCGCGCGAGCCGCCGCCGCCCAGGGCGTCGTCTTCGAGCAGCCGCAACCCCTCGAGCACGCGCAGCACCAGCGGGGCATCCTCTTCGCAGAGCACATCCACCACCAGGCGCGTCTTGAAGCGCGCACCGGCGGGCACGCGCTCGAGCGTGCGCGGATTGGCCTGCGAGGTGATGCGGTCGATGGCATTCTCGCTTTTCACCTCGGTGAGCTCGTCGTCCAGGTTCTCGCGCATCTGGGGGGTGATGCTGGCCGGATCGAGCGGCGCGTCGAAAACCGCCAGGCGCGCGGGCGTGGCTTGCGTGGTGTCGAGCGTCTCGCCCTGCACCCGCTCCATGCGGCCGGGATTGCGTCCGAACAGCACGCAGATGTCGTCGTCGGGACGGTCGCTCTGGTGGATGCGCACTTCCTGTCCCTTGCGGCGCGAAAGGTAGACCAGCTCGGCGGGCACGGCCAGGCCCGAAGTCTGCTCCAGCAGCGAGCGGATCTTGCCGCGCAGCGAACTGCCTGGCACGTACGGACGGCCGAATGCGTCCTTGACCACGGGGTTGTCGGAACCGCCGATTTCAAGCGACCCTTTGCCCGCCCCCACGTGCAGCCCGGTTTCGCACGTCATTTCGCCTTCGAGGATCAGCTTGCCGATGAGTTTCAACTCGGTTTGGGAGGTATGTGCGCTCATGCTTTACTCGTTGTAGGCCACGATGGCCTCGAAAAGATCCTTGAACCGTTCGTACCCGCGGATGTCGTTCTTGCGCGTCACCTGGAGCAGCAGTTTTTCCAGTTGATCCAGGCTGCGCAGGCCGTGCCGCGCGATGGTATAGGCCAGGCGGGCGCGCAGCATGACGAACTCGTGCTGGCGCTCGCTTTCGGGCGCGCGCACGGCGCGCCGGACGGCGCTGTAGAGGCGCCGCAACTGGCTCTTGGTGCCCGAATCCATATCGCGCATGCGGCTGACAATGGCGTGCGCCTGATTGTCCACGTACAGGCTGTCGCCGATGAGTTTTTCGAGCTCGATCTCGGGCGGGCCCTCGAAGCGACCGCGCTCGAAGCCGCGGCGGTCTCCGCGGTCACCGCGGTCGCCCCGCTCGCCTCGGTCGCCGCCCGGCCGCTCTCCGCCCGGACGCTCTCCGCCCGGCCGGTCGCCGCGCGGCCCTCCCTGCGGGCCGCGGCCCTCGCGCGGGGGACGGGTTTCCTTCCGTTGCTCCTGCTCTTGTGCCATGTTCTAAACCTCGGTCACCAGTCTGGCCCATTCCAGGGCCACCAGCCCCGCGGGCCGCAGTTTCACTTCCGCGGATTTGCGCCCCACCATCTCGCTGATCAGGTGGGTGCGCAGCTTCTGGAATTCGCGGTCGCGGGTCCCGCTGAGAATGCGGTTGAAGCGCCTCTGAAACCGCCAGGTGTGCTGCGTCTCTTCGCCCGGTCCGAAGGGCGCCCCGCCGTACGCTTCGCGGCGGTAGAAGCTGCGCAATTGATACAGGAACTGCCGCGACATGCGGAAATCGTGGATCAGGCGCGTGACGGTATCCTTCAACTCCGCGGCGTCCGCCAGGCGCCGCCACTCCAGGATGCGGCCCAGCAGGTAGATGCAGTCGCGGTCGGCCGATTTCGCCAGGTCCAGGTTGCGCCCCGCCTCTTCGTAGACCGCGGCCAGCGGATAGTACGTTTCCGGCGCCAGCGCGATGGCCATGGAAATGGTCTTCCCTTCGGCGCCTGGATACTCTTTCAGATTCTCCTCCGTGAAGCGGTGGAAGAGGCGCTGCATTTCGCGCGCCAGGCCGATGAGCGCATCCCACGAGCCG
The DNA here is from genome assembly GCA_020073615.1 of Terriglobia bacterium. Classification (GTDB taxonomy): domain Bacteria; phylum Acidobacteriota; class Terriglobia; order Bryobacterales; family Bryobacteraceae; genus JADGNR01. The sequence goes on from JAIQEX010000007.1 coordinate 4,976, forward strand.
TAGACCGCGAAATCGTCGCCGCCCGAATAGACGATGCTGACCTTCCGCCAGAACTCGGGCAGCGAGCACAGCACCTCCAGCTCGCCGGCGAAGAACTGTTTGTAGAGCACGGAAAGCGGCACGTGCTCCTCGATGGAGTGGACGCGGCGCAGGCGCAGCCCGAAGTTATCCACGTCGCCGCGCAGCACGCCCCAAATGGAGCGGCCCTGCGCGCGCCGGGCCAGCGTCTGCACGGGCGCAGAGGTCTTGCCGTCGTCGGAAGGGGCGGCGTGGCGCGCCAGCATGATACCGTCGGGCGAGAGATTCGAGGTGATGTTCCAGGTGTGCTTGCCTTCTCCCGGCGTGACCTTGCCGGGCGCCTCGGGCGACCATCCGATGTGCGATGCCTCGCGTACGCGCGCGCCGAGCTCGCGGGCGAAATAGGCGTCGGCCGCGCCGTTGGCGGCGCGCGTGAAAGGCTGAAACGCCTCCGCGCCGGCCGCCCCGGCGAGCGGCGCGTTGCGCCGGCCGTGGAGCTCGTCGTTGATGCGCTTGCGGATGACCGCCCAATCGCCCAGGTTATCGGTGACGCCCCAGATCAGCTTCACGCACCCCGAGCTGAGCTCGGCAATCTGGCGCGCGGCCGCCTGGAGGAAGCTTTCCGCCGACTCCCGCGCCTCCCCCGGCAGCACCACCAGAAACTGGCCGCCCCCGCTCGAGCCCAGCAGAATGCGGGCCAGGCCCAGCTCCGCCAACAGGGCGCGCGGCAGCACTTCGCACAGCAGCGTGATCCATTGCGACCGCCCGGCGAGCAGATCTTCGCCGGCGGAACGCGCGGAACGGCCTTCGGTGGGCCCGGCCAAAAGGAACTCTTCCGTGCCCAGCATTTTACCTTGCAGCAGGATCTGTTCGGGCATCGCAACGAGACAAGCTTTTGAGAACCCCTCACTTTACCACAGATTTCTGAGAACATCGGGACCGCCGGAGAACGATATTCTTATGTCCCCTATGCGAACCACAGCAGCGGCGATTCTGGTTGGGGCGCTGGCATGCGCCGGCCAGACGCGCCCCGCGCCTGCGCCCCATCCGCCAGCCACCGCCGCGGCCCACCAGAGAGCGGCGGCGCCCAAGAGCGCGGCCCGGCCGGCGCGCTCCGACGCCGCTATCGAAGCGGATATACGCGCGCGGTTCGCCAAGTCCAAAATCAACGCCGACAAGTTCCAGGTGCACGTGCAGGGCGGCGTGGCCACCATCGAGGGACGCACCAACGTGATCCAGCACAAAGGTGTGGCTACGCGTATGGCCAAGACCGGCGGCGCGCTGGCCGTGAACAACCACGTGCAGACCAGCGAGGCGGCCCGCCAGAAGGCAGCCGACAACCTGGAAAAGGGGCGGCGGCGGGCGCAGATCAAGCGCGGCGATGCACGTTCCGACGCGGCGCAGCCGCGCCAGGCCCGCTGATTTTGCCGTGCTAAACTGAAGGGAAACGCAGATCCCGTCATGAAAGCACTCACCCTGTTTGGATTCGTTTGCCTGGGCGTTGCCTGGGCTCAGACCGCGCCCGCGCCGCCCGCCGCGCCGCCCGCCACACCGCCCGCCACCGACCTGCCGGGCGACGCCGTCGTCGCCGTCTTCGAGGATGGCGCCAAGCTCACCGTGGCGGACTTCCGCAGTCTCTACTCCATCCTGCCGCCCCAGTACCAGCAGATGGCGCAGCAGAGCCGCGAGCAGTTCCTGCGCTACTACGCCATGATGCGCAAGATGTCGCGGGAGGCGGAAGAAGAGAAGCTGGATCAGCAGAGCCCCTACAAAGAAGCCATCGCTTTCAACCGCGCCATCGTGCTGATGCAGGCCAAGGTCAGCAACACCCTGAACACGGCCACGGTGCCCTCCGAGGAGATCGCCAAATACTACGACTCCCACCAGGAGAATTTCAAAGAGGTCAAAATCAAGGCGATCTATGTGGCCTTCAGCAGCGCCGCGGCGCCGCAGAACAGCAGCAGCGCCAAGGCGAAACGAGCGTTGACCGAAGACGAAGCGCGCGCCAAGGCCCAGAAACTGCTGGCCGAGATTCGCGGCGGCGCCGATTTCGTGAAGCTGGTACGGGAGAACTCCGACGACGAGACGTCCAAAGCCCGGGACGGCGACTTATCCACTTTCCGCCCCAGCGACAACATCCCCGATGCCTTTCGCACCGTGGTGTTCGCCTTGAAGCAGGGCGAGGTCAGCGAACCGGTCCGCCAGGCCAACGGGTTCTACCTGCTGCGCGCCGAGGACGTGCTCATCAGCCCGCTCGCGCAAGTGCGCGACGGCATCTTCCAGCAGTTGCGGCAGGACCGCGGCATGCAGTGGATGCGCCAGATGAACACCGAAACCAAGGTGTCGTTCCCCAACCCCGCGTTTCTGGGCAAGCCGCCCGCGCCCGCTCCGGCGGGGAAGTAGCCGCGCCGGTCACTGCACCGTGACGTCGATCTTGATGGCCTCGTTGGTGGGCAGAATCCCTATGAGAAGCGCTCCGCTGGCGGCGCCCTTGCCCGCCCGCAGCGTCAGCACGGCCTTCTCCTTGCTGGTTACCTCGCTGCGATCGAGCTTGACGTCAATCCCGTGAAGGGTCGACACAGCGAGCTTCATCGTTCCCGGAGCGGTGTTGGTTATGGTCACCTGCGCGGATTCCCCGCGTTTCAGCGTGACCGCCTGCTTGTCTACCTTCACTTTCCCGAACGCGACGTTGTAGGAGATTCTAGGCGGTTCCGCCGGCCCCACCGACGGGGCGGTGGGCTTCATGACGCCAAAGGGCGTCCTCCAGGCCTCGACCCGTTCCAGATACCAGCGCCATTCGCCCTCCTCCAGTTTCCAGGTGCTGGGAATGGGAAAGCTCATGGAGCGGATCGCGAATGCCGCATCCTCGATCGCCACATCGCACTTCAGGGTCGCCTTGGCACGCGTGAAATGCTCGGAGTATTCGATGCTCGAGATCTCGAACTTGAGGACCTTGGGCTTGGCATTGTTATAGTAATTGTCCTTGGTATCCTCGGCAACGAAGGCTTCGGCCCTGCGGTAGTCGCGCTTCACGATGAGTCCGTAGAATCCGTCAATGCGCGCGCGCAACGCCTGGTCCACGTCCGCGGGCGGTTTATCCGCCGGCTCACCGGCAGTCTGCGCAAACGACAGCGCGGCAAAAAGAACGAGTATCGGGAAACGGATCATGTTTCCATTGTAAGCCGTCCCCGGCTGGGATGACCGTTGGCCCGCCCTATCCTCGCCTCCGCCCGCATCCCCGCTATGGCATTCAGCCGGCCACTCGCAATTGCCGGATTTCCTGGTGGTAACGTTTGCGGAGGCGGCGCCGATCTTATAAACTTCAAGATCGAGAATTCCCATGACTGAACGAATCGCGGTATGCGGGTGTGCGCTTGACTCCGGGATGCCCTTGCCTGCGCTTGCGGCAACGGGACGGCGGCGTCCCGCGCGGCCCAGGGGGACCGCCCCACTGTGCGCGTTTTTCCTGAGCGTCGTTTTTTGTCTGACGCCCGCCTGGGCGCAAAGACGCGGTCCGGGCGGTGCGCCGCCGGAGCCGTTGCAGTTTCGATTTATGGGGCCCGCGGTGGGCAACCGCATCTCCGCGGCGGCCGGCATTCCGGGCGAGCCGAATACTTACTATGCCGGGGCCGCTTCGGGCGGCGTGTGGAAGTCCACCGATGGCGGCGCGCGCTGGAGCCCGGTCTTCGACGGCCAGCCGGCGCAGGCTATCGGGGCGCTCGCGGTGGCGCGCTCCAACCGCAATATCGTGTGGGCGGGCACGGGCGAAGCCTGGGCCATCCGCGATGTCGACATGATGGGCGACGGCATTTATAAATCCGCCGACGCCGGCCAGACCTGGAACAATATGGGTCTCGCGGAAACCGGGCGCATCGGGCGCATCGTGATCCATCCCACCAACCCCGACATCGTCTTCGCCTGCGCCGCCGGGCGCTTGACCGGGCCGCAGCAGGAGCGCGGCGTGTTCCGCACCACCGACGGCGGCAAGACCTGGGAGCGGGTGCTGTTCGCCGACGCCGACACCGGCTGCTCCGGCCTGGACATGGACCCCAACGACCCGCAGGTGCTGTTCGCGGGCATGTGGCAGGTGGTGATGCACACCTATGGCATGTTCAGCGGCGGTCCGTCGAGCGCGGTCTACGTCTCGCGTGACGGCGGCTCGAGCTGGAAGAAGCTCGAGGGCCATGGCCTGCCCCACTCGCCGCTGGGCAAGATCGACGTGGCCGTGGCGGCGAAGGACTCCAAGCGCGTCTACGCGCTCATACAGACGGCCGATCAGGGGTCGATCTGGCGCTCCGACGATGGCGGCCAAAACTGGACCAACGGGAGCTGGCAGCGCGCGCTGATCGGCCGCGCCGGGTATTACATCCGGCTGGCCGTGTCGCCGTCCAATCCGGATGAGGTGCTGGTGGCCAACAGCAGCTTCTGGCAGTCGCTCGATGGCGGCAAGACGTTCCGCACGCAACCGTGGGGCGGCGATACCCACGACATCTGGATCGACCCCGCCAATGCCGACCGCATTCTGGTGACGCATGACGGCGGCATGTTCATGACCACCGATCACGGCCGCACCTCGCAGCGCGTCACGCTGCCCATCGGGCAGATGTACCACGTAGCGGTGGACAACGACGTTCCCTACCGCATCTACGGCAACATGCAGGACGACGGCACCATGCGCGGGCTCAGCACCACGCAGGAGGCGGGACCCAACGTGCCCGGCGCCTTCGGCGGCCGCGGAGGAGGAGGCGGCGCGTGGGAGCACGGGCTAGGCGGCTGCGAATCGGGCTTCACGCTTCCCGACCTGGTGGACACCAACATCGTGTGGGCCTCCTGTTACGGCGACGAAGTCACGCGCTATGACGCGCGCACCAGGCTGGCGCGCTCGGTGAGCCCCTACTTCCACACCCTCGATTCGGCGCCCAACCAGACCAAGTACCGCTGCCACTGGACCGCGCCGCTGGCCATCGATCCCTTCGACCACAACACGGTCTATTTCGGCTGCCAGGTTATCTTCCGCACCACCAATGGCGGCGTGAGCTGGACCGAGATCAGCCCCGACCTCTCCACCCGCGACCCCAGCCGCATCGTCTCCTCGGGCGGCATCGTGGGCGACAACCTGGGCCAGTTCTACGGCGAGGTGGTCTTCTCCATCGCCCCTTCGGAAAAGCAGAAGGGCCTCATCTGGGCGGGCACCAACGACGGCAAGGTCTGGTACACGCGCGACGGCGGCGCGCACTGGAACGACGTCACCGCGAACATCTCCGGTCTGCCGGACTGGGGTGTGGTTTCGAAAATCGAGCCGTCGCATTTCGACGCCGCCACGGCTTACATCGCGGTCGACTTCCACCTGATGGACAACCGCGAGCCGTGGGTCTACAAGACCGCCGACTACGGAAAGACGTGGACCAAGATCAGCGGCGGCCTACCCCGGGGGCCGCTGGGGTACGCGCGCGTGGTGGCGGAGAATCCCAATCGCGCGGGCATGCTGTTTGTCGGAACCGGCAACGCGCTCTACTACACGCTCGACGACGGCGCCCACTGGCAGCCGCTGCAAAACGGTCTCCCGGCCGCGCCCGTCTCCTGGGTGGTGGTGCAGAAGCAGTTTCACGACCTGGTGGTCTCCACCTACGGGCGCGGGCTCTACATCCTGGAAGACATCACGCCGCTCGAACAGGGCGTGACGACGGAAAGCTCCGCCGCCGAAGAAAAGCTGGTGGCGCCGCGCACCGCATACCGGCTGCTGCGCGGCGGGCGGGCGCTGTTGAACTATTCGCTCAAGGGCGCGCCCAAGGACCGGGTGGAGATCGAGATCCTCGACTCCAAGGGTGCTTCGGTGCGCAAGCTGGCGCCCCCGGCGGGACACGCCGGTTTGAATCGCGTGGCCTGGGACATGCGCTACGAATCGCCGCGCCTGGTGGCGCTGCGCACCACGCCGCCGGAGAATCCTCACATCTGGGAGGAGCCGCGCTTCCAAAACGTGGCGACGCGGCCCATCACGCACTGGGGCGCCGCGCAGGCGCAGGTCGGCCCGGTCGCCGCGCCGGGCGTGTACACCGTGCGCCTCACGGTCGACGGGCAGACGCTCACCGCGCCGCTCCAGATCGTGAGACCGCCCGACAGCCACGGCAGCGATGCCGAGCTGGAAGCTTCGGTGCGGCTGCAGCTCAAGGTTCGCGACGACATCACCACCGTTTCCGACATGACCAACCAGATCGAGTGGCTGCGCCGGCAGCTCGAGGACCAGAGCAAGACGTTGCGGGGCGAGGGCGGCAAGGACGCGCTGCTCCAAGCCATGGACGGCATCGACCGCAAGATGCAGGAGGTGGAATACAAGCTCATCTCGCGCGCCGAAGCGCTGAGCGACGACAAGTATTTCTCCACCGCCTACAAGCTGTACCTGAACTTCATCTGGATGAACGGCGAGATCGGCACGGGCGGCGGCGATGTGGCCGGAGCGGCCGATTACGGTCCCACGGAGACCGCCATCGGCCTGGTGCTCGATCTGGAGAAGCAGTTGGCGGCAGTGCAGGGGGAGTACCGGAAGCTGATGGACCAAGAGGTTCCGGCGTACAACCAGTCGATTGCCGCGAGCGGAGGCACGCCGCTCAAGACGACGGGCGCCCCCCCGGCGGCGGCCAACGCCGGGCGGGGAGGATTCGAGTAGTAGGGTAGAGTGCCGCCCCTGGGCCGGATCTATTGCCCGGCTCCGACCGTTTCGCTGGGCCTGAACAGGCGGGCAAGATGCCCGCCCCACACGAAGGCTACGCCAGGCTCACTTGCCGGCGATGTTTTTGCCGAAGTTGAATGCCGGGCCGGTCGAGAAACGCACCGTGAAGCGGGCGTCCCTCAGCAGGTCGTCGAACAGGTGGTCGTGCACCAGGTCGGCCTGCGTCCGCCAGCCGAAGTGATGGCCAAAGAGGATATCGAAGCCGCCGCCGAAGCCCAGGAACAGCACCTTGTCTTTCTTATTCGGCCCGGTGATCAACCCGCCTACCAGGGCCTTGACCACCGCATCCTGCGGTTGCGGTGTGGCTGTTTCATGGATGATGCCCGCGTACACCGGCCGCCAGAACAGCGTCATCTTGGAGAAGTGGCGGTAGGCGAGCTGCGGACCGAACGCGTAGGTCTCCGTCCGGGAATGCGCCGGGACGGACAACGTGCTGAAAGGATAGTTGGCGGGAAACACACCGGCCCTGATGCCCCCAACGATCCCGGCCTGTAGCTGGGTTTGCAGCGAGGGAAGCAACTGGGCCGGCTTAATCGACAAATCGCCGGATGCGATGTTGAAGTCGAATCCCAGAGAGAACCAGGTCTTCGGCCGGACGCCGATTTGAAACGCAAAACCGTTTTCAAAAAGATTGACGGCGCCGCTGTTGAGGAAGCCATAGCCCCCGTACACGTCGTAACGGGTAACGTAGGTCTGCTGGCCAAACGCCGCCGGCGTCGCCAGGAGCAGGACCATCAGCAGCATGATGAACATCATGAGCCGGGTGCGGATCGCGTGAGCGGTAGACATGAAAATAGAACCTCTTCCGTAAAGATCGGAGTGACGGCACTCCCCGGCCGGCGTCCCAAGCACACACCCGCCGCAAACGGGAGCACCATAATTATATCCGAAAATACCGTTGCCACAAGCGGTTTCCTTCCCTACAATGAAATTTAGGGGTTAATTTACCGAAATAGCGTGGCCGACCCCCCCTGCCTGCGGGAGCGGGCTGCGAGCTCATCCCCACGAAAGGACAGAAGAGTATGACGGACTATGCTGCAAGCCTCGGTGAAGACCGGATTGCTTATCTGGAAGGGCTGGTCGACCAGGCCAGAACCGCCGCGGCCGTCTTTACGCAGTACACCCAGGAGGACGTCGATCGCATTGTCAAACCGATGGTGCTGGCCGGGATGGAGCAGGCCCGGCATCTGGCCACCCTGGCGTTTGAGGAGACCAAGCTCGGTGTTCTGGAAGACAAGGCCATGAAGAACATGGTGGCCACGGAGTTCGTGTACAACTACGTCAAGGACAAGCGCACCGTGGGCGTGATGCGCGAGTTTCCGGAGCGCGGCCTGGTGGAGATGGCGGAACCCATCGGGGTCATCTTCTCGGTCACCCCCATCACCAACCCCACGGCGACGGTTCTGTTCAAATGCATCATGGCCATCAAGACGCGCAACGCGGTGATTTTCGGTCCCCACCCGCTGGCCTGGCGCTGCTGCTTTGAGGCCGTACGGATAATGTACGAAGCGGCGGTGAAGCACGGCGCGCCCGAGGGCGTTTTCACCTGCCTGGAATCGCCCACCGTGCCCGACAATCAGTACCTGATGCGGCACAAAGACGTCCGCCTGGTGGACGCCACCGGAGGGCGCGGCGCGGTGAAAGCCGCTTATGGCTCGGGCAAGCCGGCCCTGGGGGTGGGGCCGGGCAACACGCCCGTCTATCTGGAAAAAACGGCGGACCTGGACATGGCCGTGGTGGACACCATCACCTCCAAGACGTTCGACAACGGGACCATCTGCGCCTCGGAGCAGACGGTGGTGATCGACGACGAAGTCTACGACCGCGTGCTCGAGAAATTCTCCGCGCTGGGCGCGCACATCTGCAGTGCGAAAGAGACGGCGCTGCTGGGGCGGGTGCTGGTCGATCCCGAAACCGGAATGGCGCGGCCCATGGCCATCGGCCAGAAAGCGATCGATATCGCCCGCGCGGCCGGTCTGGCGGTGAAGCCGGACACTAAACTGCTGATCGCGCCGATTCAGGGCGTGGGCCGCGAGCATCCCCTGTCGGTCGAGAAACTGTTTCCGGTGCTGGCGGTCTATCGCGCGAAATCCGTCGATGAGGCTCTCAAGGTCTGCGTGGACGTGAATCGTTTCGGCGGGCTGGGGCATACGGCGGTGGTTTTCTCGCGCAACGACGAGGTTATCCGCAAGTTCGGCGAAGTGATCGACGCCGGCCGGGTCATCGTGAATTCGCCGGGATCCATCGGCGCGCTGGGCGGCGTGTACAACGACATGGTGCCCACCTTCTCATTCGGATGCGGCACCGGCGGCGGCAACAGCACCACCGACAACGTGAACGTCTATCATTACCTCAATATCAAACGGGTGGCCCGGAGGACACAAATGCCCATGTGGTTCCGTATTCCCAATCAGATTTACTTCAACCGCAACGCCGTGGAGAATCTGCGCCAATTCCCGTCGCGCTCGACCCTCATCGTTACCAATCCGGTGCTGGAGCAATTCGGCCACGTAGAGGTGGTCCGGCGGAACCTTCCCCCGCAAACCGTCGTCCATGTCCTGGCCATCCCCGAAGCGGAGCCCGAAATCGGGATCGTCATGCTGGGGCTGGAGGCGCTTGCGGCCAACAAAGCCGACCAGATTGTCGCTCTGGGCGGCGGGTCGGTGATCGACGCGGCGAAAATCATGAAGCTGAAGTACCAATCGCCGCAGGCCGATCTGGAGGAGCTGGGCGCGCCGTTTCTGGATATCCGCAAGCGCGTGGCCGAGTATCCGACGGAGAAGACCAACCAGTTGCGCTTGATTGCCATCCCCACGACCAGCGGAACGGGGAGCGAAGTCACTCCGTTTGCCGTCCTGTTCGATAAACAGCGCGGGCGCAAGGTGACCCTCACCGACTACTCGCTGAGCCCCGATGTGGCCATTGTCGATCCGCAGTTCGTGATGTCCATGCCGAAAGCGCTCACCGCGGATACCGGCATCGACTGCCTGGTGCACGCTTTGGAAGCCGCCGTTTCGGTTTACGGCTCACCCTACACCGAATCCCACGCCATGCAGGCGATTCGACTGGCGTTCCGGTACCTGCCCATCGCTTATGAAAATCCCCGCGACGAAGAGGCGCGCAGCATGATGCACAATGCGGCCTGCATCGCGGCGCTGGCGTTTTCCAACGCGTCGGTGGGCGTGAATCACGCGCTGGCGCATGCCTTTGGCGCGCGGTTCGGCGTGGCGCACGGCCGGGCCAACGCACTCATGCTGCCGCACGTCATTGCGTATAACGCGGCGGTGCCCACCAAGTTCATGCCCTCGCCGCACGTGCGGGGGTATACGGCACACAAGAAATACGCGCAGATCGCGGACTTGCTGGGCCTGGGCGGTCACACGGTGGCGGAGAAGGTGGACCGCCTCATCGCCGCCACGGAACAGTTGCTCGACCGGTTGGCGGTTCCGCGATCCATCGCCCTGCTGGGGATTGCGGAGGAAGATTTCGCGCGGGCAGTGCCCGAGCTGGCGCAGATCGCCTTTGACGATCCGTCCTGGCGGACCAACCCGCGGATGCCGCTGCTCAACGAACTGGCCGATCTGTTTTGGAGCGCTTACCGGGGACGCGGCCTGGCGAAGGCGGCCGGCCCATCGGAACAACCAACAGCGGCGGAGGGTCTGGTGTATGCCAATAAGTGAGACGTGCCTGAATATCGATGGAGCGCGCGCGGCGCAGTCATTGCAGGAGGCGCTTACGGCGCTGGACACGGCCGGGGGCGAAATGGTTTTGGATTTCAGCTCCGTGCGCCGTGTGGATGCCGGAGCGCTCCGCGCGATGGAAAAGCTAGCCGCCGCGGCAGGCGATAAGGCCGTCAAGGTCGGCCTGCGCGGCGTCAACATCGACGTGTATAAGGCGCTGAAGCTGATCAAGCTGGCGTCGCGATTCTCTTTCCCGGCGTGACGCTGTCGCATGCCTGCGCCGCGCGTAGCTGGCGCAAGCCGGGTAGCCGGAGAGTGATCATACGTAACCGAACGCGCCTGCGCCGCGCATCCGTGGTACGGCTACTCACCCCTTTTTATGGCCCGCCAGCCATCATAAATCAGCCATGCTCCCAAACCGTAGACTAACGCAGTCACAAAGTCGGACCAGAGGCCCTGAAGATTCCCAGCGGAGGTGAATCCGAGAAACCGCTCAGGCTGGCGGTCCAGCCAAAACGAGATGGCGCTGAAGAGCACGGGGGCGGCTATCCATGCGAAGAGGAACTCCGTCGCGAGCGGGGCTGAGGGGGGCGCGTACTTGCGTGAGAGGGGCCCGAGCGCGATCAACACGCAAGGCTCCCGAGCGAGAAATGAACATCACTCTCAGACCCGACATCCAGGAGCGAATTGCCGAGAAGGTACAGAAAGGCGAGTACGAGAACGCCGACGCCCTTGTACAACAGGCCCTCGATTGGTTTCTGGGCGTGGAGGACGAGCGCGAACTGGAAGAGACGAGGTCTGCTGTAGAAGAAGCACGCGGGCAGTCCGAACGTGGCGAAGCAGTCGCCGCCGAAGAGGTCTTTCGGGAACTGCGGGCCAGGTATGGCATTTCCCGTTAGGTTCCTTCCTCGGGCCAGACTGGACCTGGAAACCATCTACCGCAAGGTCATCCAAGAAGCTCCGCTGCGAGGCATGGCAACTACCCGCACATCTATAAGGTTTACTACCACCTTGTCGGTCGGGCCGTGGAAATCATGCACATTGGACATGGCGCCCGCCGGGAACCGCGGCGCGCAACACTCCTCAAATGATGGCATGCCCGCGCGGTCGACGGTCCAGCCACGCCGCGATCGCGCTCAACAACACGGGGGCGGCTATCCATGAGGACAGGAGCTCCGCGCGGCGCGGCGGATCGGTGGCGGCCGCCTGGCCGGAGATCATGAGGAAGGCCAGCAGAACCACGTAGACCACCATGGCGGCGCGCCGGCCGCGGCTGTGATCGCGCGTGGCCCGCAGGTACAGGGCCAGCGCCGCCACCGTCATGGCCGCCTCGATTCCCAATTCCAGCGGGAGGTTCCGCCACAGGCCCAAACCGAGGGCGAAGGAGCCCGGGCCGGCCAGCGGAAGCCCCCGCACGTGGACCAGCGCGTCCAGCACGAAGTGAGAGGCCGCCGCCACCGCCACCAGCAGGGCCGCGCGCGAGCCGCGGAGGAACGCGCGGCACAGCAGGGCGAGGGCGGCGCTCCACACCAGCAGCGGAACCAGGCCGTGCGACCAGGGGAAGGTGAACAGCAGGTAGTGCCGGTGCGCGTAATCGGCGGCCACCTGGTAGCTCTCCCAGCCCGCCAGGACGCACCAGCCCAGGAGGAAGTCGGCGAAGAAGGCGGCGAAGATCAGCAGGCCCGCATTGACACGGCGGTCCGCCGGCTTGAGGCTCAGGGCGACGGCGACGTGACCGATGCCCAAGGACTACAGCTTCTTGAAGAGCTTGTCGAAGGCGTTGCGCGCGTCGTCGGCATTGCGCGGCGCGGGCGGGCCCACGTTGACCGGGGGCGCCACCGGGGGCGCGCTGGCCGTGCCTTCGCGCGCCACGGTCACCCGCGGCGAAAACAGCGCGCATTCGTTGGCCTTGTCCTTGGAGGGAATGCGCACGGGGATCGGTTTGAGGCACTGGAAGCGCATGGAGGGCTCGAAGTGCGAGCACTGCTTGCAGCAGTGCAGCGCGGCATTGCACTTGGGACAAACGCCGCTGAAGTCGACGTCGGGCGGCAAGGTCGTGGAGCAGTTATAACAGCGCGCGGCCGCCACGTGCTGTACCAGGCGCGGCAGCCGTGGGCCGGTTATGTCGATGGGCGGGCGGGGGCCCTGGGGTTTGGGACGATCTTCCCGAAAAGGACCTCGGGAATCACGGTTGGAATCGCGGTCCGAGTCCATGTACCCGTGTTGTCTGTACTTGCGGTCGCTGTCCATGGGGAAAGTTACTCCGTAACTAGCAGGACGAAAGACGTTTACGCAAAAAACGGCTAAGAATCCAAGCGCCTGGGGGCGTAAGACATCGATCTGGTCCCACGAAGGCCGTCTGCAAGACCCGTTACAGGCGGTTTAGATGGGATTGAAGGATTTGCGGGAACGCCGAGGCGCCAAACACCACAGGTTTGTGACCCGCCACTGCTACAAATACATATTTACCACGGATTGCTTCCGTTTGCACGCCCTAATTCATGGGTACGGTACCGGCGGAACCCTATAAAGGCCAAAGTTGCGGTTTATCCCACCGAACTCCACTTCAGCAGGCTGGAGCAGGGCTGCGTCAGGGGATCGTCGAAATGATTGGGGCTGACGCGCAGCGCGTATCCCAGGCGGCCGGTTCGATCGGGGACGATTTCCTTGCCGAACACCGTCACCGGCCCCTGCTGCTCCACCGCGGGCAGCACCATGACCTCGGTTTCCTCCAGGTGCCCGTTGGAATCGACGCGGCCCAGGACCACTTCCACGCGGACGTCTTCGGGGGTCAACCCCGCCAAGTCGATGACCGCCCGCACGGGAAGGGTCTTGCCGCTGATCACCGAGGCCGCCGCCGGTCCTGGGCTGGGCTCCACGAACTTCACGCGGTCCCAGACCTCGCGGATGCGCGAGGTCCAGCGGGTCTTTTCGCGGATCGCGCTGTAACCGCCCTGGTGGGCCAGAATGTGCTGCTGGTGGGCCGGCTCGTACAACTCGGTCATATACTCGCGCACCATGCGGCGGCAATCGAACTGCGGGCTGATGTACATGAGGGATTGCTTCATGCGGCGCATCCACTCGCGCGGGGTCTGCTCGCGGCGCTCGTAGAACATGGGGACGATCTCGTTTTCGAGCAGGTAATAGATGGCGCTGGCGTGCAGCCCGTCCTGGTCCTCGGAGTACGGCTCGCGCTCGCCAATGGCCCAGCCGCCGGAGTTTTCGTAGGCCTCGTCGAACCAGCCGTCGAGGATGCTCAGGTTGAGCACGCCGTTGAGCGCCGCCTTCATCCCGCTGGTGCCGCAAGCCTCTTCGCCGCGCTTGGGGTTGTTCAGCCAGAGGTCCACGCCCTGGATCATCTCGCGGGCCACCTTCATATCGTAGTCTTCCACGAAAACCACGTGCTTCCAGAGGTCGGGATCGCGCGAAAGCTGCACCACCTCGCGGATGTAGCTCTTGCCCGGCTGGTCCTTGGGATGGGCCTTGCCGGCGATCACCACCTGGACCGGCATCTCTTTGTTCAGCAGGATGCGCTTGAGCCGCTCGACGTCGCGGAACAGCAGCGTGGCGCGTTTGTAGGTGGCAAAGCGGCGCGCAAAGCCGATGGTGAAGGCGTTGGGATCGAGCACCTCGCTCGACCGCCGCACTTCCGCCGCCGAGGCCTGCCGCCGCAGCGCCGAGGAGTGCTGGCGCACGCGCACGAAGCTGACCAGGCGGCGCTTGCGGCGGCGATGCACCTCCAGCAGCTCTTCGTCCGGAATGTCTTTCACCTGCTCCCAAATGCTCGCCTCGTTGAAGCGCTCGCGCCAGTCCGGCTGCAGGTATTGATCGTAGAGCGAGGCCAGGTCGCCGTTCAGCCAGCTCGGCAGATGCACGCCGTTGGTGATGGAGGTGATGGGCACTTCCCAGACCGGCAGTTGCGGCCACAGGTCGTGGAACATCTCCTGCGAGACCTGGCGGTGAAGGCGGCTCACGGCATTGCGGTAGGCCGAGGTGTTGAGCGCCAGGACGGCCATGGAGAAGCGCTCGTCGCGGTTGAAAATATTGCGCCGGCCGAGCGCCATCAGGTGCTGGAAATCGATTCCGATCTCGCCGCAATAGTCCGCGAAATAGTGGTACATCAGACCGGGATCGAACATGTCCATGCCGGCGGGCACGGGGGTGTGGGTGGTGAAGACGTTGCTGGTGCGCGCCGCTTCCAGGGCGTCGTCGAAGGTCAACTTCTCGTCGCGCATGTACAGGCGGATCTGCTCCAGCGCCAGAAACGCGGAGTGGCCTTCGTTCATGTGGTAGACCGTGGGCTGCAACCCCATGGCCTGGAGCGCCCGCATGCCGCCAATGCCCAGAACGATCTCCTGGCGAATGCGCGTATCGTTATCGCCGCCGTACAGCGAATCGGTGATGTCGCGGTCCTGCGGCAGCACGTTGTCGGGGATATTGGTGTCCAGCAGGTAGGCGGTGATGCGCCCGACATCGAGCTTCCACACCTGGATATACACGTTGCCGGTGGGCAGCCGGACGGTGACCCGCAGGTCGCGGCCGTCGGGCTCTTTCATGGTGACCAGCGGCAGGGTATAGAAATCGTTCACGGGATAGCGTTCCTGCTGCCAGCCGTCGGGATTGAGAAACTGCCGGAAGTACCCCTGCTGGTAGAGCAGGCCGAGGCCGATCAGCGGATAATCCTGGTCGCTGGAAGATTTCAGGTGGTCTCCGGAAAGGATGCCGAGGCCGCCCGAGTAGACCGGCAGGCACTCGGTAAGGCCGTACTCGGCGGAGAAGTATGCGACCAGCTTGCCATCCTCGCGCGGCGCGGCTTTGCGCGTGCGCGCATCGTAGGTTTCGCACGCCATGCGGTACAGAGCGAGGTACCGTGGATCGGCGCCGGCCTTCTCCAGGGCGGCCTGGGAAACGCGCCCCAGCATCAGTACCGGGTTATAGCCGCATTCGCGCCAGAGGAGCGGGTCGAGACGCCGGAAGAGCGCGCGCACGATGGGCTCCCAGCTCCAGAGCAGGTTGTAGGCCAGTTCGGTCATGCGGGCCAGGGACGATGGCAAAGCGGGCCGGACCAGGAACTCCCGGATCGGCTGAATATGAAAGGGCATACAAAGAGGCTTCTTTCAAGATAGCAGATTGGCGGAAAGCCGCCCGCCCTGCACACTTGGACGCCGAAGTACGTCATCATAGATTGAAGGGCTTAATGCGTCTTCTCGGACTTCTGATCCTGTTGAGCGGCGGGGCCGCTTTTGCGGGCGAATACGCGGTACTGGCGAGCGGGTCGCGCCTGCACGTGGATCGCCACGAAATCGACGGGGCGCGGGTTCGGCTATACAACGGCACCGGCTACAGCGAGATGGCCGCCGCGGAGGTGCAGGCGTTCGAGGCGGAGGACTATGCCGCTCCCCCAGCGCCGGCGGCGATGCCGCTTGCCGTTGCGCCGCCGTTGCCTTCCTTCGAACAACTGGCCGATGCCGCGGCGGACAAGTACAGTCTGCCCCGCAAGCTGGTGCGCAGCGTGATCGCCGCCGAATCGGGTTTCCGGCAGCAGGCGGTGTCCGCGAAGGGAGCGATCGGCTTGATGCAATTGATGCCCTCCACGGCCGAAGCCATGGGGGCGAACCCGCGGGACCCCGCCCAGAACGTGGACGCCGGCACGCGCTACCTGCGCAATCTCCTGGACCGCTACCATGGCGGGTTGTGGCACGCGCTGGCCGCCTACAACGCCGGCCCCGGCGCCGTGGACAAGCACAACGGCGTGCCACCTTACCGCGAGACCATCAACTACGTCTATCGGATCACCGAGGACTACAGCAAGTAGCACAGCCTCCCGGATTCGCCCAGGAAACGGAAGCCCCGCTGGAAGCCGCAAACGAAATCGGCAGATAAGTGGGTGTACCGGTCCAATATAGCCGATCGGCGCGTTGAACAAGGGCGCTGTGGCTTTGTCACTCTTGCCCCGAGACTGCATCTTGGAGACCGGGACGCAAGAAAATGCCAATGTACGAATACCGCTGCCGGAAGTGTGGCCGGTATTTTGAGATGCTGCGCCGCATGGCAGAGGCCGACCGCGATCTGGAGTGCCCGGAATGCCGGTCCGGCGAAGTGGAGCGGCTGTTCTCGGCATTCTCCACGGTGGGATGCGGCTCGCCCGGCTCGGGTAGATTTACTTGAGCGCGGTAGCGCGCGGCCGGTACGGCCGCAAGGGGCAGCGGGAAGCCTATGCGCTGAGCGTGAATTCCCAGGCGCAGTATTGTCCCTCGGGCGCATCCGGCGGACACTGCAGACACTTCGTGATAATGCGAGGATCGACTGTCCTGGCAAAAGTCTCGAACTCGACGATCCCTACCTCGTTGCAAGGAAAGGCCCGCAATCCTTTTCGGTGACGGGTTTCCTGGACGCGGCACTGGTCCATGAAGAAGCGCAGACGCTGCCGATCTTCCGACCACTCCACGCGTTGCCCACCGAGCGCGCTGTAGAGCCGCAAGGCGAGGGCCTCTTCCAGGGCCGGCAAACCACCTCCCGTTGGAATGCCAAAGGTGGCCATGATGCGGCGCGCTTCGGCAGCCGCAAACCGCGCCCACGAGCCAGCGTCCAGCGCAATCGCGGTGTCGATGCCGAAGCGTTCCTCTGCCGCCAGGAACCAGCAGCCATCGTGCGCCAGCCAGTTCTTGGCGAACATGGCGAGGGCGCGCAGAAGTTCTTCCCGCCCCATCGTCTCGAAGGTTTTCATAGCTTCATTTTGCGCTTCATTGGCCCGCAACGCAGCATGGGGATGCGTTGGAACATAAGGGGGTTTACTAGCTTCAAGTTGCATCTATCTTGACATAGCCGTTATGCTGGTAAGAGAATCAGGTCTAAATGCCGCGTAGACCCTGTCCGCGCCATGGCGCCGAGCATCCCTGCACGTGCGCGATGGGTAACTTGTACCGATTCGTCGAGCCAGTTCTCCTGTTTTTGCTCAAGAAGAAGGGGCGATCGTATGGCTATGAGCTTGCGGAGGAACTGCGGGAGCACGCGTTAACCGATGCGTCC
Organism: Terriglobia bacterium; assembly: GCA_020073615.1. Classification (GTDB taxonomy): domain Bacteria; phylum Acidobacteriota; class Terriglobia; order Bryobacterales; family Bryobacteraceae; genus JADGNR01. The sequence continues at coordinate 22,430 of JAIQEX010000007.1, forward strand.
ATCGAAGCGGCTGCCCTCTACAAGACGCTAAGGCAACTGGAACAGAACGAGTGCGTCACTTCCGAGTGGGATGTAACCGGCACCGGGCCGGCCAAAAGAGTCTATCGCCTCACGCCTCACGGCGAAGAGCACCTCGCCGAGTGGATCACGGTCCTCGACCACGTGGCTCGGTCGATGACGCGTTTTGTACGCAACGCCGGGAAGCAGACTCGCGACGGGTCGTGACGTGTCCGCTCAGCGGTTCGGGGATGTTCGCCATGCACGAGATTCTACGGAATCCCGAGGCCGTTTTGCCTGTTCTCGTAATCGCACAGAGGCTCGGAGAGTTCACGGCTCCCGAGCGCGGCGCTCCCTACTCCCGAGCGCCGCGCGGCGCCAGGTCGTCGGCGATTTCCAGCGCGTTCAGGCAGGCGTAATTGAGCACCGGCGCCAGCGCAATGATGAGCTTGCCTTGGGGGCTGGGTTCCAGGCTGTGTGCGGACCAAGTGAGCGCACGGTCGGCGCCGCCGGCCTCCTTGTAGATGTCGACATTGCGCTTCCAGGCCACGCCGTCGATCAGGATGTCGAACAGCCGGCTGCCAGCGCCGCCGTTGCCCGGCTTGCCGGGGCCGAACCATCGCTCGGCAAAGTGAAACGTAGCGGTGTATCGGCCCGGGGGCACGGGGACGACATAGCGCCAACTCCCGAATCGTTCGCCGCGGTAGAGTTCCGCGTCCCCGGCGCCGGCTACGGGCTCCGGACGAGTTACTAACTGGCCGCCGCCGGAGTAAGTGTCCGGTTCCCAGACCTGGCCGGACTTATCGCGGTAGGGACGATCCTGCGCCACCAGGCGAATGGAGAGCATGTGACCGGCAATGCCGGGCACGATCTCGATGGCATTCAGAATGGGGGCGTTGGAATGCGCTTCAAAGCGGAGGTGCAACTTACCATCGCTCGCCGGGGAGATGTCCTTGAAGGCGCGAATATCGGCGAAGCTGGCGCCCACATCGGAAACGATGTCCAGCTCGTGCAGGATCTCGATTCCGTTGGCCGACACGTTGAAGACGCGGCTACTCTCGCCTCCGCCGGCCACGTTATTCTCGCCATAAACCGTCTCGGCGAAGTGCAGGCGCATCTCGTACGATCCCGGCGCCAACGGGATGTCGTAGCGGAAGGATCCCTCGCGGCGCGTGCGGTAGATCTGGGGGTCGCGCGCGCCGGCGATCCAATGATTCGGCGATTCGAACACCGAACCGCCGGAGAAATACCGGTCGCTCAGCCACGCCCGGCCGGTGCGGTCGACGTAGCCGTCTCCCGAGAGCCCAGCCCGAATGCGGAGGCCGGGGGCGCCGGCGAGTGCCGGCCAAGCGCCCTCAACCGGATTGGGCCGCGCGCCGTTTCTCGCCAACCTGCCGGGAAGCAATGGGAAGAGGAGCACGCAAGCTCCCGCCAGGACCGCGCATCCCAGCGCCCACCAAAGCCAGCCGCGGCGCCGGGCGATACTGGCCGGAAGCACGGTTTCCCCGGCGGCGGGCGGTGGAATTGCCGCAGGCGCTTGGCGGAAGTGGAAACTCGGCACGTATTGGCCCGCCGGCAGTTCGATGTACACCGCGTGGTTTGCGCCCTTGCCTCCGTAGTACTCACGCAGGCGTTTGCGCAAGCGGTGCGCTTCCACCCGAACAATCGAATCGATTTTCTGGTCGAACTCGGGAGAGCGGCCCAGGGCTTCGACCGCGATATTGTATTCCTTGAGATCCGCGCCGGCGCCCTCAAAGTACTTCGCGCAGACGTAGCTCAAAAACTGCGCGAGGTTGGGCGCCCGATGAAATACGCCCGAGGTCAGGAGAAAGTTGAGCTCCAACTTCTCCTGCGCGAACTCCGCCGCAATCGTCTCCATCGAAGATTCGGACCCGCCATCTAGAGTATATATACGGTGTTTCAGGTCTGTCAATCCTAGATACTGGGAGCCGTTAACGGGACGTTAACGGTCAATCGGCTGCGCGTTAACTGCCGGTCCGGCACAGCGCTGAAGTGATTGAGCCAACAGGAGGTTTTCGCGCGGTAACGGCGGGCAGTTAACCGCTTTAACCTTTCAGAGGGCATAACCCTTAAACTACACTGGCTGCAGTTCGCCCGCCGAATGCGCCATGCGGCCCACGGAACAAGAGGAGCGAATCGATGAGCAGCTTGAAACTACGCACACGCCGCGATTTCGGCAAGGCAATAGGGACCGCGGCCCTGGCCCCCTGGGCGGCCGGCGGCGCCATGGCCAGTCCGGCCGGCACGGCGGCTACCGGTGTCCCCAGCTTCCCGGCGAATTTCCTGTGGGGCTGCGCCACGGCGGCGTATCAGATTGAAGGAGCCGCCCACGAAGATGGCCGCAAGCCATCGGTTTGGGACACCTATGCGCGGACGCCCGGCAAGGTAGCGGGCGGCGACACGGGCGATGTGGCGAACGACCACTATCACCGCTACAAGGAAGACGTCGCTCTTCTGAAATCGCTGGGCGTGCGCGCCTATCGCTACTCCGTGTCCTGGCCGCGTGTCTTTCCCGAGGGCCGCGGCCCGGTGAACGACAAGGGCGTAGCCTTCTACGACCGGCTGACGGATGAACTGCTGGCCGCAGGCATCGATCCGTGGGTGACTCTGTTTCACTGGGATTTGCCGCAAGCACTCGAAGACCGGTGGGGCGGCTGGCAGTCGCGGGAGACCGCCAAGGCGTTCGCCGATTATGCGGCGTTCGTGGCCCGGCGGCTGTCGGATCGCGTGCGCCACTTCTTCCCCATTAACGAGTTCGTCTGCTTTATCGACCAGGGATATGGCACGGGCATCAAGGCGCCCGGCAAGCAGATTCCGGCCGGAGCGCTGAACCAGACCCGCCACAACGCCTTGCTGGCGCATGGGTGGGCCGTCGAGGCCATCCGCGCGGCGGCGCGTCCGGGCGTGCAGATCGGCCTCGCCGAGAATCCGCAAATCTGCGTTCCCGTGATCGAAACGCCGGCCCACATCGAGGCGGCACGCCAGGCCATGCGCGAGCTGAACGCGCCCTTCCTCACGGCGATACTCGAAGGCCGCTATACCACCGCGTATCTGTCGGCGGCGGGGCGGCACGCGCCGCGATTCACGCCCGAGGAGATGAAGGCCATCGCCAGCCCGCTGGACTTCGTCGGCCTCAATGTGTACACACCCACGCATATTCGCGCCGATCGATCTGGAGCGGGCTTCGCCGTGGTGCCACTGCCGTCATCGTATCCGCGGATGGCCTCGGAGTGGCTCTTCCTCGATCCGGCGGTCGCTTACTGGGCGCCGCGCCACCTGGCGGAGATCTGGAAGGTGAAGGACGTCTACATCACGGAAAACGGATGCTCGTCCGACGACCGGATCGCCGCCGATGGCTGCGTGTACGACACTGATCGTGTCATGTACCTGCGCACACACCTGGCGTCGGCGCGCCGCGCCACGGAGGAAGGCTGGCCGCTCCGCGGGTATTTCCACTGGAGCCTCATGGACAACTTCGAGTGGACCGATGGCTACGGAAAGCGGTTTGGGCTGTACTATGTGGATTTCCGAACGCAGAGAAGGATTCCGAAACTGAGCGCGGAACTGTTTCGGGAGGTAGTTCGGCGGAATGCTGTGGCTTAGCGAGCCGTCAACGATCAGCCGTCAGGCATCAAATAAGACCGGCCCCGATCCGGGTTTGATGCGGATCGGGGCCGTTACTACGATAAGATCAGGCTACCAGCGTTTGCGCCCGAAGCCGCCGCCGCCACCGCCGCTGGCACGATCCGCTTTCGGACGTGCTTCGTTAACGTTCAGGGTGCGGCCATCCAGATCCTTGCCGTTAACGGCAGCGATCGCTTTGTCGCCCTCTGCGTCGTTTGCCATCTCGACGAAGCCGAAGCCACGAGGTTGGCCGGTGTCGCGATCCGTAACGATGTTGACACGATCGACCGTACCGTGGGCCTCAAACAACGCACGGACAGAATCTTCCGAGGCCCCAAAACTGAGATTTCCAACGTAAATGTTTTTCAAGTTCTTCTTTTCCTTTACTGATTTGAAGGCGGCAAATTTGGAAGGTGGACGAACGTAGCGGAAACGACGCTAAAGAGGTCAGCCTTGAATTAGCAGGATCATCAAACCACAACTACTATAGCACAAGAACCCGGTCATCCGAGCCACTTGTTTAAGCCAATGGTGCCGTCGCTGTCCCGATGGAAGAATCGGAACCTGCGTCCATCTTCCATCTGAAGCGTCATGGTCTGCCGGATATGACCCGGCACGAAGTAAGGGTCGTCGGGCGACCACACCAGACCGGAGATATGCTTGGAACCGGCAATTGGCGGCACACCCGGCTCCCCTCCCGGTTCGTCCTGGGTGATTCGGATGTCGTATTTCGCCTGCGTCTCATTCCCATCCGGGGCGGTGACGGTCCCGGTACCCTGCAAACGCTCCAGTATTTTCACAAGTGTCTCATTTAGGTCGAAGCGCTTTCACGAGGCAGCAGCGGCCTGACCTTTCTCTTCCGCTCAAACTCTTTGTCGCTGCGGGCGGCGAAGAGGTAGGCAGAACTGTGTCCACTATCCCGGCGCCGTCCGATTTCGGCGTCGGCAAACTCCGGGCTTCCTTCGATTCTTTCGATCATGCCGTCTACCAGAATTGCGTGAAACATACGGTTCCGTCCTTTTGGCAAGAGACATCAGGGACGGACGGTTCGGCGGGTCCGGAAAGCGAATTTGCCGCACGGCTCTTGGTGGGGATGCCAGCTTCAGTTTAGCACGCCGGGCCCGCTCAACGGGTTTCGCGATAACAGAAGACCGCGGCGGGTGGTCGCTCGGCAGCCTCGGCGGCGCTCCAGACGAGAGGGGACGAGCCGGGGCCGAGGGCCAGACGCACGGCGTCGTCGGCGACCATTCCGGGCCACGGGAAGCAGCGTACCCAAATGGGGCCCGAAGTGCGGCGGGCCAGCGCGAGGAGCTGCTCGGTGGGTTCTGCGCGCGCGAGGAATTGCGCTCGCTTCCTGGTCCACAGATAGGCGATGTTGTGGACCAGCATCACGGCGATCACAGCGGCGGCCAGACGGGGGCGCGCGGCCCATCGGCTGCAAACATGCGCCAGGGCGAGCCCGAACAGGAACGCCAAGCCCGCGCTGGCGAGATAAATCTGGCGGCTGGGGATCTGCGTCGAGTAAGTCAGGAAGCTGTAGGGTATGAGCGCGATGCCGATCCAGGCGAGGGCGTTGAGCGCGGCGCGCAGGAGCCGGCGGTCGCGCGAAAGGAGGATGGCGAGAGCCGCCACCCATCCCCAGATCCAGAGCAGGCGGGCGAAGCTGCGCGGCCAGGCGAGCCAGAACGGAGCGTGGAGGGAAAAGCTGCCGTCGGTGAAGCGGAACGAGTAGGCGCGGGCCGCGGCGATGGAAGCGACCGCCACGGCGGCGAGCGCCGCATACGGCACCACGCGAAGCAGCCAACGCGGGTCGAGCGAAGGAGCGGCGAGAAGGAACAACGGCAGGAAGACGACCGCGGACTCCTTGGACACCAGCGCCAGTGCGAACAGAATCACGCCGCCCACCTGCCAGGGCCACGCCGGCTTGCGCGCGGCCGATTGCAGCCAGCACCACAGGGCCGCCATGCCGAAGAAGAACATCCACAGCTCGCTAATGGCGCAGAACCACATCACGGCCTCCTGGTGGCCTTCGTGGACGGCGAACAAGGCCGCGGCCCAAGGGGCGGCAGAGCGCATGCGCGGCCAGGATGCGGCGACGAAGTACACCAGCCAGGTGTTGGCGATGTGCACGGCCAGGCTGGCGGCATGCCAGGCCCACGGCGTGAGGTGGAACGCGCCCCACAGCGGGTACATGGTCCAATAGCTGGTGGCGCGCAACCGGAAAATGGCGTCGTGAAAGAGCGCTGGCAATCCGCTGAGCGAGCCATAGCGCTGCGCCATGGCGATGTGCGAGTAATCGTCGGCGATCAGAGGAATGCCGAGCGAGGGAGCGTAGGCGAGCACTGCGGCGGCGGCCAGCAGGAGCAGAGTGGCGGCGAGAGGGACGCGCGGACGGCCGGATGGGGACATGGGCGCTACCGGGTGCCCCGTCTTCTAGCGCCGCCGGAAGACCTGGGACTCCAGTTCGCGCGGCGTAGGAAAGGTTCCGGAGATGTGATCCTGCCAGGTGAGGCTCTCCTCGTCGGCCAGGGACCACAACAATCCTACCAGCGTGCACAGGCTCAGAGTGGAACCGAAAAAGCGGAGCAGGCGCTGCCGTCCGTCGGGCGGGAAACCGTCGAAGGTGGTGAGCCGCAGGTGCGTCCAGCGCATGCCGGCGGTCTCGGTATTGGCCAACGCCCAGAAGAGCCCGTAGGTGAAGCCCATCACCAGCAGCGCGCCGCCAAACATCAGGAGATTGGTTTTGTTCAGCACAACTTCGCCGCCGCAAAGGCGGAAGACCAGCAGGAAGAGGCCATAGCCGATCAATACCATGACCGCGTCGAGCGCGGCGGCCACCGCGCGGTGCAGCGTGGTGGCGACCGGATCTTCGCAATAAATTACTGCTTCCACAGTGGTGCGCAGCGTGCGCGGCCGGGCCTGCTGGCCGGGGAGAAAATCGAGCTTGCCCTGGTCCGCGGGCGGACGTGCGGGACGGCGCGGAGCGCGGGCCGGGGAAGCGGGCATGGGGATCACGTTGGCGGCCGACCGCTCCGGAAACAGGGACCCCTGGGTGGCCCGCGGGTAGTTGGGAGCCACGCGCAAAGACACCTGCGGCGCCGCGGTGGTCACCCGGGCAGCGGGCATTGGTTGCGCCGCCAGCGCGCCATCGGTGCGATGGGCGTCGAATCCCGCGCTGAGAGTATCGTCGGGCGTGCGGCCGCACTTGTGGCACCGGCGGGCCCCCACGACATTGCGCGAACCACAATGATTACAGATCATCTTTCACATCACTGGTCCGGAACCGCACACTTACGGCGGTGCCCGGAACTGTGCTAACTTTGCCGATTGAGGCTTCCGGCAAATAGCTCCCACACCGTTAGTAACATAAAGGTACTGCTTTGTCACGAGAAATCTCCCGTAGTACGTACCTGCTCATAGGCGTACTGCTGATCCCGCTCGCCGCAGCCTCCGCGCAGAAGCCGCCCGCCGCCAAAGAACCACCGCCCGCGGTCCCGCCCGCCAGTATCGCCAAGGACGACTGGTTTACAACCGCAATTACGCAGGAAGTGGAGGGCAAGGTGTACAAGCTGCACGGCACTCCTGCCGAGGTGGAAGATTCGCGGATGCTTTTCCGCGCCGACGACATCGAGTGGAACAAGGAAACCCACGAGGTTCACGCCAAGGGCCACGTCTATTTCTACAATTTCGAGCGTCATCAGAAGATCTGGTGCAACGAGCTGGAGTACAACACCGAGGAAGAAACCGGCAAGTTCTACACCGTGCGCGGGGAGACCATGCCGCGCATCGTGACGCGTCCGGGAATACTGGCGGTGAACGCCCCGTTTTACTTTGAGGGCGAGTGGGCCGAGCGCCAGGGGGAAAAATACATCCTATATAAAGGATGGGTGACCAACTGCACCTTGCCTAAGCCGTGGTGGCGGCTGCGCGGTGCGCGCTTCGACATCATTCCCGGCGAAAGGGCCAAGGCCTACCGCAGTACTTTCGTGTTGCGGAAGATGCCGCTGTTCTATACGCCGTTTTTCTACCACTCGCTCGAGAGGGAGCCGCGCAAGAGCGGGTTTCTGATTCCCAGTCCGGGCCACAGTTCGCTGGGCGGATGGACGGTGGGGCTGGGCTACTTCTGGGCCATCAACCGCAGCTACGACGCCACCTACCGCCTGCAGGACTTCACCTCGCGGGCCTATGCCCACCACCTGGAGCTGCGCGGCAAGCCGGGCGAGCGCACCGATTTCGACGCCGCTCTGTATGGCGTCCAGGACCGCGGCGATCCCAATGGCGGACCCCATCCGGCGACCTTCAGCGGGCTCAGCGTTTACGTGGTGGGCAAGACCGACCTGGGCAACGGCTGGACGGCGCGCGGCGCCCTCAACTACATCACCTCGTTCCGCTTCCGCCAGCAATGGTCGCAATCGTTCAACGAGCAGATCGGCTCGGAAATCCACTCGGTGGGGTTCGTCAACAAGGATTGGTCCACCTTCACTTTCGACGCCGTGCTCGCGCGCCTGGAGAATTTTCAAACCGGCGAAGTGCCGGTGGTGGATCCGGCATCCAACCAGCCGCACTTCGTCACCAATGCCGTGACCATCCGCAAGCTGCCGGAGTTCGAGCTGGCCAGCCGCGACCGCCAGATCTGGCAGCGCGTGCCGTTGTGGTTTTCCTTCGATTCTTCGGCCGGCCTGCTGTACCGCGCCGAGCCCTTCTTCGACAAGAACAACGTGCTGACCGACCGTTTCGAGACCAGCCCGTTCACCGACCGTCTCAACTTCGCGCCCCACCTGACCGGCGCCTTTCATTGGGGGGGCTTTCACCTGGTGCCCAGCCTGGGTTTCCAGGAGACGTTCTATTCCGAGGCCCAGGCGCCGTTTGAGGACCATTACCACGCCACCGGCACCGACATCGTGCGCAGCGCGCGCGACTTTTCGCTCGACCTGATCCTCCCCTCGCTGGCGCGCGTCTTCCAGAAGAAGACCATCTTCGGCGACAAGCTGAAGCACGTCATCGAGCCGCGGGTCACCTACCGCTATGTGACCGGGATCGGAGACGATTTCAACCGCTTCGTCCGCTTCGACGAGAACGACCTGCTCTCCAACACCAACGAGCTGGCGATTTCGCTCACCAACCGCATCTACGCCAAGCGGGGCGATTCCGTACAGGAGGTGTTCACCTGGGAAGTGATCCAGAAGCGCTACTTCGACCCCACATTCGGGGGCGCACTGGTGGACGGGCAGCGCAACGTGGTGGCGAGCGCGGCCGACCTGACGGCCTACGCCTTCCTGGTGGGACCGCGCAGCTCCTCGCCGGTGGCGTCGCGGATTCGCGCCAGCCCCATACCGGGCTTGGGCTTCCAGTGGCAGGCCGATTACGACCCGCGGCTGCACGGCATCGTGGACAGCACCCTTTCCCTGGACTACCGCTGGAAGCGGTACTTCGTCTCGGCGGGCAACAACGAAGTCCACAACAACCCGGTGCTGACTCCCGCCGCCAACCAGTTCCGCGGCCGGGTCGGCTTCGGCGAACCCAACCATCGCGGCTGGAACGCCGCCGTAGACGCCGTTTACGACTACCGCCAGGGCACCCTGCTCTACACCATCACCCAGGTGACCTACAACACGGACTGCTGCGGGCTGAGCGTGCAGTATCGCCGCTCCAGCCTCCCCGGGATCCGCACCGACAGCGGGTATAGCGTATCCTTCGCGGTGGCCAACATCGGGACTTTCGGGACGCTCAGGAAGCAGGACCGGCTGTTCTGAGGTGAGAGCTGGCAGCGCTCAGCTTTCAGCGGAATACCGGGCAGGGGAGCACGCGCGTCCAGCGGTAATCGCGCAGGCCGTCGATGGCCGTCCAGGTGGGGTGGTAGCGCGCATAGGCGTCGGCGGTGGCGGTGTCGCCCCAACTGCCGTCGCGGTTCTGCGCCGAAAGCACGTATTCGATGCCGGTCTGGATGAGCCGGTCGTGGAAGGTGAGACCGAAGGCGCGCAGCGAATCGAGGTACTCGCCCATGGTCTCCGGGTCCTGGTCGGCGATGGCTTCGCGCAGGTTGCGCTGCAAGTGCTCGAACTCCTCGGGGAAGCAGGCGGGCGACACGAGCTCCTGGCTGTAATCGTTGTAGGTGTAGATCACGTGGGTGGCGGTGTAGACGCCGGCGTAGTAGTGGTCGTCGTTGCCGGCGGTGCGCGGCGGATAGGGGCGCATGGTGGGGAGCCACTTCAGCACGTCCGCGTAATGGCGGCCCAGGGTGATGCCGGCGCGGTCGCCGGTGTAGGCGGCGATGAGCGCGTCCTGGTAAATGTCGTAGCGGTCGCGCATGGTGAGCGGCGCGCCGCAGCGGACGCACCGCGTGGCCCCGCGCGCGTTTTGCAGGAAGCAGCGGGGGCACTGTTCCGGGATGTCGGAGGGGGGCGGCTCGCGGGCGGGGTCGAACCACAGGAAATCGGAGGGCGAAAAGCGGGCCGCGGCCTCGCGCAGCAGGGCCCGCATGCGCGCGCCGGGCACGCCTAGCCGTTCCGCGGCATCGGTGCCGAACACCAGGTAAGCGATGTCGTCGGCGCGGGCTTTGGCGGGCGGTGCGGGATTGATGCGCCGCCACTCGAGCGCGCGCTCGTGGCCCATGCGCCAGGCCATCTCGCGCAATTCCGGGTTGGACGATGTTTCGGCGATGTTGTAGAAGCAGGAGAGCAGGTCGTGGCCCCAGTCGCGGAACGCAGCGGGCTGGCGCGCGATCTTCTGGTAGATGAAATGCAGTCCGCGCTGGATGGCGCGGTCGCGGTCCTCGACGGCGTAGCGCGCGCCGGCCCACAGCGGCGTGCCGCGCGAAGGAACGGCCGCCATCAGGGCGAGCATGGCGGCCGCCACCAGCAACGCGCAGGCGAGCGCGCAGCGCATCACCGCGGCCCCAGGAAGATATCGTGCAGGCGGATCATGCCGAGCGCGCGCCCGTGCTCATCGACCACCGGGAGAAGGGAGATCTGCGAGGGCCGCCGCTCCATGAGCTCGAGCGCATCGGCCAGGGTGGCGTCCGGCCCGATGGTGACGGGGGTGCGCGTCATCGCGTCGGCGGCGCGCAGGCCGCGGATATCGTCGTGATTGTTGAGGGCGCGGCGCAGGTCGCCATCGGTGAGGAAACCGGCGAGGGCGCCATCGGGCCCGACGACGCAGGCCCCGCCCATGGGCCGCGCGGTCATGGCGATGATGACCTGTTTCAAGGAGGCGTCCGGCGGGACCGTGGCCACCTCATCGCCGCCGTGCATGGCCTCGCGCACGCTGAGGCGCAGGTTGCGGCCAAGCTGCCCGCCGGGATGGAAGCGCCCGAACTCCTCGGCCGTGAAATTGCGTGCGCACATGAGGGCGATGGCCAGGGCGTGGCCCAGGGCGAGCGCGGTCACGGCGCTGGCGGTAGGCGCCAGGTTGTGCGGGTCGGCCTCGCGCTCGACCGAGGCGTCGAGCAGCACATCCAGTTGCGCGGCCAGGGGCGACGCGGCGTGGCCCAGGATGCCGATGAGGGGCGAGCGGAACTCGCGCAGCAGGGGCACCAGCGCCAACAATTCGCCGGAGCTGCCGTGGCGCGAGATCAGCACCGTGGGGTCGCCCGGCGTGTAGATGCCCAGGTCGCCGTGCACCGCTTCGGCGGGGTGCAGGAACACGGAGGCGGTGCCGGTGCTGCACAACGTGGCCACGATGGTGCGCGCGATGTGCCCCGATTTGCCGATGCCCGTGACCACCACCTTCCCGGGATGAGAGAGGATGAGATCCACGGCGCGGATCAACTCGCCGTCGAGGCGCTCGGCCGCGCGCGATAGGGAGGCGGCTTCGATTTCGACGGCGGCGCGCGCTCGCGCGAGCCACTCCTGCTTTACCGCGGGAGATGACATGGGAGTCTTCATCATCGCACGGAGGGCGGCGCGCACGGACCGGAAGCGCCGGCGTGGGCGCCACCGCCGCCGCCGCCGCCGTACAATTGGCAAGAGGAGAAGTATGGCGACTCAGGAAACGGCGACGCTCGGCGGCGGCTGCTTCTGGTGCCTGGAAGCGGTCTACCAGCATCTGCAAGGCGTGCTCTCCGTGGAATCCGGATATATGGGCGGCCACGTCCCCAACCCCGATTACCGCGCGGTCTGCACCGGCGCCACCGGCCATGCCGAAGTGGTGCAGGTGACCTTCGACTCCGAAGTCACCTCTTACCGCGAGATCCTGGAAGTCTTCTTCGCCATCCACGACCCCACCACGCGCGACCGCCAGGGCAACGACGCGGGGACGCAGTATCGCTCCGTCATCTTCTACCACAGCGAGCCGCAGCGCGCGCAAGCCGAACAGTTGATCGCCGAGCTGGCCGCCGGGCGCGTCTGGCGCGACCCGATTGTCACCGAAGTCCTCCCCGCCGCAGCGTTCTACAAGGCCGAGGACTATCACCAGGAATACTTCCGCAACAATCCGCAGCAGCCCTACTGCACGTATGTCGTGGCCCCCAAGCTGAAAAAGTTCCGCGAGAAATTCGCCGCCAAACTGCGCGCCTGAAGAGGGCTAATCCTCCCGCAGCGCCACCATCGGGTCCACACGCATTGCCCGCCGCGCCGGAAGCAGCCCGGAGCCCACCACCACCGCTACCAGCGCCATCGCTGCTCCCGCCACGATCACGGGCTCCACGGGCCTCACGCCATACAGAAACCTCGCCAGAATCCGCGCCGTCGCCGCCGTCCCTCCCAGCCCGATGGCCGCTCCCGCCGCCGCCAGCGCCAGCGTCTCACCGGCCACCATCGCCAATACCGAGGCCGGCGTCGCGCCCAGCGCCATGCGAATTCCGATCTCCTTCGTCCGGCGCGTCACCGCGTACGACGCCACCCCGAACACCCCCACCGCCGCCAGCGCCACCGCCAGCCCCGCGAACAGCCCCAGCAGCAGCGTGTTGAGCCGCCGCGCTTCCAGCCGGCTTTCCACCACGCGCTCCATCGTCGCCACCTCGGCCACCGGCTGGTCCTTGTCGATCTCCGCCACCGCCCGCCGCACCGCTGCCGCCATCGTGGCCGCATCGGCCGCCGTGCGGATCACCAGCACGTTGAACCGCCCCATGGCCGCCCCCTGACGGGCCAGAGGCAATTGATGGTTCAGCGCATAGATCTGCCCCTCGGCTGCGCGCTCGGGCGAAAGCTGCCGCACGTCCTTGATGACCCCGGCGATTGTGAACCACGTACCCTCGAACCGTATGCGCCTGCCCAATGCCGCGGTTCCCGGCCACCAGACGTGCGCCAGCGATTCGCTGACGATGGTCACCGCTTGCGCCGCCGGGCCGTCGCTCTCTGCGAAATAACGGCCGGCCACGATCGGAATCCCCATCGCCCGCAGATACTCGGTGCTGGTATTTGCGTAGGACGCAAACGGCTTCTCCCACGCCGTCTCCGGCCGCCCTTCGACCTCGAATTCCATCCCTTGCGAGATAATTCCCATGGGAAGAGACGACACCGTGCCTGCATACTGCACGCCGGGCAAGGCGTGCACCTTCCGCAACAACTCCTCGCGAAACGCCCGCACCCGGTTCCCGTCCGGATAGCCGCGCTTCGATAACTGCAGGCGCATCGTGAGCGCGTGTTCCGTGCGGAAGCCAAGGTCCACGTTCGATACCCGCCGGAAGCTTTCCAGCAAGAGGCCCGCGCCGTCGAGCAGCACCAGCGCGAGGGCCACTTCGGCCGCTACCAGCAGCCGCGCTGTCCGTTTGCGCGCCGCGGTGGATCGCCCTCCCGGGGTTAAACCAAAGCCGCTGCCCGGCCGCACCGCCGGCAGCAGTCCGAACAACAGCCCGGTCAGCATCGACACCGCCGCCGCGAACCCCAACACCACGCGGTCCAGCCCGATTTCGCCGGCCCGCGGCATATTGGCGGGCAGAGCCGCTTTCAGCAGCGGCATCGCCGCATAGGCCAGCAGCACACCCGCCGCGCCGCCGCCGAGCGCCAGCATCCCGCTCTCGGTCAGAAGCTGCCGCGCCAGCCGCTGCCACGTTACCCCCAGCGCCCGCCGTACCGCCATCTCGCGCTCGCGCCCCGCGGCGTGCGCCACCAGCAGGTTCGCGATGTTCGCGCAGGCAATCAGCAGCACCAGCGACGCCGCCGCCATCAACAGCAGCAGCGCCGGGCGCACCGCCTCCAGTTGCCGCACATCGGTGAGCCCTGCCACCTTGATGCCCCAGCCGCCATCCTCTTGCGGATACGCCTTCGCCAGCCGCGCTGCAATGGTGTCCATCTCCGCCTGCGCGCGCGCCATCGAAACACCCGCTTTCAGCCGCGCGACTACGTCGAGCGAATGCGCGTCCCGGGCGAGCTCCTGTTCCATCGGCACGTTCAGCGACATCCACAAAACCGGATGGAACGCCGCCGACCCCATGGGTGGAAACTCGAATCCGCGCGGCATCACCCCGGCAATGGTGAAGGCTTCGCCGTCCACGAAAATCTGATTTCCGACTACGCCGGCGTCCCCGCCGAACCGCCGCCTCCACCATGCATCGCCGAGCAACACCTGCCGCGGACCCGTACTCCGGTCGGCCGCAGCTTCCATCGGGTGCCCCACCGCCGGGCTCGCGCCCAACATCGCAAACAGGTTCGCGGAAACCCGATGCCCGAATACCTCCTCCGCCTCCCCGCTTCCCGAGACGTTGACTTGGTGGGCGTACCGGTGCACCCCGAAGGCCTCGACCACGCCGCTTTGCGCCTTCCAGTCCGCCAGGTTCGCATAGGAGGTGCCTCCCATCAGCCGGCTGCCGCTCAACTGCTGCATGCTGAAATCCGCCAGCCGCCCGGCTTGGGAATACGGCGCCGGCGACAGCCACACCCCGTACAGCACGCTGAAGATCGCCGTGTTGGCGCCGATCCCCAGCGCCAGAGTCACCACCGCCACCGCCGCAAACCCGGGCGCGCGCCGCATGCTGCGCACCGCATACCGCGCATCCTGAACGAACTCCTCCGCCAGCCTCATATAGGTATTACGGCGTGAGCCCGCGTATCGTGGATGGGATCTGTGGATTGGCTACGCCTGTATCTCCCGTACTTCTTCCTGGCATAGCCGCCCCAGTGCCGGCGATTCCGGCGCCATGAAATCCGCGCCTCGCCGCCCCACGCGTCCCTCACCTCCTCAGCAGCACCAGCGCCGTGATGTCGTCGTGCTGCCGCGTGTGCCCCACGAAGCCGTCCACCGCCACCATCACCTGCTTCAGCGCCTCCGCCGCGGTCGCCGGCCGCATCGCCTCGACCAGCGCCAGCAGCCGCGGCTCGCCGTATTCCTCCTGGCGCTCGTTCTCCGCTTCCACCACTCCGTCGGTGAAGACCACCAGCAGGTCGCCAGCCGCCACCACCGCCGCGCCCTCCTCGTAGCGCGCGCCCGCCATCACCCCCAGCGGCAGCCCGCCCGCTTCCAGCCGCTCCATGCCTCCCGTGGCCCGCCGCAGCACCGGCGGATTGTGTCCCGCGTTGATGTAGCGCAGCGCGCCCGTGGCCGGCTCCAGTTCTCCCAGAAACGCGGTGGTGAAGCGTAGCCCGCCCTGGCTGTTGGCGCACGCGTAGCGATTCATGCCCAGGACCACTTCCCCCAGCGGCGCTGACGACGCCGCCAGCGTCCGCAGGCTCGCCTGGATGGTGGCCATCAGCAGCGCCGCCGGAATACTCTTCCCCGCCACATCCGCCACCACCAGCAGCAGCCGTCCCCCCTCGCGTGGGATCGCGTCGTAATAGTCGCCCGATACCGTGTTGGCCGGCCGCGTAGTGAAGGCCAGGTCGATCCCGGCGACTTCGGGCGGCGCCGCTGGCACCAGCCACCGCTGGATTTCCCGCGCAATCTCCAGATCGCGCTTCATGGTTACGCGGTCGGCCAGTTCCAGCGCCAGCAGCAGCACCAGCGCCGCCGACGCAATCAGCACCCCGCTGTCGGCGTGGCTGGCAACAAAATCGATGGCCACGTACGCCAGCGTCAGCAACAGAAATACGCGCCGCGAGGGCGACAGCTTCATCAGCAGCGCCCACGCCAGCGCGCGCGCGGCATACAGCTTGCGCTTCCCGCCGCGATGCTGGTCGACCGCTGCCCAGTCCACGTCCTGGGCGTAGAAGTCGTACGAGAAACGCGCTTCCGCCTTGAACTCGCCCCACAACTGGTTGGCCGCCATCCCCTCGCTGACCCGCGCCCAGAACGTGCCTGCGCGCTCCACCGCGCCGGCGATGGCCCGGCCGGCCGACTCGATCCGCGCAGCCCATGGACTCCGGCCGGAACTCTGGGGGGTTGGCATTCGCCGAATTATAGCGTAGTACCCTAGTCCCGATCCCCAGCCCCCAGCCCCAGCCCCCGCGCCTAATGTATTCCCGTCCCCCTGCCGATATGTCCCTCAGGAGGAGTTGTTGCCCACTATCGCTCCGCAACCGCTGCCGGATGTGGCCAGTGAACCGGCCCAACCGGCCGCTATGAATCGTCCCGTGCGCGTCCTGGCCGCCGAAGACAATCCGGTCTATCAGACCATGCTGCGCGCCATGTTGACCAAATGGGGCTACGACGTGGTGATCGCCCGCGACGGCAATGAGGCCTGGCGGATCTTACAGTCCCCCGACCCTCCCCGCCTGGCCATTCTCGACTGGATGATGCCCGGCCTGGATGGCGTCGAGATCTGCAACCGCGTCCGCAGCGCCGGCCGCGAGCCCTACATCTATATCCTGCTGCTCACCGCCCGCACCGAGCCGCAGGATCTGGTCGCCGGCATGGAAGCCGGCGCCGACGACTACCTTACCAAACCCGCCAAAGCTCACGAGCTTCGCGTCCGCCTGCGCGCCGGCCGCCGCATCATCGACCTGCAGGAAGAGCTCATGCGCGCCCGCGAAGCCCTCCGCGAGCAGGCCACTCACGACGGCCTTACCGGGCTGCTCAACCGCGCCTCCATCCTCGAACACCTCCAGAACGAGCTCGCCCGCGCCGGCCGCGAAGGCCAGCCGGTGTCTCTCCTCATGGTGGACCTCGACCACTTTAAGGCCATCAACGACACGTGCGGCCACCTCGCCGGCGATGCCGTTCTGCGCGAAGCCGCCCACCGCATGAAGGCCGCCGTCCGCCGCTACGACGCTATCGGCCGCTACGGCGGCGAGGAATTCCTCGTCGTCCTGCCCGGTTGCGGACGCGAAGACGCCTGCGCGCAGGCGGAGCGCGTCCGCGCCGCCGTTGCCGCCGAGCCCTTCGCCGCCTGCTCGCAAGCCCTCCCGGTAACCGCCAGCATCGGCGTCGCCTGCTGCCCCGTCCCCTTCCCTCTTGCTACCGACGCTCTCATTCACGACGCCGATCTCGCCCTGTACGATGGCAAGAATATGGGCCGCAACCGCGTCGTCGTCGCCGCCGGCGAAGGGCGAACTTGCACCATTTGCCCCTGAACCGGATCACGGGGGCATTCCCCAAAAAATTTTTTCTCGGCCCGATAATCTTGCGTTATACTGATGCATCCCCCGAACATCGGACATGCACTCATTCGAACCTTGCGACCCTGAAGAGCTCCTGGCCGAATTGGTACACGATCTCCGCCAGCCGCTCGGCAATATCCAGACCAGTGCCTTCTACATGGACTTGTTGTTGCACCACCCGGAAGGTCCCGTGCAGGAACAGCTCCACCTGATCGAGCAGCAGGTGGCCGCCGCCGCCCGCTTGCTGGCCGAAGCCGCGGCCCAATTGCGCCGCCAGCGCCCTCAGCCGATGGCCGCCGAAAGCCTCGTCCGTACGAATTCGGCCACCGTCGGCGTCACGTAGACGGGCGGCTTCACCAGGAACTGCGGCTTTCCGTCCCAAAGGCCCCGCGCCACTTCTTCCCACATCGGTGCGGCGATTCCCCGGTCGATCACCACCAACCCGTCCGCCCGGTCCAGATACCGCAGGCTCGACGCTTTGAAATCCTGGCACGTGAGATCCATCACCATCAGGAAAACGTCCGGCGACACCAGTTCCAGAACGCTGTTCGATTCCACAATCACGTGCCGGCTCTGCTTCAGGATCTTGCGCAGCGTGCCCGCCGCGCGCCCCAGTTCCCCCGCCGGAGTGCGCAGCCACAACGACCGCTCCGCCCCCGCCGCCAGAAATCGCCCCGAATCCGTCCGCGTCGGCTCGAACTCCTCGCTCAAGGCGAACGGATGCTCCGCCTCCGCCTCGCAGCCGCACGCCTCGCCTTTGTGCGTGCACACACCGTGGCCGTACTGCGTGATCTTCACCGCCGTCCATTTGCGGTCGCGTAGTTTGCGGATCAGGCCGGTCACCACGGAGGTCTTCCCGATGTTCCGCGAGTGCCCGCCCACCACCACCAGCATCACGCCCTCCTCTCGAGCTCCGCCAGGCGCCGCTTCAGCTCCGCCACTTCGCGCCGCAGCGCCGGCAGCCGCGCCAGGTTGGCCAGTTGCTCCAGATGCTGGCGCAGCGGGCGCGCCGGCGTCCCCCACACCGTTTCTCCGGAACGCACAATCTTGGAAGTCAGCACCCCGCAGCCCGATCCCAGCACCGCGCGCGCCTCGATCCGCGCCTTGTCCCCAATCCCCACCTGCCCGCCGATCACCGCGTAGTCTTCCACCACCACCCCGCCCGAAAACCCCGTCTGCGCGGCCACCACCACGTGCCGCCCGATCCGGCAGTTGTGCGCCACGTGCACCATGTTATCCAGTTTCGTGCCTTCGCCGATCGACGTCACCCCCAGCGCCGCGCGGTCCACGCACGAGTTCGCCCCGATCTCCACGAAATCGCCGATCTCCACGCGCCCCACCTGCGGAAACTTGTGCCACCGCTCGTGCTCCATCACGTATCCGAATCCGTCGGCGCCGATCACTGCCCCCGAGTGCAGAATCGCGCCCCGCCCGATGTCCACGTTGTCGTACACGGTCACATGGGGATGCAGCACGCAGCCCTCCCCCAGCACCACTCGCTTGCCCACCGTGGCGCAGGCGCCGATACTGGTCGCCACCCCGATCCGCGTGCCGTCCCCCACCACCGCGTGCGGGCCGATCGATACCAGCGCCCCCACCACCACGTCCTTGCCCACCACGGCGGTCGGGTGCACCCCGGGCTTCAACTCCGCCGTCGGGTGAAAGCGGCTCACCGCGCGCGCAAACGCGGTGCGCGGCTCCGCCGCCCGGATCACGGTCCGATGGCTCGGGCTCCCCCACTCCTCGGGCACGATCAGGCAGCCCGCCGCCGAGCTCCCCGCCTGCTCCGCCGCCTTCCGGTTTCCGACAAACGACAGCTCCGACGATTCCGCCGTCTCCAGCGGCGCCACCCCGCTCAGCTCCTTCTCGCCATCGCCCTCAAAGGTCGCGCCCAGCCATTCCGCCAACTCGCGAACTCGCATGCCTTATCATACAAATTCATGCCCATCGATCCCTCGGCTGAGGTCGCGCCCACCGCTCGTGTTCATCCCCAAGCCGTCATTGGTCCCGGCGTCCGCATCGGCGAATTCTGCGTCGTCGAAAGCGACGTCGTCATCGGCCCGCGCTGCCTTCTCGAACCCTACGTGTACATCAAGCGCTGGACTACCCTCGGCCACGACAACCAAATCTCCGCCGGCACCGTCCTCGGCACCGATCCCCTCGACAAAGGTTTCGCCGGCGAGCGCAGCTATCTCCACATCGGAAACGCCAACAGGATTCGCGAGCACTACACCATCTCGCGCGGCACCGAGCCCGAATCCGTCACCCGCATCGGCGACGGCAACTACATCATGACCTCCGGCCACATCGCCCACAATTGCCAGATCGGCAACGAAACCGTGATCGCCAGTTGCGCCCTCATCGCCGGCTACGTCGAAATCGAAGACCAGGCCTTCATTTCGGGCGGCGTCGTGGTGCACCAGTATTCCAAAATCGGCCGCCTGGCCATGATCGGCGGCAACACCCGCGTCAACAGCGACGTGCCCCCGTTCTTTCTCTACACCGGCTTCAACGTGGAAGCCAAGGGCTTGAACTTAGTCGGCCTCAAACGCGCCGGCTACAAAGCCTCCGACCTCGCCGTGCTCAAGCGGGCCTACCAGCTCCTCTACCGCTCCGGCCTCAAGCTCGCCGACGCCCTGGCGGCCATCGAAACCCAAATCCCCACCCCCGAAACCCTCCACCTGGCCGCCTTCATCCGCGGCAGCACGCGCGGCATCTGCCGCGAATAGCCCCCGTTCAACGCGTTTTTTTCCGTTCGTTCTGGGCGACGCGCGCTTTCACGATCTTCTTGACCAGCGCGGCCGGCAGAGGCTTGTCCACGGGGAAGCGGATGGTCCCTTTGGATGTCTGGTAGCCCTTGAGTTCGTCCCGGAACGCCACGATCGCCGACGAACCCATGGGAAACAAACTGCAATGGTCCGAAAACGCGGCGAACGCCACCAGCGCTCCATGATACCGGAACGTCGGAATCCGGTAGCTGATCGCCTCTGTGGCCTCCGCCGGCGCCGCGGACCGAATCACCGCGCGCATCCTCTGCAACGTGCTGCGCGCAGGCTCCGGGACGCCTGCCAGATATTCGTCCACGTCCTTCGGCTTGGCGTTGGCTTTCCCGGCCGAACCGCCAGCCACGGAATTCGTCTTTTTCATACACGGCTCTCCTAAGTCATCGGCCCTCGTGCGCCCGCCTTAACCCTGCAATGTCGATCCCACTCATTGGCATCGAAACATCCGACCTTCCATGTGGAGTGTTCACCCTCGACCGCGCAGCCGGCCGATCTGCCGCCGATCGCGTTTCGACGGCCTGCCTTCCCGCGACGCCTCGAAGCGCGGCATCGCCTTGCGCTCTTCCGCCATCTTCCGCCGCAACTCGCGGCTCGCCTCGGTCTCCCGGTAGAGCGCCTGCGCCACCGCCGCGGGCCCGCGCATCTCGCTGAGCGCCAGCACCTCCACCTGAAAATCGCCGCCGTCGTTCTTCACCCCCAGCAGATCGCCGGTGCGGACCTCGCGTGCCGCCTTGGCTCGATGTCCATTGGATTCCACCCTGCCCAGCTCACACGCCCGTGCCGCCAGGGCGCGCGTCTTAAAGAAGCGGGCGGCCCACAGCCACTTGTCCATTCTCACGCCGCTCATCATTCCATTCTCGTATCGCCCCGCCAGCGCCCGGGGGCCGCCCGTGCCGCGGTGGCCGAACTACAGAATCCGGTCACCCTCCGGGCTGTACTGTTTCACTGGTGGCTTGGGCAGGCAGGCGCAACCGCTGAGAAGACTCCCCGGCTCCGCGTCGCGCTGGAAACCGGCTCATTTGCCCGAGGCGCGCCGGTGCAAGTGCTCTATCCCGAATGGCGCTTGAAGATCTGCGGCAGGTTCTGCGACAGCGCCGACCGCGCCAGCACCATGTCGCACCCCGCGTCGTGCGCTTTCTGCTTCAGTTCGCCCTGTACGTGCGACAGGTATCCGATCAGGCTGATCCCCTTGGTGTGCGAGTTTGCTTTTAGCGTCCCGATCAGAGTCAGCGGCTGGGCCGCCTCGAAGTTCAGGTCGAAAATGATCAGCGACGGTTTCTGCTTGGCCTTCTCCACAACCTCTTTGGGGTCCTTGACGAACTCCAGCGCCAGCCCCGAGCGCTTGGCCGCATCGCTCAGCTTGACCGAGAAGAACAGGTCGCTCACCACCGCGAGCACGAGCTTCGGTTCCTTCTGCATAGGGATGTGCTATGTGCAATTGCCAATGTCTCGGAGTCGTATCGGAGGGAACGACTGAATTCTATCATGTTTCCTCGGGGCCAATGTCCGCCGTTCTATAATTGCATTGCCGGAGGGAGAAAACGAGCTTTGTCCACCATTCGAGATAAGAGCGTCCTGATCACCGGCGCCGGCCGCGGTATTGGCAAGCGCCTGGCTCTGGGCTTTGGGGAGGCAGGCGCGCGCGTGGGTTTGCTGGGGCGCAGCCAGGCGGAGCTCGATCTGGCCAAACTGGAGATCGAGCAGGCCGGCGGCGCCGCGCTCCGCCTGCGCGCCGACGTGCGCGACCTGGAGCAGGTGGCGGCCGCCGTGGAG
Source organism: Terriglobia bacterium (assembly GCA_020073615.1). Taxonomy (GTDB): domain Bacteria; phylum Acidobacteriota; class Terriglobia; order Bryobacterales; family Bryobacteraceae; genus JADGNR01. The sequence continues at coordinate 44,037 of JAIQEX010000007.1, forward strand.
CGCCTGCGCGCCGTGTTCGGCTCCCTCGACGTGCTGATTGCCGCGGCGGCGGTGCAGGGCCCGGTGGGGTCGTTTCTCTCGTCCAAGCCCAAAGCCTGGGAGGAGACCATCGAGATCAACCTGATGGGCGCCGTGAATTCGTGCCGCGCCGCCCTGCCCCCCATGATCGAAAAGCGCTCCGGCAAAATCATCCTGATTGTGGGCGGCGGCTCCGGCCACCCCCGTCCCAATTTCGGCGCCTACGCGGCATCCAAAGCGGCGCTCGTGCGTTTCGCCGAGTGCCTGGCCGTCGAGGTCAGCGATCACAACGTGCAGGTGAACTGCATCTCTCCGGGAACCGTCTACACCCACATGACCGACGAGATTCTGCAAGCCGGCGAAGAGCGCGCCGGCCCCCGCGAGATCGAGGAGGCCGAGCAGGTGCGCATCACCGGCGGCGTGCCCGCCGAAAAGCAGATCCAACTGGCGCTGTTCCTGGCCTCCGAACGGAGCAACCACATCAGCGGCAAGCTGATTCACGTCAATGACGATTGGCGCCGCTTCGAGCACGACAACATGAAGCCCGAGCTCTACACCCTGCGCCGCGTGCAGAAGATCTGAGCCGGAGAATCGACTCGTCTGTGCGGCTAGGCCAGTGACCGGGGGAGGCTGACCACGACCCGGGTGCCCCGGCCCGGCTGGGACTTCACCTCCAGTGCTCCTCCGAGCCCCTCGACCCGCTCGCGCATGCCGAGCAAGCCCAGGCCCCGCTTTCCTCTGGCGCCGGGGTCAAAGCCGGTTCCGTTGTCCTGGATCGCGCAGCGGACCCGCTCCCCGGAGGAGCACATGCGGATCCGCACCAGAGTGGCCCGCGCGTGCTTGCCGGCGTTGGTCAACGACTCCTGGAGCACGCGGTACAGCGTTAGTTCGGCCGCGGAGTCAAGCCGCCCCTCCAGGCGGGATGTGAAAACGACCTTCACGCCCGTGCGCTGCGCGAACCCAGCAGCCAGAAACTCGATGGCGGAAACTAGTCCATAATCGTCCAGGATAGTGGGGCGAAGCTCGTGGGAAAAGCGGCGAAGCTGCGTTTCCAGTTGCCCCAGAAGCGCCTGCACCTCGTCGAACGAGCCGGCACCATGGTGGGGCACGTGGCCGAGAGCTTCCGCCAGCCGGATTTGAATCAGCGCCAGCAATTGCCCGGCGTCGTCGTGGAGCGCGCTGGCAATTCGCTTGATCTGCGCCTCCAGCATTTCGCTGGTGTGGCGGCTCGCCGCTCGACCCGGAATCGGGTCGGGAACCAGCGCCGGAGCGCGCGCCGCCGCGCCATTCAACTCCTCCGATCCCCCGGAACAAAACCCCAAGTCATAAGCCACAGCATTGGCCCGCATGGTCATTTCGTGAAAAACGATCCCTCCGTGGTGTCAACTATATCGCGACACAGGTGTAAATACCCCTTGTTTCTGTAAATAATGTGTAAAAAGGTATTGGATGGTACTACGAGCATCGCTTCCATACCGTGTTTACGCGTTGACATCATCCCAGTCCACCATCCAGAATTAGTGCTGGAAAATACTGTGCGGCCTCCTGCGAACAGTTTGCGAACACGGTCTCTGGCGGAGATGCACTCGTCGGTCGCCACTTCGCATGCCTCGCTGTGGCGCCGCGCCCTGGCCTTTGCGGGGCCGGCCTACCTGGTCAGCGTGGGCTACATGGACCCGGGGAATTGGGCCACCGATCTGGATGGCGGCGGCAAGTTCGGCTACCAGTTGCTTTGGGTGCTGGTCATGTCCAACGCCATGGCCATTCTGCTACAGACTCTGAGTGCGCGGCTGGGAGTGGTTTCGGGCCGCGACCTGGCCCAGGCCTGCCGCGAGACTTATCCCCGTGTGGTGAGTCATGCCCTCTGGGCCCTGTGTGAAATCGCCATCGGCGCCTGCGACCTGGCGGAGGTGCTGGGCGCGGCTATCGGTCTAAACCTGCTTTTCCAACTTCCCTTGCTGACGGGCGTGTTGGTTACCGCCGCCGATACGCTCCTACTGCTGTGGCTGCAGCAATACCGCATCCGGACGCTGGAATCGCTGGTGCTGCGGTTGATCTTCATCATTGGCGCCTGCCTGGGCATGGAAATTCTGCTGGCCAAGCCGGACGTAGCGGACGTCGCCGGCGGCTTGATTCCCCGGCTGAACCGGAACAGCCTGTACGACACCATTGCCATTCTGGGCGCCACCGTGATGCCCCACAATCTGTATCTGCATTCGGCGCTGGTGCAGACGCGGCGCATCGGATCGAGCGTCGAGGCGAAGCGAAAGGCCTGCCGCTACAACCTGTGGGACACCATGGTGGCGCTCAACGGGGCCATGTTTGTCAACATCGCCATCCTGGTGTTGGCCGCGGCCGTGTTCTTCCAACGCCACATCCCGGTAGTTCAGATCCAGCAGGCCACGGAGTTGCTGGGGCCGCTGCTGGGCAGGAAAGCGGCCACGGTGATTTTCGCGGTCGCGCTGCTCTGTGCCGGACAGGCGTCCACCATTACCGGGACCATGGCCGGGCAGATTGTCATGGAGGGTTTCCTGAACATCCGGCTGCGCGCCTGGCTCCGCCGCCTGGCCACCCGCCTGCTGGCCATTATCCCGGCGGCGGTGACGGTCTATTACGCCGGCGACACGGGCGCCTACGACCTGTTGCTGCTCACGCAGGTCGTGCTCAGCATGCAGCTTCCGTTCGCCATGATCCCGCTGATCCATTTCACCGGCGACCGGGGCCGCATGGGCGAGTTTGCCAGCAAGGCCTGGCTGCAGTCGCTGGCCTGGATTGTGGCCGCCATCAACCTGGTGCTGAATGTCTGGCTGGCGTGGCAGAGGATGGTGGTGTGGCTGTCGTCGGAAGGTCCGTATCTCACCACCATTCGGGTGATCACCATTCCCCTGCTGGCGGGCTCGATTGTCCTGCTGCTCTATGTGTGGCTGGCGCCGTGGCTGCGGCGTCTCAAGTCCGGCGCCGGCGGGCCGGAGACAACGGTCGAGCCCCTTCCCGAGCCGGTCTATCTGCAGCATGTGGAGGGCAACGAAACGCAGCAGGTGATCGAGCGATTCGACGTGTTCATGACCCATCTGCACGGCATCGCCTTCATCAAAGATCCGGCCGGGCGTTACGTGTATTTCAACGCCGCCTCCTCGGCCCTGTTGGGGCTCGACCCGGAGCAGATCCTCGCCAAATCGGATGAAGAGATCTGGCCGCCGGAGCTGGCGAGCGCTTACAAGAAGCACGATGAAGTGGTCTTCCAAGGCCAAAAAACATTCGAGGGCGTCGAGTTGATTCCCCTGGACGGCGTGTTGCATTCCTGGCTGGTCTACAAATTCCCCATCGTCGAGAGAGAGACCCAGGCGGTCTACCTGGGAGGGGTAGGCGTGGATATCACCGACCGCAAGCGGGCCGAGGAGCAGTTGCGCGGCTTGGCCGCGCGCCTGCAGGACATACGCGAAAAAGAGCGGGCGCTGACTTCGCGCGAGGTGGAGAATATCGGCCAGTTGCTGACCGCTCTGGATCTCCAGCTATCGGTGATCGCGGACCGGTTGTCGGAAGGGGCCGATCCCGGCGCCATGGCCGAGCGGCTCAAGGCGGTATCGCAGATGCTCACCTCCACCATCGAAACTTCGGCCCGCATCTCCACCGAACTGAGGCCGAGCCTGCTGGACAATCTGGGACTGGGCGTGGCCATGGAGTGGCGGGCGCAGGAATTCGCCGTCCGCACGGGGGTTCAGGCCATCGCCGAATCGCTCGAAGAGGCGCCCATCGACCCCGAAGTGGCCACGGCCGTCTTCCGGATTTTTCAGGACATTCTGGCGAACGTGGAGCAGCATGCGCACGCCACCGAGGTCCGTTTCAGCTTGCAGCGGGCGGGCTCCGGCCTGGTTTTGCGGGTACGCGACAATGGCCGGGGAATCACGGCGGAGGAGATTGCGGGGCCGAAATCGCTGGGCCTTTTAGGAATGCGCGAGCTGGCGGGATTGTTCGGCGGAACGATCGCCATCGGCGCGATTCCCGGAAAGGAAACCACCGTTTTGCTGGAGATCCCGAACAACGCGCGCATGGCCCTGTCCCGCGGCGTCCGCGGCCCCAACGCCTGATCACGCCACGCGTTCGCTGGCGGCGGCGAGCGGGAGACGGATGACCAATTCGGTGCCCCGGCCGGGCTGAGACTGGATGGCCAGGTGTCCCCCCAAGCCCTCGACGCGCTCGCGCATCCCGAGCAGACCGAGGCCGCCTTGTCCTCTGGCGCTCATGTCAAAGCCGACGCCGTTATCCTGGATCACGCAGCGCACCTGCCGGCCCACGGTCCGCACGCAGATCCGCACCAGGGTAGCGCCGGAGTACCGGCCGGCATTGATCAGCGCCTCCTGGACCGCACGATAGAGGGCCACCTCGGCGGCCGGATCCACTCGCGATTCCAGAGCCGTGGTCAATGCAGCCCGAATGCCCGTGCGCCGGGAAAACCCTTCCAGGAGAATCTCGAGGGCGGGAGCGAGCCCGCAGTCGTCCAGGATGGTGGGGCGCAGCTCGTGGGAGAAGTCGCGAAGCTGCGTTTCCAGTTGCCCCAGGAGCGCGTGTACCTCGGCAAAGGACGAGGCGCAGTGCCCCGGCATCTGGCTCAGGGCCTCCGCCAGCCGGATTTGAATCAGCGCCAGCAGTTGTCCGGCGTCGTCATGGAGCGCGCCGGCAATCCGCTTGATCTGCGCTTCCAGCATTTCGCTGGTATGATTGCCGGGCCGGATCTCCCGTGCTTCGGGAAAGTAGGCAAAATCGCCGCCGCAGGAATCGCATCCGAACTCCCCTGCCGGTCCCTGGAAACCGGGCACGCGCACAACGCAATTGCTGCTCATAAATGGTGTGGAAACATCCCCTCGCTCCAGTTACTATAGCGTGGTGACTCATTTGTAACAAGGTGAAAGCTCCGGTTCGAGTACTGGTACTATCAGACCAGTCTAGAACAGCTCTTCCCGCAACAGCGGCCGGCCGGCCAGCGAGATGCGGAATCCGTAGATCGCAATCAGTGCTACTACAACCAGCGGCACCATTCCCATGGGGGCGTGCCAAGCCGAGAAATCGAGCGTGCGGGGGAACGACAGCAGCAGTTGCGAAACGCCATCGGCCGCGATCAGCACCACCAGACCGAAGCGCAGCAGCATGAAGGCATAGAGCACGGCGAACAAGGCATTGGTCGGCCAATCGATCAGCGGGTACCTGGTTCCGACAGAGAAGATCACGGTCAGGGTGACGATGAATCCGAGGGCGGTCAGCCATTCCTTGCGCAGCACCAGGCGGATCAAGAACAGCAGGAAAAAGAACAGTAGCGCATCGCTCAATGCGCTGGACACCTGTTGCAGCAGGGTGCCTGCGGCCTCGCGCACGCCGCCGAGCGACGCCAGCGACGGCATGATGGGCTCGCCGGCCGCCCCGTGCAGCGCGACTTGCAGGACGACCAGCGACGCCCAGAGGGAGCCCAGACCCGCGCCGTATAACAGGTCGCGCCCTACCAGCGGGTCGCGAATTCCCCGCGTGGTGAAACGGCTCCAGCCGATCACCGTCTGCGGCCAGCGGCGCCGTACCCACGGTTCCAGCGCCAGGTAGAAGAGCGCGACCATGCCCGCGTTGAGGGCGGCGCTGGCGACGGCATCCCAGAACAGGCTGAGCTCCTCTTGCGATGCCGCGTGGTGCATGGTCAGGAAAGACCGGCCGGCCATGCACAGGGCATAGATAATGCCCAGGCGGGCCGCGCCGCGTCGGTCCCCCTTTTTCGCGCGCAGGTTGTACCACGCAATCAGGCAGGCGGCTATGAGCGCCGTATATACGATGGCGATGATGACGAGCTGGCTGGCCTGCGCATGGGCCTGCTCGGAGCGCTCAGGACTGCTCCATGGTCCGAGGATGCGGAAGAAGACCGGGCGCCCACGCCACGCCGCCGCCTCCACGCGCAGAGCCGCGCCGGACGGCGGATCGGCCCCGGTCCAGGCGCGCCGCGTGTCCCAATTCGCCAGCGGAGTCCATTGCGCCTCCACCGGCTGGAACGCGGCCGGGTCCAGCCCCGCGGCGCGAAACAGGCCGCCCCAATCGAATTCGCCTGTCGCCGGCGCCGGCGCTTCCACTTGCGGCGGAACGGCTTCCAGCTCGCGCAGATTTCCCGCGGAATCGGTCTTCAGCCGCGCCATGCCGGACATCTCCAGCGGCGGGTCGCCATAATTCACGACCACGTTGAAATGGCGCACGGCCACAATGTCGTGGGGACTCTCGCGGTACCAGAAATCGATCACCGGCGGCAGCCCGGCGGCGGGGTTGCGCCACCGCCGGGCCGCGGCATCGCGATGATTGCTCAAATAACCCTGGTAGGCCGAGTTGTAGTCGAATCCCCACACGGCGTCGCCGGGTTTGGCGCTGTAGCCGAAACCCTTCAGCAGATTGCGCGCGTCGCGCGCCAGCGCCTCCGGCGGCGCCTCCAGCGGGACCCTCGCGGTGATGCAGAACTTCGCGCCCGCAATGCCGGCCAACACGATTGCGGCGAGCGTGGCCGCCAGCCAGATCAGGGCGATCCGGGGCTGGAGCCCTTCGGTGTCGCCGGCCGCGGCCACCACGTCCGGGGATGGCGTCTCGCCCGCGGCCATCGCCGCCGCCAGCACATCGCCTCCCGGCAGCCCCGCGGCCACCGCCAGCGCCGATGCGGGCCGCCGCCGCGGGTCCGGCTCCAGACAGCGCAGGATCACGCGCTCCACCGCCGGGTCCAGCTCCTTCACCGTTTCGGTGATCGCCCGCGGTTGGGCGCGCTGCTGCAGGTCCACCAGCTCCATCAACGACGCCGCTTCGAAGGCCCGCTTGCCGGTGTACAGTTCGTAGAGCAGCAACCCCAGGGCGTAGATATCGCTCCGCGCGGTGACTTCGGTGCCGGCCAGTTGCTCGGGCGCCATGTAGGCGGGCGTGCCGCTGCGAATGTCCTGGTGCAGTTGCTCGCTCAAGCCGGCCAAGCCGAAATCCATGACGATCACCTGGCCGCGCCCGTCGATCATCACGTTGGCCGGCTTCAGGTCGCGATGCAGCACGCCTTTTTCGTGCGCCGCCCCGAGACCGGCGCAGAGCTTGCGCGCCGTCTCGGTAGCCTTATCCACGGGCAGCCGCCCGATGCGGCGCAACAGCGACGCCAGGTCCTCGCCGTCGATGTACTCCATGGAGATGTAGTGGAGCCCCTCCACTTGTCCGATGTCGTAGACGCGGCAGACATTGGGATGCGTCACCTGGCGAGCCATGCGCACCTCATTGTAGAAGCGGGCCAGCGCGTGCTCGTCGCGCGCCATGGTTTCCGGCAGAAACTTCAGGGCCACCGCCTGGCCCAGCGTAAGATCGGTGGCGCGGTAGACCTCGCCCATGCCGCCGCGGCCCAGCAGGCTGGCGATTCGGTAACGCCCGGCCAGCATGGTTCCCGGGAGAAAGCGTCCTTCGTCCACACTGCTCGAGGAGCTGAGGCGCGGCGCCGAGGTTGCGGCGGGCACCGCCAATACCGCCGTTTCCGCGGAGGTGACGTCGAGCGCCGCCGCGCACCACGGGCAGAAGCGGCCGTCCCCGGCGGATGTGCGCGAGCAGGATGGACACTTTCGCATGGCAGGGATCGAGATCCAATCTTAGCGCGTGGCGCCTCCGGCGGGCCGCTGGCCATCCCGCGTCATGAGAGTAGAATGTTTGGTAATCGGATATTCGAGTCGTTATGAGGAGTCCGCTATGAAAGCCCCGCTCGTTCCCGCTGTGTTCTTTTCGCTGGCCCTTTCCTGGGCAGCCCCGCAGGCCACCCCGCCTGCCAAGGACGCGCCTGCGCCCGCGGCCCAGCCCCAGCCTGCGGCCGCGCGGGAGACTCCTCCGGACATGAAAGCGTTCCAGGATGCCAGCCGGACCGCCGATCCAGCCAAGAAGATCGCCGCGCTGGAAAAGTTCCAGACCGATTTCCCGGAGAGCCAGATGGCGCAGAATGCCGGCATGGCGGTGCTGTCGACCCTGGCGCAGAAGATGCCGGACCAGGCGGCGCGCATTCGCCAGAAGGCCAGGGCGCTGTACCAGGCGGCGCCCGAAAAGGACAAGGGGCGAGTGGCGGCGCAGATCGCCGATGCGCTCCTTTCCGGTTCGGTGGCGCTGAAGGACGCCGAGGATTACGCCAAGAAGGGCGTGCAGGCCATGCAGCAGGCGGCCTACCTTGCCGAGCAGCGCGCCGCCATCGAGAAGCGCAAGCAGACCGTGCCCGCCGAAGGGGAGCTGATCAAGCGTTTCAAAACCAGCCGCGCATCGCGCGTGGCCACGCTGGGCCAGATCGAAATCAAGCTGGGGCAGAAGGCCCGCGGCCAGAAGCTCCTGGAAGAGGCCTACGCCGATAATCCCACCCTCTTCACGGCGGCCGCCGTGCTTGGCGAGCTCACCGCCAAGGCGGGCAACGATGCCAAGGCGCTCGATTACCTCATCCCCGCGCGCCTGAGCGGGCGCGCTCCCGAGGCGGCCAACGCCGCACTCGAAGCGGTTTACCGCAAGAGCCATAACGGGTCGCTCGACGGCCTCGATGCCATGCTCGACACCGAATACCACAAGCGCTATCCCAATCCGGCGCACGCCGAAGCGTACAAGCCTTCCGAAAAGCGCAGCAACCGCGTGGTGCTCGGGGAAGTCTTCACCGGCTCGGGATGCCCACCCTGCGCGGGCGCCGATGTGGCCTTCGACGCCGCCATGGAGCGGTATTCCCGCAACGACCTGGCGGTGGTGATGTATCACCTGCACATCCCGCGGCCCGACCCCATGACCAATCCGGACACGCAGGCGCGGGCCAAGAGCTACACCGTGAACGGAGTTCCCACCTTCGCCATCGACGGCAAAAAGACGGTGGGCGGCGGCGGACGCGAGAACGCCAAAGAGATCTTCGAGCGGTTCCGGCCGGACCTGGAGAAGGACCTGGAGACGCCCGCCGAGGCCGGGCTGAGAGTCGAGGCCGCGCTCATCGGCGAAACCGTCGGGGTGACGGCCTTCGTGCAGGGGGCCAAGAGCGACTCGCCGGACCTGAAGCTGCAAGTCCTGCTGGTGGAAAAGGAAATCCGCTTCAACGGCGAAAACGGCATCCGGTTCCATCCCATGGTGGTGAGGGCCACAGGCGGCCCGCAAGACGATGGCTTTGCCGTGGCGCCCCACACCTGGTTCACGCAGGAACAAGTGTTCGACCTGGACCATGTGAGCGCCGCGCTGCGGGCCCACCTGGACGATTACGAAGCCAAGGGCCACCGCGGCGAGTCCTTTAAGTTCGCGGAGAAGAAATATCAGATCAATCGCGGGGAACTGGCGGTAGTGGCCTTCATTCAGGACGACAAGACCAAGCACGTGCTGCAAGCGGTTTATGTGGATTTGAACCCGCAGCCCGCGCCGCGCATGGTGTCGGACCTGTCCAATTGATATGAAGTCACTCGTTTGCGCGGCCCTGCTCGCCGGAGTGTTGCGCGCTGCGGCGCCCGACCCGGTTGCCTGGAAGCTCCAGGACGCGCCCGCCAAGCCGGTGAAACCGGGCGCCCGCTTCACCGTGAAGGTGGTTGCGCGCATCCAGGAGGGCTGGCATCTCTACTCGCTGAAGCCCCTGGCCGAGGGCCCCATCCCCACGCGCATCTGGCTGGCGGCCGGCCAGCCGTTCGAGCTCGCCGGCGCGATCAAGGCGAACGAGCCGGAAGTCTTGCAGGATCCCTCGTTCAATATGGAAGTAGAACTCTACGAGGGCGAGGCCGCCTTCGTCCTGCCGGTGCGCGCGGCGGCGGGGGCCGCCGGCGGAGCGCAGAACCTGGTGGTGAGCGCGTCCTACCAGACCTGCAACAACAAGGTGTGTCTGCCGCCCAAAATCGTCAAAGTGGAAGTGCCGGTCGCGATTGCGAAGTAGGCGTGAACGAACTCCTGAAGGCACATTCTCCCGAAGCATGGGTCCTGCTGCGCCCCCGTGCGGCGTGGCCCCGCCTGGCGGGCTTCGCGGCCGAGGGCGGCCGATGGCTGGCGTGGCGGCGGCCCTTGCTGTTTGCTTTTGTTCTCGGCTGCATCGTCTCGCTGATGACGTCGGGGCGCGTGACCCTCCGCCTGGCGGGTCCCGCTACGATTTATTGGACCTTTGTGCCGCTGTGCGAGGTCGCATCTCTGGCAGCCGTAGGCGCGCGCAGCCGCCGGAAGGTCCCTATCTCGCGAGCCATCGATCTGTTCTTCATGGGCCACGGAGTCTGGTTCTTGTGGTTGATCGGCTTTGCCGCGGTGTGGGCCTTCTGCCCCGCCCCTCACGCCTTTGCGTGGTTGAGCAAGCCCTGGGTGCGCTATGGTCCTGTCTTCGCGGCAATCGCCTGGTCGGGCTACATCGACTTTTGGTTCTTTCGATCGGTATTCGCCAGAACCCGCGCCGGCGCAGCGTGCGCCCTGCTGGCCCAACGGCTGATCTGCTGGAGCGGCGCCCTGGCCCTGTTTCTCGCGCCGTCGGCGTGGACGGTTCTGGCGTCGAGGCTGGGCCTGTGATTACGCCGCGCGCCATTTCCGCATGCCTCCTGCTGGCGGCGCTCGCGCTCGGCACGCTCTCCGATGCGCTGCACGAAAGAGCGCCTGTGATTCTCGGCGGCTATCGTGTGCTCGCGGCGGATTTCCACGTGCACAGCTTTCCGCTCAGTGGGAGCAACCTGGCGCCCTGGGACATCGTTATGGAGGCGCGGCGGCAGGGGCTCGACGCCATCGCCCTCACCGGCCACGACAATGTGTGGGAGGGCAGGGCGGGGCGGTGGTTCTCCAGCAGGTTCGGCGGGCCCCTCGTGCTGGTGGGCGAAGAGATCCATGCGCCCGGTCACCACGTGATCGCCGTGGGCATCCACCGCACCATCAGTTGGCGGCTCAGCGCGGCCGCCGCCATAGACGAGGTGCACGCGCAGGGCGGCATCGCCATTGCGGCGCACCCCCTGGCCGGCTCCTGGCCGGCGTTCGCTGCGGCCATGGGCAAACTGGACGGCACCGAGGTGGTGCAACCCACCGCCCTCGAGAGCGAAGAAAATACCGCGCAATTGCGGCAATTCTACGAGCGCGCGCGGGCGGCCGCCATCGGCTCCTCCGATTACCACGGCGCCGGACCGCTGGGCGTATGCCGCACGTACGTGTTCTCGCGGAGCGCCACGGAGCAGGGGATCCTCGAAGCGCTACGCGCCGGGCGCACCGTGGTGTTCGACCGCGGCCGCATCGTCGGCGACCCCGCGCTCATCCGCCTCGCCCAACAGGACGGGCGGCTGGCGGAGCCGCCAACGCCGCCGCCGGGCCAGGGACTCCTCGCCGCGCTCAGCAGGACGTGCGGCCTTCTCGGCCTCGCCGGGATCGTCTTCTTCGGCTTTCGCGCGTCCGCTAACGGGGCTGTGCCTCAGACCGGCCAGCACTCCCGGCACTCCCACTCGGCGCGGAGCCGCGGAGGGCGCGGAGGTCACGCGGAGAAGACCGTAATAGAGCCACCTTCTCCGTGACCTCGGCTCGCTCTGCGCGCTCGTGCCGGGCAGGTGCATTCGCTGAAACTCGATATTCGGGCGAGGAGGCTGAGAAGAGAGCGCCGAGCCAATTCTGTGTGCTCCGCGCGGTCTCCGTGTCTCCGCGGCTCCGCGTCGAGATTGAAATCTGAGTCATTTGCGTGAACTTCGCCGATGCCACGGCTCTACCGCGCCTGCGGTTTAAGAAAGGTGCCCTGATCCAACTCGTCGAACGCCTGGCGGAGCTGCTCCTGCGTGTTCATCACGATGGGGCCGTACCACGCCACCGGCTCTTGCAGTGGCTTTCCCGAGCACAGCAGAAACCGGATGCCATCCTCGCCCGCATGGACCATGAGCTCGTCGCCGCGGTCGAACAGGATCAGCGAGCGGTTGTCCGCCTCCGCCGGAGGCTTGGTAACCGCCCATCCGACCGCTTCGGTGGGCACGGCGAGCGGGCTCGATGCGTTGCAGAACTTCCCGCTGCCCCCGAACACGTACGCGAAGGCGTGGCGCGTGGTCTCCACGGGCAGCGCCTTGCTGCGCCCCGGAGGCACGGACACATCGAGGTAAATCGGATCGGCGGCGATGCCGTCGACCGGCCCCTTGCGGCCCCAGAAGCTTCCGCAAACCACACGCACGTGCGTACCATCGTCATCCTGGATTGAAGGGATGTCGGCGGCTTTCACTTCCTGGTAACGGGGCGGCGTCATTTTGAGCGACGCGGGAAGGTTGGCCCACAACTGGAAGCCATGCATCCGGCCCGTGGGATCGCCTTTCGGCATCTCCTGATGAATGATGCCGCTTCCGGCGGTCATCCACTGCACGTCGCCGGCCGCGATGGCGCCGCGGTTCCCCATGCTGTCGCCGTGCTCGACGGTTCCGGCCAGCACGTAGGTGATGGTCTCGATCCCGCGGTGGGGGTGCCAGGGGAAGCCCGCCAGGTAATCCTCGGGAACGTCGTTGCGAAAGTCGTCGAGCAGGAGAAAGGGGTCGAAATCGGAAGTGTTGCCAAAACCAAACGCGCGGCGCAGATGCACGCCCGCGCCCTCGAGCGTCGGCTTGGATTTCACCAGCCGCTTTACCGGCCGAAGTGACATGCGGCCTCCATGAACGAGAGTCTAACTTGTTTGGCCGAGCGCCGCCACCGGTCCGGGTGGCCTGGGTCCTGGTACCATGCGGAAATGAACTGGAACGATGCCGCCGAGGACTTGGTCCAATCCGTGCTGGCGCAAACGCCGCGCCCGAGCCGCGAGGCGATGGAAGCGCAACTGCGCGAGGGCGCCGAGCGATTGGCGGAGGAGGACGGTAAGAACCGGGTCGGCGTGGAGACGGTCATCGCCGCCTGGGTGGCCGGTACGCCCGAGGCCATTCGCCCCGACCTCCCGCGGCAGATGGAGCGGCTGGGGCTGAACCCGTCGGAGTACCGGCATTTGCTTGACGGAAATGGGTAGGTCCACAGCGAAAAACCGGCGGCCGCCTCGCTTCTCACAGGAACTTCCCATACTGTACGAGGACGATGCCGTGGTGGTCCTCGATAAACCGGCGGGCCTCCCGGCAGTGCCTATAAAAGGCTCCGACAGCCCGTCCGCTCTATCTTTGCTTTCCGCGAGACTGGCGCGGAAGAGACAACGAGCCCTGGTCGTCCATCGCATCGACCGGTTCACGTCCGGCGTTCTGCTCTTCGCAAAGACCGAGCCGGATCGAGAGATCCTCGTTCGCCAGTTTCTCAGCCACACTCCAGTGAGGCAGTATCTGGCGGTACTGCGCGGGCGGCTCGAGGCCCGGGAGGGGACTCTGGTGCACTATTTTCGGCGCGAAGGAATGTTTCAAAAACTGCGCACGGAGAGCGACGCCGAAGCGGCTCGCGCCGAACTTCGATACTCCGTCGAGCGGCTCCTTCGGGGCGCGACGCTCGTGCGCGTTGCGCTGCTGACGGGATTGCAGAATCAGATTCGAGCCCAGTTTTCGGCAATTGGCCACCCGGTCGTCGGCGACCGGAAATATCACCCGGCAGAATCCTCCGAGCGGCTGATCGCGCGCGTCGCTCTCCACGCAACGCACCTTCAGTTTGTTCATCCGCGCTCCCGAGAGGGCATCTCGATCGACTGCGAGCTGCCTTGCGATCTGCGGCACTTGATTCAGGGCCTGTCGCCGCGCGCCCGCGAGTGCCGGTGAGCGTTCGGGGGTGAACTCATCTCCCCGGGCTGACCGCCGGGGGCCGCCGGCTAATGCACCACGAAGGTCAACCCCCCGTGGGCGACATTGGCGCCGGTCTGTTTCTCGTCCGTCACGACTAAAGTCATGTTATAAGATCCGGGCGCCAGGGGGATGGATTTGGTGTAAGTGCGCCCGCTGGTCAGTGGGTCGTTGAAGTAAGTTATAAGTTGCGCCTGCGCCGCCGCTGGTTGGTCTGCGGTTAGGACCAGCCCGACGATGTGGAACGGCCCGGCTCCGGGTTCGAGGGTGCCGGAGACGGTGACGATGCCTGCGTTCACTACTGCCTCAATGCGCGCTCCCTTGCCGGCGACCGTGAGGCGCGGCTTGCCTTCCAACTTACCGGTTGCCGCGCCGGCGCCGGGTGCGAGATAGCGTAGGGCATCTTTTTCGGACGGGTCAAATGACATGCGATACTCGCCCGACATGGCCGGGTCGACGAACTCGACTATGACATCCGCGCCGATCCCTTCCAGATAGCGGTAGCGCCACTGCTGGAAGGGGAATGTGGTGGTGGCGCCGCCCTGCGCGGCGGGCCGCTGGAATTGCCCGCCGGCAGGATGGTCTTCGATCTCATCCGGCGGTCCGTAGGTGATATAAATGCGGCCCCGATCGGTCCTCCAGCCGGCAATCCCCGGCGCTGCGAAGTGCTCGTTGGCGTAAGCGATGCGGCGATAATGTTCCTCCCGGAACTCGTTCTCCGCGGTGCCCGGAGTGGGATCGCGGCGCAGCCAGAACTGCTCGATGAACTGCTCCCGATCAGCGCCGGTCTGGAGGCGCTGGAACGCGAGCCGCTCCGCCTCCGTGATGATGTAGGCGACGTCTTCGCTCATCCACTTTTGGTACGGTCCGGCGGGCGCCATCGCGGGGAGAGAGTTTTTCTTCTCCTGGGGAATGGGTAGCGGGACGGGCGGCGCCTGCTGCGCCTGCGCGGAAGCCGGCGCGGCTTGGGCCGCAGGGGCCGGCTTCGGCTGCCAGACGGCAAGCGCCAGACCGATCGAGGCCAGCAGCAGCCCGATGGAAAAAACCGGTGCGGCCGCGGTGCGCGGACCCTCCGGCCCGCCCAGCAAGCGGCGGATGCGTTGTGCGAGCCGGCCTCCGCTGGCGGCCAGCGCGGCCTCCCGCCGCGGCCAGCGGCTTCCTTCGAGCGCCGCCAAAGTGGCCGCATATCCACGGGCGTCCCCCGCCAGGCTCACCACCACGTCGTCGCAGCAGTTCTCGCGCTCCGCACGCACTATGGCCGAGACCCACCACACCGCCGGGTGGTAAAACAGCAGTCCTTCCACGAACCCTTGCAGAAAATTGACCAGGTAATCGTGGCGGCGGATGTGTGCCAGTTCGTGGATCAGAATGGATTCCAGTTGCTCCACCCGCAGGCCTGTGACCAGGCCCAGAGGCAGCAGGACCACCGGGCGGAAAAAGCCGATGATTACCGGCACGTCGGCGAGACACGATTCCAGCAGGGCCACCGGACGCGACACGCGCAGCCGCGCGCGAAGATCGTCGAGCCGCGCCTGCCAGCCCCCTGGAGCGGCACACACCCCCACGCGGCGCAGCCGCCGCGCCCCCATCCAGCCGGAAAGGCTGCGCGCGTAGAAGAGCAGGACGCCCGCCATCCACAACGGCGCTGCCAACGCCAGCCGGTCGCGCAGGCTTTGCGGCAGCGGCTCGGCGGGAGCCGAGGCGGCTGCGGCGGAAACAAACGCGCGCGCCGGATCGCGAAGCGAAATCGCCACGGCGGCCTCGTGCCCGGCCGCCAGCGACCATGCCAGGGTCAAGCCAAACGCCAGCGCCATGGCTGTCAAAGTGGCGCAAGCCACGCCATAGCGCAGACGCGCCGCTCGCGGACGGCACAGGCCGAGGATCGCCGCCAGCAACAGGGCGGCCAGCGCGCCCTCCCACAGAAAATGAAACAGCGTCCAGCCGAGGGCGCGCGCCAACGGTGTGCGGACCAGGGTTTCAAGAATATTCATTGCGTCCCCTTCTCGTATTCCTCGAGGAGCTTGCGCAGCTCCGCCAGTTCTTCCTTCGATGCCTTGCGTGCCGCCAGCGCCCCCACGAGCAGGCTCTTGGCCGAACCGTTGAAGGCGCGCTGGAGCAGGTCGCCCGCCAGTTGCCGCTGCGTCCATTCGCGCGGCCGGCTGGCCTGGTAGATGTGCGCGCGCTCCTTTTCATCGCGCCGCACGAGCCCCTTCTCCGCCATGATCTGCAACATCTTCAGCACCGTGGTGTATTGCGCCGGCTTGCGCTGGGCAATAATCTCGTGGACCTCGCGCACGGTCGCCGGGCCGCGGGCCCACAGCACGGTGAGGATTTCCAGCTCGGCATCGGTCGGCCGCGGCGGTTGGGGCGTCTTGGCGGACATAATCTACGAAGACTTTACTACGAAGAGACTCGTGTGTCAAGAGGGCGGCCGCAACCTTACTGGTTCATGGAAGCCGCGGCCGGAAGTCTGAGCTGCGGCAGCGGTAGTTACGGGTATTCCTGGCGGACCGCGTATTCCTGGCGGACCGCGTATTCCTGGCGGACCGCGTATTCCTCGTGGACCGCCTAATCGGCCTTGGGTTCGTGCTCGGAGCCGGCGTCTTGCAGTTGCTCCGCGCCCCGGCCCTTCGGCGCCGTGTACCTATAGAAGCGGTGCCTGCACCTGCGGCAGCGGTACGGCTGCCGGCGGAAAAACCTCATGATGTAATCCCGGATGCCGTTTTGCAGGGAATGGCGGATATCCCTACCGCCGCAACTCGGGCACCGGAGGTGGCCGACCGACTCGGTGCTCACATCTCCGTTCCTACAAGGCCGAGCTTACCAGATTCCTGTGAATTATGTCACGTGGGCGCGGGCCAACCCGGCCAGCCCGTCGAGGTCGGCCGGCTCTCCGAACTTCCAACCTTCGAGCGCCGGGTCGATGTTGCGCAACAGGCCCGTGAGCACGCTGCCCGCGCCCACCTCCACGAAGCGGGTGGTGCCTTGCGCCGCCAGCAGGCGAATGCTCTCCAGCCAGCGAACCGGGTTGGGCACCTGCTGGTACAGTCCTTCCCGCGCCTCGGCGCCGGTGCGTACTTCGCGCGCCTGCCAGTTATTGACCAGGGGGAACGCCAGGTCGCGGAATTCGGTGGCATCCAGGCTGGCGCGCAGCCGCTCCTGGGCCGGCTTCATGAGCGCACAGTGGAACGGCGCGCTCACCGGCAGCAGCACGGCGCGGCGCGCCCCGGCCGCCTTGGCCAGTTCCATGGCGCGCCCCACGGCAGCGGCGTGCCCCGCAATCACCACCTGGTCCGGTGAATTCAGATTGGCCGCGCTCACAATTTCGCCCTGCGCCGCCTCCGCCAGCACGGGTTCCAGCTTTCCCGCCGGCAGTTTGAGCAGCGCCGCCATGGCCCCCACCCCCGCCGGTACGGCCTCCTGCATGTAACGCCCGCGCTGCCGCACCAGGCGCACCGCCTCCCCCAGGCGCAGGCTGCCCGCCGCCACCAGCGCCGCGTATTCGCCCAGGCTGTGTCCGGCCACGGAATCGGGCGTCAGCCCGCGCTCGCGCAGTACCTCGAAGGCCGCGACGGAAACCGTAAGCAGGGCGGGTTGGGTGTTCTCCGTGAGCTTGAGATCCTCCTCCGGACCCTCGAAGCAGAGACGCGAAATGGGGAAACCGAGAGCGTCGTCGGCTTCTTCGAACACACGGCGCGCGGCGGCGTACGCGCCGGCCAGGCGTTTTCCCATACCGGCGGCCTGCGAGCCCTGGCCGGGAAAGAGGAATGCGGTTTTGGGCGTCAAACGGAAATTATACCGGTTGGCGCGCGGCCGATGCCCGATTCGGCCTCCTCCGTGCCGCTTCGTACACACAGCCTGCAAGCGTCGTCCGGCATGTCGAGAATTCGCCCATCGAAGTGCGGCAGGTGATGAGCGGGCCGCCCGAAGACCTGCTGTGAACCCGTACGGTCTCGACCCGGCAGGCGGCACCGCCTGCCATCCGCGCCGGCCGTGCTATCTTCGCAAACATGCATGCCTTCACCCGCTGCCTCGCCGGCCCGCTTTTTCTGGCCGCGGCCGCTCTCGCCGGAGACGCCGATATCCCGCCGCACGGACCGCCACTGACTTTGTTCGATGGCGCCAATCTCGATCGGTTCGACACCTTCCTCAAAACCACGGGACTGAACCGCGATCCCGGCCGTGTGTTCCGGGTCGAAGACGGCGTCATTCACGTCTCCGGCAAGGAATTCGGCTATATCATTACGAAGCAGGAATTTGCCAATTATTACCTCAGCGCGGAATTCAAGTGGGGGGAAGGCACTTACCCTCCGCGCGAAGGCCAGGCCCGCGACAGCGGCATTCTCTATCACGTGCGCGGCCCGCAGAAGGTATGGCCCACCTCGATTGAGTTCCAGATTCAGGAAGGATGCACCGGGGATTTCTGGCTGACCGACGGCGGCGCCTTGACCTCGCGGGGAAACCGCGCGGCCGGCCCACCCGGGCAGGCCGTCAGAATCGACCGCCTGGGCAAAGGTCCATGGAAAGACGTAGCCGGCTACCGCGATCCCACCGGTGAAGTGGAGAAGCCGCGCGGCGAGTGGAACCTGCTGGAGCTGGTGGCCGCGGGCGACCGCGTCAGGCAATACGTCAACGGGAAGCTGGTCAACGAGGGCTCCGAGGCTTATCCGTCCAGCGGCAAAATCCTGTTCCAGTCCGAGGGCGCCGAGATTTTCTTCCGCAACATCCGGCTGTCACCCTTGAAGCCGTAGCGGCGAGTAACTTGAACGGTAACTGAGGCGCTATAATCGGGCCTTGAGGAGGCACCCGCGTTGGCCGTTCGCATGAAAGACATCGCCGAGGACCTCGGCGTTTCGCTGATGACCGTTTCCAAGGCCCTGCGCAACCACAGCGACATCAGCCAGCCCACGCGCGACCGCGTGCTCAAGCGCATGCGCGAGTTGAACTACCAGCCGGACTGGATCGCGCGCAGCATGGTCACGCGCCGCACTTACCTGGTTGGGCTGGTGCTGCCCGACCTGATGCACTCGTTCTTCGCGGAGGTGGCCAAGGGCGTCGCGCGCAAGCTCCAGCCCCTGGGCTATCAGGTGGTGATCTCCGACACCGGCGAGGATGGCGAAGTGGAGCAGCGTCAGGTGGAGGTGCTGGTCAATCGCAAGGTGGATGGGTTGATCATCGCCTCGGCGCAACGCAGCGGACACCTCGAAATGTTCCAGGCACTCGAGCGCAGCCGGATTCCTTACGTGCTGATCGACCGCATGCTGGCGGGGGCGGGGGCGCATTACGTGGGCGTGAAGGACGACGAACTGGGCTCGCTGGCCACCAGCCATCTGATTCAGCAGGGCTGCCGGCGAATCGCGCATATCCGCGGGCCGGCGGTGGCCACGGGAGTGGGACGCCTGCGCGGATACCGGCGGGCGCTGGCGCGGCATGGCATGGCGGTGCGTCCGGAGTACATCGCCAGCGGCCAGTACGGGGACAACACCGGCTACGACGCCATGCAGCAGCTTCTCCAGGTAGACCCGCGGCCGGACGGCGTCTTCTGCTACAACGACCCGGTGGCCGCTGGCGCCATCAAGGCCATCCTCGAAGCGGGCCTGCGCGTCCCGGAGGATATCGCCATTGTGGGCGCGGGCAACGTGCACTACTCGGACCTGCTGCGGGTTCCGCTCTCGACGGTGGACCAGAGCAGCACCGCCATCGGCGAGACGGCCGCCGAGCTGCTGTCGGAGTGCATGCAGTCGAAAACGCCGCCCTCGCCGAAGCGGGTGTTCATCCCGCCGCGACTGGTGGTGCGGGATTCCAGCCGCCGCCGGGAGTAAGCCAACCCCTCTGCGCCGCGCTACTATTTAGTACATGAATAAACTGCCGCGGGACCTCCGCGCGGCTGTCCGGGCGCTGACCCGGCGGCCCGGAGTTACCGCGCTGGCCGTCGTCTCGCTGGGCCTCGCCATCGGCTTCAGCACGGCCGCGTTCAGCGTTCTCGATGCCTACGCACTGCGCGACGTCCCAGTCCGCGAACCCCGGCAACTGGCGCGCATCAGCGTCACCACCCGCGAACAGCGGGGAGACCTCGACAGTTGGGTGGAATACCTGGCGCTCGCCGCGCGCACCCGCTCCTTCGCCGGGGTCACCGCCGAGAGCCGGCGCGGGCCGCGCGTGAAACTGCCCGACCGCGACGATTTCCCCATCACCGCCAACGTGTCGGACAACTACTTCGACGTGCTCGGGGTGCGCGCGCTGATGGGCGACGTGTTCCACGGCGGCAAGGGGCAGGACGGCACGGTGGTGATCTCCCATCATTATTGGAAGACGGCCCTGGGCGGCGACCCCAATATCGTCGGGCGCATCCTGCAGGTGAACCAGTCTTCCCTGCGCATCCTCGGCGTGCTGCCGGCGGGCTTCACGGGGCCCAGCCGCGGCATGCTGGAGGACCTGTTTGCGCCCTCGCAAACCTACTTCGGCACCCTGCGCATGGCCTTCCCCAACAACCTGCGCTTCACCGACTACGAGTTGCTGGGGCGGCTGCGTCCCGGCGCCACCATGGAGCAGGCCACCGCCGAGTGGGAGGCCATTCTGCGGCAGATGGAAAAAGAGGGCCTCGCGCCGGCGCCCGGCCGCAACGGCAAAATCCTTCCGTTCACCGAGAACAGCCTCTGGCAGAAACTGGAAGCCAACGCGGTGATGCTCGGCGTGGTGGTGCTGCTGGTGCTGATCGCCGCCGCCAACCTGGCCAACCTGCGCCTGGTGGATAACGAGAGCCGCCGCCACGAAACCGGCATCCGCCTGGCGTTGGGCGCGGGCCGCGGCGTGCTGGCGCGCCAACACCTCACCGAAACCCTGCTGCTCGGCGGCGTGGGGACGGCGCTCGGCCTGCTGCTGGCGGCGTGGTTGATCGCCATCGCGCCGGCCCTGTTCTATGGCGGTGACCGCTATACCGACTACGGCATAAGGCTCGACGCGCGGACCTTCCTGTTCAGCTCCGCCGCCCTGCTGGGGGTGGCCCTCATTGGCGGGCTGATTCCCTGGAGCGATGCCTGGAGGCGGCGCATCATCCCGGCCATTTCCGGGAGCCGCACCACCGGAACGTCGCGCTGGCTGGCGGTGCTGGTGGTGGGGCAGATGGCGCTGGTCACCGGCGTCACCTGCTCGGCGGGCCTCTTGTGGCGCAGCCTCCAAAACATCTCGGCCATCCGGCCGGCGATGGACCCGGACAGCCGCCTACTGATTGTCAATGGGTCGTTGAATGTGGACGAAGGCCAGGCGGCGTTCGTGGATGCGCTGGGCACGCGTCTCGCCGGGTTGCCGGGCGTGGAGCGTGTGGCCTGGGCGCGCCGCGCCATGCTGAGCGGCTCGGGCTGGGCAGCCATCGAGGACGTGGAGCTGCCCGGCCAGCCGAAGCTCCAGTTTCATTTCAACCAGGTGGGCCCGAGCTACTTCGCCACCACCCGAGCGCGCATCTTGGCCGGGCGTCCCTTCGCTGAGTCCGACGGCCCCGCAGCCACTCCCGTGATCATGGTCAATTCCGCCTTCGCGCGCCGCTTCCTGAGCGATCACCCGGCGCTGGGTGCGTGGGTCAAGGCGAGCGGCAAGGACCGGCAGGTCGTGGGCGTGGTAGAGGACGGCCCCTCGAGCACGCTGCGCGAAAAAATCGAGCCGTTTCTCTACTACCCGTTCGCGCAGATGCCCACCACCGACCTCACCTTCTTTTTGGCCTCGCGCCAGGATCCCGCCCTGCTGGCCGGCGCCGTGCGCGCCTTCCTGCACCGCCCGGAGAACGCTTACGTCGCCTTCGAGATGGCCACCATGCACCAGTTCATGCGCAACGCGCGCAGCGACGAGGAACTGGCCGCCCAGGTGACCGGCGGGCTGGCCGGGGTGGGGCTGCTGCTGGCCGCCGCGGGACTGTTCGGCGTGAGCCTCTACGCCGTGGCGCGGCGCACTCCCGAGTTCGGCGTTCGCGTAGCCATGGGAGCCACGCCGGCGCGCCTGGTGCGCCTGGTTTTGCGGGAAGCCGGGGTGCGCATCGCCATCGCGCTCCCGCTCGGCTGGGCGCTGGCCTACGTGGGCCGCCGCGCGCTCGAGAAACTGCTCTACGGTGTGGCCGCGGACGATCCGTGGACCTTCCTCGCCGCCAGTGCCGTAGTGGCCGCCGTGGGATGCGCGGCCGCTTTGCATCCCGCCCTGCGCGCGGCGCGCACCGATCCCCTGGTGGCGCTGCGCCACGAATAATGGAGCCTGTCCCATGCTGATCGTTCACGTGCACATTCACGTCAAGCCCGAACAGATCGATGCTTTCCAAAAGGCCGCCATCGAAAACGCACGCCACAGCGTGAAGGAGCCGGGCGTGGCGCGCTTCGACGTCATCCAGCAGGCCGACGACCCTACGCGCTTCCTGCTGCTGGAGGTCTACCGCAACCTGGAGGCCACAGTAAAGCACAAAGAGACAGCGCACTACCAGGCCTGGGCCGCCCAGGTGACGGACATGCTGGCCGAGCCGCGCACCCGCGTCACGTACCACAACGTCTTTCCCGCCGACTACGGCTGGTATGGCGCCACCGTTTGAGTTCGCCACCGCGGGGCGGATCGTCTTCGGCGAAGGCGCGCTGCGGGAAGTGGCGCCGGCCGCCGCCTCCATGGGCCGGCGTGCGCTGCTGGTGACGGGGGCGTCGGCCGGCCGCGCGGCGCATCTCCTCGCGCAACTGGAAGCCGCGGAAGTCTCGTGCGTGCCGTTCGCCGTCGCGGGCGAGCCCACCATCGCGCTCATCGCCGGCGGCGTGGAATTGGCGCGCGGCGAGCGTTGCGATCTCGTGATCGCTCTCGGCGGCGGCAGCGCCATCGACGCCGGCAAGGCGCTGGCGGCCCTGCTGACCAACCCCGGCGAGCCGCTCGACTACCTGGAAGTGATTGGCCGCGGACGCGCGCTCGAGCACCGGCCGGCGCCCTTCATCGCCATTCCCACCACCGCCGGCACCGGCTCGGAGGTCACGCGCAACGCCGTGCTGGCATCGCCCGCCCAAGGCGTCAAGGCGAGCCTGCGCAGCCCGTCCATGCTGCCGCGCCTGGCGGTGGTCGATCCCGCGCTGACGCTCGATCTGCCGCGCCCGCTCACTGGCGCGACTGGCCTGGACGCTCTCACTCAGTTGATCGAGCCTTACGTCTCCGCGCGCGCCAATCCGATGACCGACATGTTCTGCGCCGAAGGCATCCGCCGCGCCGCCGTAGCGCTGCCGCGCGCCTGGGACAACGGCCGCGACCGCGCCGCCCGCTGCGACATGGCCTGGGCCAGCCTGCTGGGCGGCCTGGCGCTGGCCAATGCCGGACTGGGCGCGGTGCATGGCTTCGCGGCGCCCATCGGCGGCATGTTTCCCGCCCCGCATGGCGCCGTGTGCGCCGCCCTGCTACCGCACGCGATGGCGATCAACGTCCAGGCCCTGCACGCGCGCGACGCCGCCGGCGCGGCTCTGGGGCGCTATGAAGAGGCGGCGCAACTGCTCACCGGCCGGCCGCACGCCACGGCGGAAGACGGCGCCCAATGGATCGGAGCGCTGTGCCGCAAGCTGGAGATTCCGCCCTTGCGTGCGTACGGCGTCTCGGCGGCCGATATTCCGCGCCTGGCGGAACGGGCGGCCCTGGCCAGCAGCATGACGGGCAACCCGATCGCGCTCACCCCCGAGGAGCTGCGCGAGATTGTCGCCCGCGCGATTTGACGGATTGCTACGTTATTCTTGGCTGCGGATGATCCTTATAATTGATAGAGCGGCGGCACCCGGCCCTCCCTCGATCAGCAGCAGGAGTACCTCGCGCAGCTTCTTCATGTCCGTGCCGCGCTTCTGGGCGAGCTTCACATCGCGGCGGAAGTGCGCGCCTTCTATCGGGTTCCGCACCGCATCAGATTCCCAGGTCCTTGAACAGCGCGGCCGCGGAATTCAGGCGCTTGCCCTTGCCTTTGTTGGCGGCGCGCATGGCCCGCTCGGTCGTTGCGTTCGGGACCTTCACCTCGAATGGAAGGGCCCTCTCCGCGGCCACGCGGACCAGCAGCATGCGCACGGCGTCGGACACGGAGATCCCCATCCCGGCCAGCGTCTTCGCGGCCCTCCGCTTCGTCTTCTCATCCACGCGAACGTGAACCATCGCCGTCGCCATGATTGGACACCCCTGAGATACATTGTATCTCACTCATGGAACGGTCACGGTGATTGGCGTCGAGGATGTCGTGACGCCGTCGCTGGCCGTCAGATTGATGGTCCACTTTCCGCTCGGCGCAGTGGCGGCGGGCTTGAGCGTCAATGTGGTTGCCCAGTTGCCCAGCGCGGAAAACGTGCTGGGCGCGAAGGTCGCGATGATGCCAGCCGGAAGCCCGGTGACGCGGAGATTCACCGCGCCGGCTATCGGCCCCGCGATTTTCACGGTCACCGGGACGGGCATGGAGCCTCCCTTGGCAACCGTGACGGATGTGCCCGCCGGCAGGACGAGCAGCGGCGCGGACTTGACCGTCACGGCCACCGCCACGGTCTTGGTCACCCCGCCGGCCGATGCCGAAACGTAAATTGTCCGGACCCCGGCGGCGACGGTCGCAGCGGCGCTGATGGCGACGGTGCTCGAACCCGCCCCCGGCGCGGCGAGAGAAGCCGGGGAGAAAGTTGCGGTGATGCCGGCCGCAAGCCCCGTGGCCCCGAAAGTCACCGGGGCGTTGAACCCGCCCGCCACCGAGATGGTGGCTTTCAACGTGGCGCTGCCGCCTTGCACTACGCTCAACGCGGAGGCGCCGGGAGTCAGGGAGAGGGACGGCGGAACCGCCACCGTCACCTGGAGCTTCATGGTGCGGCTGAGCGAACCTCCCGCGGCGGTCACCACCACGGTGTAAGTGCCGGGTGCAGCCGCGGCCGCCGCGGTGAGCGTGAGCACGCTGGTCCCCGAACCCGGGGCCGGAAGCGTGGCCGGCGTAAAGCTGGCGGAGAGTCCGGCCGGCAGACCGCTGGCCGAAAGGGTCACCGCCGAGCTGAACCCGTTGAGTACCGACACCTGCGCGAAGGCGGCCGCAGCCGCGTTCTGCAGCACGGTGAGGTTGTAGGAAGCGGCGCCCAAGCTGAAATCCGGGGCCTTCCATACCGTGAGGCTCATAGTTGTGCTGGAGGTGAGCGACCCGCCGGCGGCGGTCAACGTGACCGTATACGTGCCCGGCAATGCCGCGGCCGAGGCCGCCGCCGTCAGCACGCTGGAACCCGCCCCGGGTGCGGCGAAGCTTGCGGGCGCGTAGCTCACCGTCACCCCCATGGGCAGATTGGAAGCGCTGAGCGTGATGCCGGAGCTGAACCCGCCGCCCACGCTCACCGTCACCAGGGTTGAAGCGGATGCGGCGGAAGAGAATCTCAGCGTGGCAGAGCTTGCCAGCAGTTTCACGAAAGGAGCGGCCGTCACGGTAACGGCGATGGTGGATTGGCGGCTGACGCCTGTCCCGGTCGCAGTCACGGTCACACTGTAGGTGCCGGGCGCGGTGGTGGCAGCGGCGGTGAAAGTCACCGTGGACGTGCCGAGGCCGGGCGCGGGCAGCGTAGCCGGCGCAAAGCCTGCCGTCAGGCCGGCCGGCAGACCGCTGGCCGACAAGGCGATCGCGGAGCTAAAACCGTTGGTCAGGGTGATGCTCACCGCCACCGGGGCGCCCTTGCCGGCCTGCACCTGCACGCTGCCGGTGGCCGGCGTGAGCTGGAAGTCCGGCTGCGCCTTTACGTTGGTCCAACGGGTCGCCATCTGGTACGCATCCACCGAACCGAGGCCGGTGGCCAGGTCGAAGCCCGCGGCCGCGGAGTAGCCGCTAGTGCCGGGCACGGCGTTGCTGCCGGTCGAGATATCGTGGAAGATGGACGCACCGCCGGCGGCCTGCTGCGCCGCCAGCCGGTAGAACGAAGTGTTGGCGTTGCCCTGCCGGCTGCCGGTTTGTTGCACCACCAGCGCCATCAGGCTGGCGAAGGCGGGTGAAGATGCGGACGTGCCGCCCACGGCGTAGAGGCCGCCGTTCTGGACAACCAGGTAGGCGACGTGGCCGGCCGCGGAAAGCGACACGTCCGGGATGTCGCGGACACCGTCGGCCGGTACGCCCGGCCCGCTCTGCCACGATGGCTTTGCGTAGATCGCGCTGGCGCCGCCACCCGTTGCCCACAATCCCCGGCCTCCCGCTCCGGCGCTCTCGTTCCACACCGTCTCGGGGATGTAGCTCAGGGCCGAAAGCAGGTTCGATGCGGTACCGAGCGGGGACCAGTACAGGCCCGGGTTCTGGGTGTCGTTGAACTGGGTGCCGCCCACGGCCACGTTGTAGGGCGTCGATGCCAGCCCGTTTACGGCCCGCGCGTAGACGGCCTTGGAAGCCGAGGCGCCGTCGCAACCCGCCGCGCCGCTGTCGCCCGAGGAGACAAATGCGGTGATACCCTGCGCGGCGGCCTGCTGGTAGAGGTTCTTCCAGAACAGGTTCTCCGCCGCGCCCAGAAACGCTTCGCAGTTGCCGAAGCTGGTGGTCATCGCCGAGGCCAGGTTGTTGTTCACGATATACTGTGCCGAGAGGTCCACCCCGTCGGTTGTGCTGGTACCCTTGCTGATCACCAGCTTCACCGTGGCCTTCCTGGCCACGGCGCCGGCCCACTCCACGTCCAGCAACGCTTCGGTCGCTTCGGACTGGCTGTAGATGCCCGGGTCCGGCCCATTCAGCACGATCGCCGGGTTATTGGCCGGCAGCCCCATCAGGCTGCGGAACTGCGTCACATCGGCGAGGTTGATATTCGTGCGCGCCACCACGGCGATGGTTTGGCCGGCGCCGTCGATGCCGCTCTGGTACAGCGGGTTGACATTGTAGATCACGCTGAAATCGGCGGGAGAAAGGTAGTGGTAGCCGGAAGAGGAGGTCATCTCGGGCGCGATACGCCCGCTGTTCAGCGGCTGCCGCCCGAAGTCGTGCAGGGTCGAGATGCCGCCCACCAGCCCGGCCAGCGCCCGCGGAATCTCCACGTCACTGGCGTTGGCGAGGTGTCTGGTTCCGTTCACCCGGTAGTGGCGCAGTTGCGTGTGGAAAGCCGATTCCACCTGCGATGCCGTGCCGCTAAAGACGATCGACCGCCGCCCGGCAGGCACTTCGTCCACCGTAAAACCGTGCCTTTCCAGCCAGCGTGTGACTTCCGCCAGATCGCTCTCGGAGGTTCCGAACCGGCTGCCGAACTCTTCGGGCGTCAGCCATCGTTGGTATTCCGGGGAGGCGGGATCGTGTTGCGATTCCAGCAACGCGTTCAGCTCCTGCTGCTGGCCGGCATCCGGGGTGAGCACCAGGATCATGCGATCGAGGGCCTGTTCCGGCGCCACCGCGCCGGCGTCGTACTCGCGAACGGCCAGCGGGTGCCGGTTTCCGGGCAATCGGACACGCTGCTGATCGTCCACGTATTGGGTGATGCGGGTTTGGGCAAACAGCGCCGGCATGCACAGTGCCAGAGCGACAAGAGATTTGAGCATTTGATTTGCTCATCGACCGTCCCTGGAGGTCTTTGAGGAGTGAATGTACTGAATCAGGGCGATGTAACTGCCCTACACTAGAGTTTGATGCGCCTCCGTCCGGCTGCCCAAGCCTTGTCCGTCCTCGTCCTGCTGGCCGTGCGCCTCGCCGCCCAGCAGTCCTCCTGCGCCAACACCGCCGCTTATTCCCCCTGCGAGCTGCTTTTCGAGCTCAGCGAAAAGGACGCCGCCGCCCACCCCAGTCCCTACGCTACCGTCGATCTGCGCGTGGAGTTCCGCTCGCCGCGCCATCGCACCTACGCCATCCCCGGGTTTTGGGACGGCGGCCGCCGCATGGTGGTTCGTTTCGCGCCCACCGAAGGCGGCGACTGGGACTACCACGTGACCAGCAACCTGGCCGCATGGAACGATAAGACCGCCACCTTCACCGCCGCCAGTTCCGAAGCGCCCGGCTTCCTGCGCGCGGCCAACAAGCATCACTGGGCCTACACCGAGCGCGACGCCCGCGGGCTCGACCGGCCGCACCTGTGGATGGGCGTGAGCGAGCCGCGCTTCGCCGTTCTCGATGACGCCGCCTTTCGCGCCGTAGCCGATGCGCGCGCCGCGCAGAAGTTCACCCACCTGCGCGGCCTGATGATGGACCAGGCTTCCGGCACGGCGCTCTACCAGTCGCCCGATGTGCCGAACCTGGCCCAGTTCCAGCGGCTCGACGCCCGCGTCCGCTATCTGAACCAGAAGGGGCTAGTGGCCGATCTCGTCCTGGCGCGCGGCCCCGGCGATCTGGTGCAGGCTTTCCCCGGCTGGGAGCAGCGCCGCCGCTTCATCCGCTACCTGGCCGGGCGCTACGCCGCCCTGAATGTCACCTGGCAGCTCGTGGATCAGTTCGAAGACTTTCCCGACGGCCGCGCGCTGCTGAAGGAAATCGGCGGCGTGCTCAAGCAGGCGGACCCCTACCAGCATCCGCGCACCGCCGGGGCGCGCACCACCTCCGCCCCGCTGCTCGACGACGGCTGGATGGACTTCGCGGCCTATGGCACCGCGGACGACAACGTGGGCGCCATCGAGCACCAGCTCTACGCCGTGCCTTTCGTAAACCTGAACTTCGGACGCGAAGACAGCGGGGCAGGGAAGCCCGGGCCGAACGACCTGGATGCCGCCCAATTCCGCCGCCGCCTGTGGAACGCCACCATGGACGGCCAGTATGTCACCTACGCCAACACCGGCACCGGCGCGCAGTACGCGAATTCGCCCGGCGCCAGGGCCATGACCGTGTGGTTCGATCTGCTCTCCGGCACGCGCCACTGGGAGCTGGAACCGTACTTCGACGTAGACAACGGCCGCGCCGTGGCGCTCGAAGACACCGAGTACGTGGTCTACGTGGAGAAGCCCGGGCCCATGGAGCTGATCGTCGAGAAGCACAGCTACGACGTGGTCTGGATCAACCCCATCGACGGGGAAGCGACGCGCAGCAAAAAGAAATTCTCGGGCGACCATTTCACCGGCGAGCCGCCCGACCGCGCGCACGACTGGCTGCTGCACCTAGTGCGCGAGGGCCATATGGAGAGCATGAACCGGTCCTACAAGTTCGATTCACGCGACCCGCCGCTGGCGCTCCAGGAGATCGAGTCCAACAGTCCCAAGGTGCCGTTCGCCATCGAGCAGCCCACGGGGGATCTCTCGGTCTCCAAGCCGGCAACCTATTCCGCCAAGATCACCAAGGAGACGCGCGCCACGCGGTCCATGATGTGGCTCTGGACCGGTGAAGTGGCGGCCGATGGCCAGGGGTACCGCGTGCTCGCCACCGGCCAGAAGGCCAGCCAGCCGGCACCCGCGGACCTGGCCAGAAACTTTCCGGCGGTCATGCACCTGCGCCTGTATGGCATGAACGCCAACGGAAAGGTCTACGAGCTGGACACGGCTTGCGGTCTGGAGAAGTGAGCCCGCTGATTCTGGCGGTCGACACCACGCATGAATTCGGCAGCATCGCGCTGGCCCGCGGCGGCGAGCTCCTTGAGGAGATCAAACTGCACGCGCCCACCGGCTTTGCGCACGTGCTCTACCGGCACCTGGCGCAACTGCTCGGCCGTCACGGAGTGAAGGTCATGGATATCGACCGCTTCGCCGCGGCTGCCGGCCCCGGTTCGTTCACCGGCGTGCGCGTGGGACTGGCGTGCGTGAAAGGCCTGGCGGAGGCGGCGGGCAAGCCCGCCGTGGCGGTTTCCAATCTCCAGGCGCTCTCCACGTTCGGCGCCGCCCCCTTGCGCGCGGTGGTGCTCGACGCGCGCCGCGGCGAAATCTACGGCGCGGTGTACGACCAGGCGGCCCGCCTAGTAGCGCCGGAAACCGTGGCGAAGTTCGCGGCGTGGCTGGCCACCCTGCCCGAGGGAGAGCTGGAGTTCATCGCGGCCGATTTCACGCCGTTCCGCGCCGCCCTCGAGGGGACACGCTTCGCGCGCGCCCCCGTCGTCACCGCGCCCGGCGCACTGGCCGCAGCCATCGCCCGCCTGGCCCTCGCCGCAGTCCCCCAGGATCCCGCCGCGCTCGATGCCAATTACGTCCGGCGCTCCGACGCCGAGCTGTTCTGGAAGGAGTAGTGCGCCCTTCCGCCCCTACTGCGTCACCTTCACCACGAAGTAGGCGATCTCCTTGCCCGCATCGACTTTCACCCAGTGGGCCGTCTTGGCGGGAATGGCCACCACGTCGCCCGGGCCGATCTTCTTTTCCATTCCGCCGGTGATCGAAGTGCCGCGGATTTCGTTGGGCGCGATGGTCTTGCCGTCTACCAACTGGCCGCCGTAGACCAGCGTGGCTTCGCCCGTCTCCACCACGAATACGTCGGCCTGGGTCTCGTGAAACTCCGCCTGGCCCGTGGCCTTGCGGAACACCTCGATAAACGAGTAGTTGCCCGCACCGGGCAGCGGTGCGGTAGCGGTCTGGGTCTCGTTCAGTTTGGGGGTAAGAGTCTTGGCAAGCGCCTTCAATTCGGCGGCTTTCCAGATGTGGAATCCCTCGGGATCGGCCGCCCATGCGGTAATCCCCACAAACAGCAGCGCAGTCGGTAGTAGCTTCATTACTGGAGTGTAGCTCAGGAGTGAGCCGATCGCTGAATGTCGAAGCTATCTTGCCGCGATGACGAACGGCGCACTGGCCGAGCCGTCCAGCGCCACCACTACCGGCACCTGGGCGCCGCCGAACGATTGGCTGAGGGCGAACTGGATCTGCAACGTGCCCGCTGGTGCACTCGCCGGCGCCGGCGCGATCTGCTGCACCGTCATGGGCACGCCGGAGACGGTTACTTGCACGCGGCCCGGTGTTGCGGCGGCGGCCGGATCGAGATTGGTCACCAGCACACTCAGCATGTCGCCGGGATCGGCCGGATGGGTGGCGTCGACCGCCCCATCGGCATCGCTCACGCCCGCGATCTCAGCCGGCGGGTTCTCGATCTGCAAGCGCACGGGGAACGCGCTCGCCGAACCGTTGTTCAGATTGAGCGTCGCGGCCCCCCCGCCGAAGCCGGCGGGAATCTGGAAGTTGATCTGGGTCGCCGAAGCAAACAACGCCGGGATCGTGACGCCGTTCAACGTCAGTTGCAGATTCGCGGGCGAAGGAGCCAGATTGCTCCCATAGAGCGTGACATAGCCCAGCGGGTTGAATGGCCCCGGCAGGTTGGTAGCGCCGTTCACGACGAAGGCGATGGCGGGCGAGGCGGGATTCACCGGCTGGATCTGGAATGCCGCGGGCTGCGACATCACCTGGAATCCCGAGATCACGCTGACTTCCGACGCGCCCACCGTAGCGTTGGGCGCCACCACCACATTCACCGCCAGGTGGTTCGCGCTCAGTACCCAAACGCGGCGAACCGTGACATCGCTGGTTCCGAATCCGACGCTCACCTGGCCATTGACGAAATTCGTGTTCGCAGCCGTGATATCGATGGTCGCAGCCATGCCAATGGGACTCGATCCGGCCGCCAGCGAAGCCGGGCTGACCGTTACGATTTGCGGCACGGGGCTCGCCGCGTAGACGAACTGCGGAGGGGCCGGCGATTGCAGGAACATCGAGTTCTGCCCGTCGCTGTTGAACACCGTGAGGAGGGAGGTCTGCCCGCTGGTGCCCGGCGGCGGGTTTACGGTGATGGAGCCCTGCGCGTCGTCGCCGCTGAACGGCGCCGCCACAGCGGCCGGCAAGCCGTCGAAGTAGACGCGGCTGTCGGCTCCCAGACCGGCGCCCGCGATGGTCACGCCGCCGTCGTTGTTCGGCGTCTGCGAATTGATCTGCGGCGGGCCTTTGGCCACCAGGTTGATGGCGTCGGGGAGAACGTAAATGTCGTCGCCGAAATTGAAAACCAGGTGGCGCGGACCGGGCGCGGGCAATGCCGCCGGGAAGAAATAGAGCGCCACGCCCGTGGTGACCTGGCTCACGATCGTGTTAAAGCCGCCTCCCAGGATGGTCACCGATTGCGGGTCGGGCATGCTGCCCGCATTGGGCTGCGCCACCAGCGTGTAATACGGACTCGCGATATTCACGTAAGCGGGCGTGATTGCGAGCGATCCGGTGGCCGTGTACGTGCGCTGGCTGGGATCGAGAAAGCTGTACGTGACGATATCGTAGGCCGGCACAGACGGCCGCGGCTGCACGGCAAAGTTCTGATTGGTGAAGGGGGCCGTGGTGGCATCCACGGTGAACGTGGCCGCCCGCTGCGGGTCGGCCGTGCCGGGGTAGAACACCGTCTGAAAATATCCGCTGGGGCCGGGTAGCGCCTTGCCGCTCGCATCCACCGGCAGCGCAATGCCGGTGTTGTTCGCCGTGATGGCGTCGGGCGGCAGCGGATGCACGTAGAGCAGGTACTGGTTGGGCGGCAGCCCGTTGATGGTGTAGGTGCCGTCGGGATTGGTCAGCGCGCTGACCGCCGGCCCGGTGGGCGGGATGGCCACGACCGAAGCCAGGGGTACCGGCTGATTGCCGGCCGTCACCTTTCCGGAGATCGATCCGAGACTGGCCGCCCAGCCGGCCTTGCCGTACAGCACCGAAAGCGCGGCCATGTCGTCGGCGTCCAGGGGCCGCGCCCGCGAGGTGTTGCGGATCACGTCCTGCGACATCGCCGCCGCGGTCCAGGTGTGCTGCAACCCCAGCGCATGGCCGAACTCGTGCACCGCCGTGGTGTAGTACGCTTCCAGGTTGCTCGGGCCGGGGCCGTTGTTGGGATTGGTGTTGTTGGTGAGGATCACCATCCCGCGCGATACCGGAAGAAACGGCCCGTTCTGTCCCGTGCTCACGATAGCGTTCGCCGATACCACGGGCGCGCCCAGCCCTAACAGGCCAGGGCTCAGGTCCTGGAAGACCACGTCTCCCCCGGCCGTCTTCGCCGCCGGGTTCGGCGAAGCCTCGAGACCGCCGAACGCCACCCGCAGATCCGAGGTGGGCACCGAATTCCATGCCGCCGCAGCCTGCTTGATCTGGCCCAGGATCGAGCCGAGACTGTCGTTGGCGGCATACGTCGCCGGACCCGCATCGCTGACCAGGAACGTGATGGTGTTGTTGGGCAGCGCCTTCAGGTCGAATGCTTCGGGAACCGCCGCCAGCGAGCCGTTGCGGTTCAGGTAGTGGATGTAGTGATAATACGCTTCGGCGGGCGTTCCCAGCAGCACCGCGGCTGCCGCTGCCGCGAAGATCCGGCCCACCCGCTGGCGATGCCCCATCATTTCTCCACGCTCCGGCCAGCGGCCAGCGTGCTGCCGATGCGCTGGCGCAACTCGCTCAGCCGCATCACCAGCGTCTGGTCCTTTACCGGCCTGGCAGTGCCCCGCTCCAGCATCAATTCCCGGCTGGCGGTGCGCGTCGCCGTGGGGTCGGAGGTGCCGTTCTCAGCCAGCGCGAACAAGCCTTGGGTCAGCCCGAGCACCTGCGTGAGCCCGGCTTTGCCGGTCCATAAGAAGAAAACGAACTCATCGCCCGCGTGGAATTCGGGCGCGCCCGCGAAGGTCTGGCGCAGGTTATTGGCCACGCCGCCGGGAACCAGGACCTCGACCGAGGCCTGGTTCGTGCCCTTCAGGGTTTCCGATACCTTGATCTTATAGTGCGTGTAGATCACCGGGCCGGAAAATGCCGCCCAGGAGCTCACCACGGTTCCGCGCACGATGGCCGTCGATTGCCCGATCATGTCGTCCAAAGAAAGCCGCTCCAGAGTGGCGCACTGGAGCGGCGCGATCCAGAAGGCGAACAGTGGCGCAAGCAGGAAGAGGCGCTTCACACGGCTGGAATCAGCACCTTTCGAGCCAATCAATCTCACTGATAACACATGGGTTATTAGCTCCCTGGGGCCGCTTTCTGGGTTCCTGGGACACGGTATTGGGGCACCGTGCCACAAAAGCCTCAGGTTTTTCCCGGTCTGACGATCAGCATGGGGACGTCCAGGTTGTGGCGCACCGGGTTGATGGTGGTGCCGAAGATCAGGTCCTTCAGGCCCCCGTGACCGTGCGCCCCCATGATGACCAGGTCCGCCCGGATCTCCCGCGCGAAGCGCACGATATCTTTCCTGGGCGAAGGAGAATGCGAGATGGCCGTTTCCACCACCACCCCCTGCTCGCGGAGCGACTGCGCGATGCGGTCGATGTACTGTTCGCCGGCTTCCACTTCAGCCGTGGATGCCGCTGGCCCGTAGACCTGGCTGGTGACGCCCTCTTCCACGTGCAGCAGATACACCTTGGCGCCGTAGATGCGCGCCGTGGCTGCCGCGTGGCTCACCGCCAGGCGGTCCAGAGCGGTGTGATCCAGAGGGACCAGGATGCGATGGTAGACCGGCGCGGCGGCCGCCCCGGCGCCCGCCATTTCCGGCAGGACAATGGGTGCCCGCCCGTACTTCCGGGTCCAACGGCTGATGGCGGGCTCCATGAGCACCCACAGCAGCAGCAGCGCCAGCACCGCCGCGGTGGGCACCGTGACCAGCCAGACCATCGTTTTCCACGCGCCGGCGCCGGCCAGCCAGTCACCGATGGCCATGACTGCCAGCCGCGCATTCAGCCCGATGATGATGATGGCGGCGCCCCACGCCAGTATCCGGACCCACAGGACGTTGGCGAACGAGCCCATGCGCGCGCGATCATTGGTGAAATGAATCAGCGGTACGATGGCGAACGGCAACTGCATGCTGAGGATCACCTGGCTCAGGATCAGCAGCCCGAAGGTCGCCTTGTCTCCCACCAGGTAGATGGTCAGGGCCGCCGGAATGATGGCCAGCGAGCGGGTGATCAGGCGGCGCATCCAGGCCCTCATGCGAAAGTTTAGGAAACCTTCCATAACTACTTGTCCTGCAAGGGTTCCTGTTAAGGTGGAGGATTGTCCGGAGCAGAGCAGCGCAACGGCGAAGATCACCCCCGCGAGGCTGGTCCCGAGCAGCGGCACCAGCAGCACGTGGGCCTGCTGAATCTCAGTCACCACGATGCCGCGCTGGAAGAACACGGCCGCCGCCAGCACCAGGATGGCGCAGTTGACGAACATCGCCCCGTTGAGCGCCACCACCGAATCCACCAGGTTGTAGCGGCACGCGGTGCGTTTGGCCGCCTCGCTATGGCCGATGCTCCGCGTCTGCACCAGGGCGGAGTGCAGATACAGGTTGTGAGGCATCACGGTGGCGCCCAGAATCCCTATGGCCACGTACAGGCTCTCGCGGTTGAGCCGTGGCGCCAGGCCGGTGAATATCGCGCTGGCGGAAGGCTTGGCCCAGAAAATTTCGATGCAGAAGCAGGCCGCAATCACGCTGATCAGAGCCAGAATGAAGGCTTCGATGGTGCGGATGCCGAAGCTTTGAAACCAGAGCAGCAGCAGGGTGTCGGCGGCGGTGAGCAGCACGCCGGTGAAGAGCGGAATGTGAAACAGCAGGTTGAGCGCGATGGCCGCGCCCAGCACTTCCGCCAGGTCGCAGGCGGCGATGGCGATCTCGCAGAGCCCCCACAGCGCCAGGCTCATGGGCCGGGGATAGGTTTCGCGGCACGCCTGCGCCAGATCGCGCCCGGAGACGATTCCCAAACGCGCGCTGAGGGTTTGCAGCAGGATGGCCATGGCGTTGGACATGACCAGCACCCACAGCAACTGGTAGCCGAAGCGCGCGCCGCCCTCCAGGTCGGTGGCCCAGTTGCCGGGGTCCATGTAGCCCACGCTCACCAGGTAGGCCGGCCCGGCAAACGCGAACATGCGCCGCCAGAAGGAGAGCTGGGAGGTGCCCACGCTGGCATGAACTTCACCCAGCGACCGCGCGTCCGGCACCTGTTGTTTCGTGGCCGCCATGCAGATTTCACTATAGTGAGGGCAGGCGTCCGGTGACAAGCGCGGGGCGCCGGTGCGTCTGGCCGGCGGCCCGGCGCGAGTAACCCTTACCGCGTCCCTCCTACAACCTCATAGTGGATGCGCGGGATGTCGGTAGCCAGGGGGTTGCGGCGATCGCTCAGGTCGCGGGGCCGAGGCCAGTGTCCGAACTGGATGCCGAACACCACACGGCCGCTATCGTGGCGTCCCACAAAGGTCTCGTTGAAATCGCCTTCCACCGTAAAGCCGATCTCCGGCCGGAATTGATACACGAAGCGCAGCAGGGCCCCGGGCCGGTCATCCAATCCCGGAGCGTGACGATGCAGATACACCAGGTTGCCTTTCATGTAAAACCGTGATCGACGCGCCGGACAACGAGCGGTTGAGGATTGTTGACCAGTTTGGCGGCTTCGGCCAGGTGCAGTTGCCGCTCCGGCGCTAGTACTGTCGAGACTCTCTACAGCAAGTACCGTTTCAGGCCCTTAACTATGCAATATTGGTTGACTGGTGGACTGGCGGGGTGCAGAATGTACTCGGATCGATTAGTCCTGAAATTGAGGGGCTGTCGCTCTGTACCTTGAATCGGAGGGCAACACCAACGTGAAGAATATCATCCGCAGAGCCACAATTGCTATGGTTGTGGTCTGCCTGACGGTGAGCATGGGGTTCGCGGGCACCGTGGCGATCATTAACGGCGCCAGCACCACCAGCGAAACCGGTACCACCTCGCTGATTACTAACAATCTGGTGGCCTTGGAAACGGCCGTCGGAAACACCCCCACGGTGCTGGACACGATCCCGGCAAACCTGGCTGGTTTTACCCAGGTCTGGGATATCCGGTTCGACAACAGTGCCGCGCTCACCGCCGCAGACCTGGCCCAGTATGCAGCCTTCCTGGTGAGCGGCGGCAACATGTTCGTCATGGGAGAGAATCTCTTCTTTACCACAAGAGACGACTCCGTGCTGGCGCTGATCAGCCAACTCGGCGGAGGCCTTCTGGGCTTCGTAGACACGTCCGCTGGCCAGGACACGCAGACCGTCAACCCGCCGTTCACGGGTCCCAACCCGGTCACGTCGCTTACTTACTCGGCCTCGGGTGGCTTTGACGGACCCGGTACCGGGCAATTCATCACCCAGTTCAGCCCGACCGCCGGCAGCGGCATCGCTTTCGGTCCGGGCACCTTGTCCGGCGCTCCGCTGGGCACGCTCACCACTATTTTCGACGTGAACTTCATGCAGGGCGATCAGGGCACAGACGCCCAGAACCTGACGAAGAACCTGGTCGGCTTCGTGAATAACCCGACCGGTGTTCCGGAACCGGCATCCATGCTTCTGTTGGGAACGGGTCTGGTCGGGTTGGCCTCTTTCGGCCGGCGCCTCCGCAAACGGGCCTGACAGGATACGGCAAAGGCTCATACGGGGCGGGTCTCCCGGCCCGCCCCCGTACGCGGTCCATTCCCGACATTCCCGGCATTCTTCTTCTCGACACGCTGCCTCCCCATTTGCTAAGATACAAAGAGATTAATGGTTGTCCTGCTGCCCGATACTTTTGTGGTCCTCTTCACCGGTACCCTACAACCCCATCACCCCTCCGAGGAGTAAAGCGTAGAAAATCTATGGCTTCCAATACCTATTCGCAAGGCGCCCAAGTCGAGCACCAGAAGTTCGGCTTGGGAACGGTCCTGTCGAGCAGCGAAGAACGCATCGTGATCAAGTTCGACGACCACGGCGAGAAGAAGTTCGTCACTACCATGGTGATGGGCAGTTTGAAGAAGAGCGACAGGCAACCCCCCGCCGAGAAGAAGGGCTCCCGCAAGAAGAAGGCCACGCCGATCACGGCATAGCCGCACCCAATCGAGGAATATTCGTTGAACGCACGCCAAAAACGACTGTTTGAAGAGGCTCGCAAGCGCAATCCGAACCTCAAAATTCCCACCGAAATCAAGCCCGCCACGGAGTGGACGGAAGACGATCTCGCGCTCATCAAGCAGGGGGTGGGCGATAAGAGCACCCGGCCGAATCAGTCCTCCGAATCCGGCGAGTCCGGCGGGGAAAGCCCCTCCGGGGAGCAGACCGGCTCGGTGGTCACCTACTTCGAAGCGAAGGGCTTCGGTTTTCTGAGGCCCGACGACGGCGGACGCGACATCTTCTTCCACGTCTCGCGGCTGGCCGAAGGCCTGGCTACCGATCTG
The DNA here is from genome assembly GCA_020073615.1 of Terriglobia bacterium. Taxonomy (GTDB): domain Bacteria; phylum Acidobacteriota; class Terriglobia; order Bryobacterales; family Bryobacteraceae; genus JADGNR01. Next base: position 81,727 of record JAIQEX010000007.1, read on the forward strand.
CGGCCCGGCACCAAGGTAGTCTACGAGTTGGGAATGGACCGGACCGGGAAAATGGCGGCGAGCAGCATCCGCATCCCTCCTCCTGCGCAATAACCGGATATAATAAGGGGACCGAAAACCATCCCCCGCGTTGTGTGCCAGGCGGGGCGGTTCTATTCTCATGTTCGACAACCTGTCGGAAAAGCTGCAACGGGTTTTCAAGAACCTGCGCGGCGAAGGTAAACTCTCGGCCGAAAACATGGAGGGCGCCCTCCGCGAGATCCGCATGGCGCTGCTCGAGGCCGACGTCAACTTCCGCGTGGTCAAGCAGCTCATCGAGAACATCAAACTGAAAGCCATGGGCGAAGAGGTGCTCACCGCCCTCTCCCCGTCGCAGCAGGTCGTCAAGATCGTCCACGATGAGCTGGTCAAGATCCTGGGCAGCCACGAGTCCAAGCTGCGCTTTGCCAACGAGCCGCCCAGCGTGTTTCTGATCGTCGGCCTGCAGGGCTCGGGCAAGACCACCTCCACCGGTAAACTGGCGCGCTGGCTGGCCCGGAACGGGCATCGCCCCATGATGGTCTCGGTGGACGTCTACCGCCCGGCGGCGCGCGAGCAGCTCAAGGTGATCGCCGCCGAGCTGAAGGAGGCGATCTATGAGGGCACACCCGCGGAGAAGGACCCGCTCGAACTGGCCAAAGCGGCGCGCCGCGAGAGCGCCAACAGCGGCCGCGACGTGCTGCTGGTGGATACCGCCGGCCGCCTGCACATTGACGACCAGCTCATGACTGAGCTGCAGCAACTGAAAGAGCAGCTCAAGCCCGTCGAAATCCTCTTCGTGGCCGACGCCATGACCGGGCAGGACGCCGTGAAATCGGCCGACGAGTTCCACAAGCGCCTGGGCATCACCGGGGTGCTGCTGACCAAGATGGATGGCGATGCGCGCGGCGGCGCGGCGCTCTCCATCCGCCACGTCACCGGGCAGCCCCTGAAGTTCGTGGGCATCGGCGAGAAGTTCGACGCGCTCGAGGCGTTCCATCCCGACCGCGCGGCCGACCGCATCCTGGGCATGGGCGACATCCTCTCCTTCATCGAGAAGGCGGAACAGGCCATCGACAAGAAGCAGGCTGTCGAGATGCAGCGCAAGCTGATCACCAACGATTTCACGCTGGAGGATTTCCGCGACCAGCTGCGCCAGATCCGCAAGCTGGGCCCGCTCGGCTCGCTGCTCGACATGATGCCCAAGGTGGGCATTCTCAAGGAACTGAAGGACGTCAAAGTCGACGACGGGGAGATCAACCGGGTGGTGGCCATCATCGATTCCATGACCCCGCGCGAGCGCGACAACCACATGATCATTAACGGCAGCCGCCGCCGGCGCATTGCCAAGGGAAGCGGCACGTCCGTGCAGGAAGTGAACCAATTGTTGAAGCAGTATGCCCAGGCCCGGAAGATGATGAAAAGTTTCTCGGGCGGCTTCCTGGGAAGGAAGTTGGGCAAGATGAAAATGCCTCCCGGTTTCCCGTTTGGAGACATGCCGGGACGTTGAGTTGAGAATCCTTTTGCTGGAGTAGCGATGCTGATGATTCGCCTGGCGCGTTTCGGCGCCAAAAAGAAGCCGTTTTACCGCGTAGTCGTAATTGAGAAAGAGCGCGCCCGCAATGGCCGCAACCTGGAAGTGGTGGGGCACTACAATCCGCTTTCCAAACCGGCGCAGGTGGTGCTGAGGCACGATCGGCTGGAGTACTGGTCCAATAATGGGGCGCAAATGTCGGAAACCGTCAAGCGGCTGGTGGCCAAGAACCCCGCCGCGGCCCCCCAACCGGCGGCGTAGCCGCACCTGACTGTAAGGAACAGAACGGCCCGGAAATGGCTGGCGGGATTTACCGTCCTGCCGCGGGTAGGCTTCGGGTACCATGAGGTCTAGGGAGGCCGGGTGCATGAAACAGCTGATCGAGGACATCGCGAAAGCTCTGGTTGACATCCCGGAAGAGGTTTCCGTCCGCGAAGTGACGGGTGAGCAGGTTACCGTTTTGGAGCTGAAGGTCGCGCCCAGCGATCTGGGAAAAGTGATCGGAAAGCAGGGCCGCACCGCCCGCTCGATCCGCACCATCCTGGGGGCGGCCGGCATGAAACTGAACCGCCGGTTCACACTGGAAATCCTGGAGTGAGCGCGCCCGAAGCCGCGTGGGTGGCCGTAGCCCTGTTGGGCAAGACGCGGGGCAACCGCGGTGAAGTCACGGCGCTCGCGCTCAGCAGTAAGCCCGAACGCTACCAGGCGTTGCGGGAGGTTTATCTGTTCGGCGGGCACACACCGGCGACGGGCCAGATGTTCGAAGTGGAATCCGTCTGGTTCCACGATGCCACCCTCATCTTCAAGTTCCGCTGGGTGGATACGATTACCGACGCCGAGCGTCTGGCCGGGGCCGAAGTCCGCGTGCCGGCGAGCCAGCGCGCGCCGCTCGACGCGGGCGAGTTTTTCCAATCCGACCTGATCGGCTGCGAAGTAGTGGACCGCCGCACCGGCGAATCGCTGGGACAGGTTTCCGCCTGGCAGGAGGGCGGGGGAGCGGGGCTGCTGGTGGTGGGCGATCTGCTGATTCCCTTCGCGCGCGCCATCTGCGTGGAGATCGACCCCGCCCGGAAACGCATCGCCGTCGAGTTGCCGGAAGGCCTGAAGGATCTGAACCGGCCGTGATCTTTCACGTGCTCACCATCTTCCCGGAATTTTTCGCCGGGCCGTTCGCGCACGGGGTAGTGAAGCGCGCCGCCGATGCCGGGCACCTGGAAATTCGCGTCCACAACCTGCGCGACTGGTCGAGCGACCGGCACAAGACGGTGGACGACCGTCCGTTTGGCGGCGGGGAAGGCATGGTGCTGAAGCCGGAGCCGATATTCCGCGCCGTGGAAGCGATCTGGCCGGAACGGAAACCGGACCAGAAGGTACTGCTGCTGTCCGCGCAGGGCCGCCTGTTCGACCAGGCCATGGCCAACCGGTTGAGCCGCGAAGCGGGGCTGCTGGCGATCTGCGGCCGCTACGAGGGCGTGGATGAGCGCGTGGCGGCGCACCTGGCCGACGACGAGATATCGATCGGCAATTACGTGCTGAGCGGCGGCGAGCTGGCCGCGGCGGTGGTGGTCGACGCGGTGGCCCGCCTGCTGCCCGGAGTGCTGGGCAATGAGTGCTCGGCGGTATTCGAGTCGTTCCAGGATACGGGCCATGGCGAGGGCCTGCTGGATTGCCCGCACTGGACGCGCCCCGCGGAATTCCGCGGCTGGAAGGCGCCGGAAGTGCTGCTCAACGGCAACCACGAAGAGATCCGCCGCTACCGGAAGCAGTCCGCGCTGGAAAAGACAGCGCGCCTGCGGCCGGACCTGCGGAGGCAACCGCCGGAGATCGTATAAGATAGAAGTTCAAGGAAATTCCATGCAGAACGCATTGATGGCGAAATTTATCAACAAGAACAAGCGGGCCGATGTCCCCACCTTCCGGCCGGGAGACACGATCCGCGTCCACGTGAAGATCAAGGAAGGCGATAAGGAGCGGCTGCAAGCCTTTGAGGGCACGGTCATCGCCCGCAACAACACCGGCTTGGGCGAGAGCATCACGGTGCGCAAGGTCAGCTTCGGGCAAGGGGTGGAGCGCATCTTCCCGGTGCATGCCAAGGTGATCGACCACATCGACGTGGTGCGCACGGGCCGGGTGCGGCGCGCCAAGCTCTATTACCTGCGCGGATTGAAGGGCAAAGCGGCCCGTCTCAGAGAGCGCCAGTAGGCGCCGGATTTTTCCATGCGACCCGAGGCCGCGGGTGGCAAATTCCGGTGCGAAGGAACGCTGGAGCGAGAGTTGCGCGCGCGCGGTTTCGCCGCCGTTGCCGGCGTGGATGAAGTGGGCCGCGGCGCGCTGTTCGGTGCCGTGGTAGCCGGCGCGGTGATCCTTTCGCCCGATCGCCCGGTGCGCGGATTGAACGACAGCAAGCTGCTCGAGCCCGAGCGCCGCGAGGTGCTGGCCGCGCGTATTCGCGAGCGGGCGGTGGCGTGGGCCATCGCCGCGGTGGATGCGGCCACCATCGACCGCATCAACATCTACCAGGCGTCGCGTGTGGCCATGCGCCTGGCGGTGAGCCGCCTCAACCCCGCGCCGGACTTCCTGTTGATCGACGCCGTACCGCTCGATCTGCCGCTTCCCCAGCGCCCCCTCATCAAGGGCGATGCGCGCTGTCACGCCATCGCCGCGGCTTCCATTATCGCCAAGGTATACCGCGATGAGTGCATGCGCGCCTGGGGCGAAATCTTCCCCGAATACGGCCTGGCGTTGCACAAAGGCTACGCCACGCCGGAACACCGAGCCGCCATCGCTAAGTACGGCCTCACCCCCCTGCACCGCCTGAGCTTCGAACCGGTGCGCGCGCACTGCCTCTTCCCACTCGATTACAATCCGCAGATGGACCTGTTCGAGACGGTAGGGGCCGCATGACGCCGGCCGAGTCTGGTGGAGCGCCCGCCGCGCCTCCGGCCGGAATAGACAGCGCCGGAGCCGTGCCTGCGCAAGGGCGGAATTACACCTGGCTCCATAAGACCGCGGCGGTGCTGTTCGTGGCCTTCTGTCTGATGATGGGGCTGTTCCTGGTGATCTTTCCGTGGACCGAGGATTGGGATGTCAACTACTTCGCGGCGCTGGCGCCCTGGCGGCAGTACTGGGAAAACATGTACGTACGCGGCGCCATCAGCGGTCTGGGAGTGATGAACCTGTACATCTCGCTGGTGGAAGTTTTCCGCCTGCGGCGATTCGCGAAGCGGTAGGCGCGGCAACGCGAATGGCCCGGTTCTGCCGAAGCGATCATTCCCACGCCAAAAGCCGCACCCGCTTCCGCGGAGCTAACGGCTGCCGGTACCGGACACCTCGGGCAACAGGCCCCGTGATCAGTGCCGGGAACCGTCACCGTCACCAAATAGGATGTGGGCGCGCCGGGCGTTTGTCGCCTGCATAATAATGGATAAGGGACTGAATACCTTTTTCTATGAAACGCGTGATACTATGTTCGTTCGTTTAAATTGCTGTGCCTCAAGTCGAGGTTGAACCCGGACCGTTTCAGGTTCCTCTCGCGAAAGGTTGGGAATGGCTATCTTTCGGAAATCGTTCCTCGTCGTGATGTTGCTGGCCCTGGCAGGCACCCTGGCGAACGCGCAGATCGGATTCGCAGTGCCGGGCTCCGCGAGCCCGCTGAACTGTTCCGCCTTTGCCGGAATGGCGCTACTCCGCCCTGAGGGCTTCACAGAGCGTGTGGGCGATATCCTGATTACGTGCACAGGCGGTACGGCGCTGCCTTTGGGGTCGCAGGTTCCCCGGACCAACATCACGCTGTTTATGTCGCCTGTGAACATCACCAGCCGGCTGCTCGACCCCCTCAGCGGACTTTCCGAGGCACTGTTGCTGATTGACGATCCGGGCTCTTCGTTGCCGACGGGCGCCAGCGGCCTCTACGGCCCGAAGGCTCCGCAGTCGCTATGCGCCTCGATGGTTGGTTGTGCGGCATTCGCGCAATTAGATGGGTCGGGCGTCTATCCGGTGGCGAGTACCACTGCCGAGGGGGGCACGAACGCCGCGAATGTCTACCAGGGCTATGTCGGCGCCGCCGGCGACAACACGGTCACATTCTGGGGAGTACCGGTCCTCCCGCCTGAACTGGCGGGTGTGCAACGGACCTTCCGCATCACGAATCTTCGCGTTCCCACCGTGGGACTGGCCGAACAGCAGCAGATTTCAGCCTTCCTTTCGGCGAGTAACTTCGCAGCGCTACCGGTTCCCGCGGCAAGTTCGTTGGTGGGGCAGGTGGGCCCCCCGATGACGGCCACCGTCGATCCGGCGCCGGCGGGAGGCGCGAGCCCGTTCGCGCAGTGTGTCGCGCCGGGAGGAGCTACGCTGGCAGCGAAGCTCCACTTCAGCGAGCGTCTTGGGACCGGTTTCAAGACGCGCGTCGTGCCGTTGACGGATGTCGCGTGGGCCTCGACACTCCCCAACACCGGAACACCCGGTCAGAACATACCGGGCAACATCTTCTACGGCTCCGAGTCGGGATTCATTCTGCCAGCGGCCACGGCCACCATTGGACCGGTCACCTACGTTGCCGGCCTGGCCGACTTCGGAACCCGGCTGAAGGCAGTTTTCACGAACATTCCCGCGGGCATCAAGGTATACGTGTCTACCACTAACGCCAACGGCTATGCGGTGCCTGGCGGAACCGGCATCACTCCTTACGCCGTCCTGGTCGCCGGCAATCAGAGCGACGAAGCCAACACCGATGGCGCGGTCATCACGCCGCTCAGTTCCGGCGCGGTCCCGGGCAGCGACGGCCTGACCGCTGTTCCTTTGACTCCCGACGCTTCCGGTTCCGCCACTGCGGTCTGGGAAGTCGTCAACACGAACCCGAACACCCTCGACGTTACTCTGACCTTCAGCGTATATATCGGCTACGATGGCGTCCCTGCCACCCACGGGGCAGCTCGGATCGCCAACGAATGACGTGTCTCTCAGCTTTGCTCCGGAGCCGGGCGGGGGCACATTCCCTTTGTCCGGTGCTCCGCTTGCGGCAACCAGTCCCGTTCCGCGGTTTGGCATCCTCACGCAACAGCACGGTCCGTGGGTCTCGATCGGCCCTTGTACGGTGAATGTGAACGGCACAACGCCGGTCGCGTTTAGCTATACGATCGGCGGAACGATTCCGGCCAGCCAGACGGTGACAGTGACCACCACTCCGGGCGGCTTGGCTGTAACTGCGACACCTCAAGTGACGACGCCCGCGCAGGGGCACTGGCTGTCGGCATCCCTCAGTGGCGGCACGCTGACCATATCGGTGAACCCCAGTGGTTTGGCGGCATCCCCAACGGCTTACACCGGGAACGCCAAACTCTCGGCGCCCGGTACCAGTGACGTATCGATCCCGGTGACCCTGTTGGTTCATCCGCCCGCCGCGTTGAGCATTGCCAAAACGCACGCGGGGAACTTCACGGCGGGACAGGCCGGGGCGACCTACACGGTGAACGTGAGTAATGGCGCCGCGGCAGGGTCCACGAGCGGGACGGTCACGGTCACCGAGACCGTACCCTCCGGGTTAGCGTTGGTGTCGATGGCGGGTACAGGATGGACGTGCCCGGCGAGCGGGACGACCTGCACACGCAGTGACGTGCTGGCCCCCGGGTCCAGCTATCCGGCGATCACCGTGACTGTCAACGTGGCGGCCAACGCACCGTCGCAGGTGACCAACCAGGTGAGCGTGTCGGGCGGCGGGTCGGCGAGCCTCAGCGCCAGCGACGTCACAAATATCACAAATATTACGTCGAGGGTCGCGGGAGACTTCGACGGTGACGGCCACCTGGACTTGGTCTGGCAGAACGATGCCACGCGCGAACTCACGGTGTGGAACCTGGGCGGCACACAAGGCGCCACCTTCTTGGGTTGGCATCCATTGAACGGCAGCGTTCCGGGCTGGCGAGTGGTGGGCATCGCGGATTTCGACGGCGATGGCCATCCGGACCTGGTGTGGCAGAACGATACCACGCGACAAACCACGGTGTGGTATATGGGAGGCACACAGGGTAGCACCTTCCTGAACTGGAACTACTTGAGCGGCAGCGTCGCGGGCTGGAAAGTAGTGGGTGTCGCCGATCTCAACGGCGATGGTCACCCGGATCTCATCTGGCAGGATGACGTCACACGAACGGTTACCGTGTGGTACATGGGAGGCACCCAGGGAGCCACGTTCCTGGGATGGAACTACTTGAGCGGTACCGTGGCGGGCTGGAGGGTGGTGGGTGCTGGGGATTTCAATGGCGATGGGCACCTGGATCTGGTCTGGCAGAATGATGCCACGCGCGAGCTCACGGTGTGGTACATGGGAGGCGCGCAGGGCGCCACGTTCCTGGACTGGAGTCCTCTGAGCGGTGGAGTGGCCGGCTGGAAGGTGGTGGGCACCGCGGATTTCAACCGCGATGGCAAACCGGACCTGATCTGGCAGAACGATACCACGCGAGAAACCACGGTGTGGTACATGGGGGGCACGCGGGGTACCACCTTCTTGGGATGGAACTTTCTGAGCGGGAACGTGGCCGGCTGGAACGTGGTAGGGCCCAGGTAGGGGGTTCCGGCGATAACGTTGTGCGGTTCTGGTGATCTTCCCGTGGACATAGTATTGGGACGGCAACTATTTCGCGCCGCTGGCGCCCTGGTACCAGATATTCTCGAATTCTTTCTTCCGCCCGCGTGATGGGGATTATAATAGGTCCTGAAACTCTTATCTAAAGAGATTTCGCGTCCCCGTCGCCGCGAACGTGGACCCCACCGTCCGACGCGCCGGAACTTCGAGCGCCGGCGCCGCAGTACCGTCGGTCTGCCGATCGCCAACGATCACCAGCGAGGCGTAATTCAATGACAAAGCGCAGACTCTTTTGCCGGTACGCAGGGTTGGGAAGCTTCCTGTTGCTTGCGTTGCCGGCGGCTGCCCAGCCCCGCGTTGCCCAACAAAGCTTGCGGACTCAGGTGGAACTCCTGAATCAGGAACTGGTTCAGGAGGTATCTTTTGCAACTGGGCCCACGCGACTCGCCGCGTTGCTTGACAGTCGCGCGCGCTTGCTGGTGCAATTGATGGCGGTCGATCCACTTCAGGTCCGCGGATTGGCTTTGCCGCCTGGCTTCATCGCGCAGGCGGGGCGGAGCCTGTCCGGCGCGGCTCTGGAATCGAGCGGGGAATGGAGCGGCACGCTGGAAGCGGCCGTTCAGGACGATTTTGAGCACGGGCGGAGCCGTACCGATTGGTATCTGCGCGCCAGCGGGCGCCGGCTCCAGTTGCATTTCGGCTACACACCACGTCATCGGTCCGGCGCCCGGGTCAAGGTCAGCGGCCTGGCACTGGCCGGCCACGTAGCCGTCTCCGGCATCACCGCCGAAACGGCGGAACCGGCCGCGGGATCTCCCCAGCAGTGCACGACCACCGGGCCGCAGAACATTGCCGTGGTGATGCTGACGACGCCGTCCTTTCCGTCTTTGCCAGCGGGCTATACCGCGTCGAGTCTGCGACAGACGTTCTTTGGAAGTCCGTCGGATTCCAAGAGCACCGATTCTTTGAACGGCTATTGGAGAGAGATGTCTTACGGCAAGGCCTCCGCCGCCGGACAGGTCCTTGGTCCGTTTGCGCTCAGCCAGGACTACACGTGCGACCAGAGCTACGAGATCCAGACGGAGGCGATCGCCGCTGCCGATGGCGCCGCAGACTTCAGCCAGTTTACGCGCATCGCGCTGGTCTTCCCGGTGTCGGCCTGCTCAAGCTATGGCGGCATGGACAGTCAGGGCTGCTGGACCGTGCAGTCTCCGAGCAAGGGAGCGCTATCGACCTCCGTGGGTTGGTTCCCCGCCATTACCGGCGACTTCCCCGACACGGCGCTCGTCACCCATGAACTTGGACATGCCTTGGGTATGAGCCACTCCAGTACCGACGGCTACGGTATCGCTGCCCTGGGGCCTCTCAACTCGCCCGGCACCACCGTCGAATACGGAGACCCTTTCTCACTCATGGGTTATCCCTACAACGGGTCCGGCTATGCGTCAGGTCAATACACGGGAGAGCATAAGAGCCTTATTCTGAAATGGCTCGTGCCCGGGGATTATGTGGAAGTCCCCGCCGCGGGCACATTCGATCTCAAGCCCTATGAGTCCCTGACGAATCCACGAGCTCTGCGCGTGCTGCGCGATCCTGTGAGCAGCGCCTGGCTGTGGTTGGAATACAGGCAGCCGGTGGGGGACATTGACAGCTCACTGCAATACTTGAGCGGCACCAACGTCTTCGGCGGAGCCCTCATCCACTACGAAGACCCCGCTCTGGATGCGGCGCACAGCTACCTGCTGGACCTCACTCCGGAGGCGACGAACAATTTCAATAACGCCGCGCTGGCCGCGGGCTCCAACTGGTCCGACCCGTATTCCTTGTTAACACTCACCGTGAGCGATGCTACCGCCAACGGTCTGACGGTGAATGTGAACTACGACCAGTCGTGTGCTTCTCTGCAGTTCTCCTCTACCGTTTTCTCCGCGACGGCCAACACAGGTTCCGTTGCGGTTTCGGCCCCGCCCTCGTGCTCCTGGACGGCTTCCACCGGGGCCAGTTGGATCCATCTGAACGGCGTGACATCAGGCCAGGGAAACGGTACCGTCACGTTCACGGTAGACGCAAATGCCGGCGCCATGCAGCGCAACGGCCACCTCACGGTGCAGCGGCAAAGCACGCCGGTTGTACAAACCGGCAGCGCGATAACGATCCTGAGCGTCAGTCCAACGTTCGGTTCCGGAGCGACCGGCCAGTTCACGTTCCAGCTCCGCGAAGAAAGCGGTTATGGGAACGTATCTACTTTCCTGGCCAGGTTTCAGGGCTCGCCGGATTGCTGGGTTCAGGTCACGAAATACAATGAGATCTACCTTGAGAGCGACACCCTTTCCTGGCTGGGGCCGATTCCTTTCGGCGCGCCTGGGCAAACGCTGAGGAATTCCATCTGTTCCGTCTCCTCCTCGGGAAGTTCGTTCACCGGATCGGGCAACCAGTTGCAGGTGACCCTGCAGATGAATTTCTTCGCGACATTTGCCGGGGGCCATCGCATTACTGGTGAAGCCAGCACCGGGGAGGGCATCGACACCGGGGCCGTGCCGATAGGCACGTGGATGGTTCCTGCCGCTCAGCCAAGCCTCAGCATCGGCAAGTCCCACCAGGGCAACTTCACGCCGGGACAGGCCGGGGCAACCTACACGGTGAACGTGAGTAACGGCGCCTCGGCAGGGTCCACGAGCGGGACGGTCACGGTCACCGAGACCGTACCCTCCGGGTTAGCGTTGGTGTCGATGGCGGGTACAGGATGGACGTGCCCGGCGAGCGGGACGACCTGCACACGCAGTGACGTGCTGGCCCCCGGGTCCAGCTATCCGGCGATCACCGT
>JAIQEX010000137.1 GCA_020073615.1 Terriglobia bacterium
TGCGAAGCGCATCGGCATCCTCACCGGCGGCGGCGACGTGCCGGGACTGAATTCGGTAATCAAGTCGGTGGTCTACCGGGGAAGCGAAATCGGCTGCGAGGTGATCGGCATCCGCCGCGGCTGGGAGGGGCTGACCCACGTCAACCTGGAGGAGCCGGCCAGCCGCAGGCGCTATATTCTGCCCCTCGACCGCGAAAATACCCGGACCATCGACCGCACCGGCGGCACCTATCTCCACAGCTCGCGCACCAACCCGTCGAAGATGAAGACCCTCCCGCCGGTGCTCGAAGGGGGAGAGTTTCCCAGGAAGGAGTCCACCAAAAAGGGCGTTACCAGCACCGCGTTCGACGTCACCAGGGCGGTCCTGAAGAACATCGAAACGCTCGCGCTGGACTACCTGATCGCCATCGGCGGCGACGATACCCTCAGCTACGCGGCCGAGCTCGACCGCCAGGGCATGAACGTCATCGCCGTGCCGAAAACCATGGACAACGACGTGCGCAACACGGAGTATTGCATCGGCTTTTCCACGGCCATTACGCGCGCCATGGATTCCATCGAACGGCAGCGGACCACGGTCGGTTCCCACGAGCGCATCGGCATTTTCCGCGTCTTCGGGCGCGACGCCGGCTATACCGCGCTCTATACCGCCTACGTGACCTCGGTGCGCTGCTGCATTCCCGAATACAAGGTGGATCTCGGCAAACTCATCGAGCTGCTGATGAACGACAAGAGGAACAACCCCAGCAACTATTCGCTCGGCATCCTCTCCGAGGGCGCCGAATGGAAAGGCTACACCGTAAAGGAGTACGGGGACGCGGACGCCTTCGGCCATCGCAAGAAGATGAGCGTGGCCGAGGACCTCAGCAACGAGATCAAGTCCGCCACCGGCGAGGAGACCATCGTCAGCGACCTGACCTACGATCTGCGCTCCGGCAGCGCGGATTTCGTGGACCGCATGGTGGCCGTGACCTTTGCCGGCATGGCCATGGACGCCATCGAGGAAGGCAGGCACGGGGTGATGACCGCCATCAGCGGCGGATGCTACACCCTGGCGGCCATTCCCGATCCCAAGCTGGGGCCGCGCAAGGTGGAAGTAGAGACCATGTATAACACCGAGCGCTACCGTCCGGTCTATTCCCAGAAGTTCGGTCTGCCGATCTTCCTCACGCGGGCGTAAGCGCGTGAACTGGAGGCGCCTGTTTCGCGGGCCGGAGGGCGGTGCGTTGACGCCCGGGTTGCGGGCGCGCATTCAATCCTCGTTCGACGAAGCCGCGCGCGACGAAGAGCATTTTCCAGCCACCATCGATCCCCGCATCTACCACGTGAAACTGATCCGCCAGCACCTGGGCGCACTGGCCGGCAAGCGCGTGCTCGATGTGGGTTGCGGCAAGGGCCGCTTCGCGCGCATCTATCGGGAACAGGAGCCCGCGGCCGAGATCTGGGGACTGGACATCTCCGAGGCCATGCTGCGCTTCGTTCCCGCGGGCATTCACACGCGGGCCGGCTCCATGACCGAACTGCCGTTCGCGGACGGCTTCTTCGATGGCGCCTATGCCACCGAATCGCTGGAGCACGCCGTCGAAATTGAAAAGGCGGTGAGCGAGATCTGCCGGGTGGTGAAACCCGGAGGGCGGATCGCCATCATCGATAAGAATGCCGAGCAGTGGGGCCGCCTGGAAACTCCCGAATGGGAGCGCTGGTTCACCCGCAAGGAGCTGGAGCGGATGCTCGGGCGCCACTGCCGGCAGGTGTCCAGCCGCTTCATCTCCTATTGGGAAGATGTGGAGCCCGATGGCCTGTTCCTGGCGTGGCTGGCGGTGAAATAGCTCTAAACCCCGGCCCCGGAACTGCCGATAAGACACACGTGCGGAATCTTCTTAAGGCGCCGTGGCTGTTGGCCCTGCTCGCCACCTCCGGCTGGTGCCAGAACAAGCTTGCCGAAGCGAGCCTCGAACAGCTCCTCAATACCGAGGTGACTTCCGTTTCCAAGAAGGAACAGAAGTTGTCCCGAACGGCGGCGGCCGTATTCGTGATCGGCCAGGACGACATCCGGCGGTCGGGCGCCACGAGCCTCCCCGACCTGCTGCGCATGGCGCCGGGTGTGGATGTGGCGCAGATCGACGCCAACGCCTGGGCCATCACCATTCGCGGCTTTAACAGCCGGTACTCCAACAAGGTCCTGGTGCTGATCGACGGGCGTTCGGTGTATACGCCGTCGTTTTCGGGCGTGGATTGGGACCACCTGGACATGCCGCTGGAGGATATCGAGCGCATCGAGGTGATCCGCGGCCCGGGCGCCAGCGTGTGGGGCGCCAACGCGGTCAACGGCGTCATCAACATCATTACCAAGAACGCCAAAGCCACCCGTGGAGGGCTGGTTAGCGCCGCTGCGGATTCCCACGGCGGTACCGATGGCCTGGTGCGCTACGGGGGCGTGGTTCCGGCCGGGTCCGGCGACGGCGCGGCCTGGCGGGCGTTCGCCAAGTACTCCAGGATTGCCGGCATGCCTCTTCCCGACGGCTCGCCGGGCGGCGACGCCTGGTCGAGGGTACACGGCGGATTCCGCTCGGACTGGGACATCTCGCCGTACGATTCACTCACCCTGGAGGGCGACCTGTTCTCCAACGACAGCGGCCAATCGCGGCACCGATGGTTCTATCCGACGAATTTCGACCCGCCCTTCCGCCAGGATGTGGATGCCGCCGGCGGCAGCCTGCTGGCGCGCTGGGACCACACCTTCGCCGGTGGCGCGAACACGTCCTTGCAGGCGTACTACGACACGTACCGCCGCAATGATATGGGGGAGCCTGAGATCCAGCGGACCATGGACCTGGATTTCCAGGATCATTTCGCCGCCGGCGACCGTCACGACATCGTCTGGGGACTGGGAGCGCGGTCGCTCACCTCCGGTTTACCTCCCGGCTACGAGGTCGCGCTTACCCCTCCCATCAAAACGGTGCCGCTATTCAGCGCCTTCTTCCAGGACGAGGTCCGCGTGGCCCACGCGCTCTGGCTGACGCTCGGCTCCAAGGTCGAGCACAACGCCTATACCGGATTCGAGTACGAGCCCAACGTGCGTCTGGCCTGGGCTCCGACGTACCGGCAGACCTTTTGGGCCGCCGCTTCCCGCGCCATCCGCCAGCCTTCGCGTGAGGAAACCGGTGTGGATATAGACCTTCTGGAGCTGCCCGTCGCCCCCGGCCTCCTCGCGGTGACCCGGTTGCAAGGCAATCCCCACATTCAATCCGAAGAGCTGCGGGACTACGAGGCGGGCTATCGCACGCAATGGACCAGGCGCGTTTCCCTGGATCTCACTACCTTCCTGAGCTTCTATCGCCATTTGGGGACCGAAGAGACCGCGGCGCCGGTTTTTGTGCCCGGCCTCCCCCCGCACCTGGATATTGCCCTGACGGTGGGCAACAAGGGCCGCTCGGTCAACTACGGCGGGGAGGCGGCTCTCAACCTGAGCGTGACCTCGCGCTGGCGGATCAGCCCCTCCTATTCCCAGCTCCATATCAACTTTCGTGTGGACCCGTCCTCCACCGACCAGCAGGGCTTTGTGCTGGCCGAGGACGCGCCGCGGCACATGTTCCAGATCCGCTCGTTCTGGAACGTGTCGCGCAAGCTGGAGTGGGATCACACGCTGTACTGGGCGCAAAGCTTGCCGCACGAGACCATTCCGAGCCACGCGCGCCTGGACAGCCGCATCGCGTGGAAGGTGGGCGAACGGACCGAGATCGGCGTAGTCGGGCAGAACCTGCTGCGCCCGCGGTTCAGGGAGTTCGAGGAGACTTTCCAAATCGCCGGGACTGAGGTCGAGCGCAGCGTTTACGGAAAAATCACGTGGACCTTCTGAGCCGATGCCGCGGGCTGCCATGGCCGCTGGTACTGGCCGTGGCGTTTGCTGGGATGGGGGCTGCTCCGCCGCCGCCAGCGCCCGCCGCCAACGAATACGAAGTGAAAGCCGCGGTCCTGGACAACCTCGCCAAGTTTGTGGACTGGCCGCCCGAAGCGGCGACTGGTCCGTTGGGCATCTGCGTTGTGGGGCAGGACCCTTTCGGGCGGGCGCTCGACGATGTCGTGCGGGGGAAGCCGATCAATGGCCGGGAAGTCGTCGTCAAGCGTTTCAAGCCGGGCCAGGAATTGACCGGCTGCCACATCGTTTTTATCGGATCGTCGGAGAAAAACAAGCTCCGCTCCATCCTCGATCGGCTCGATAACAGGCCGGTCCTGACGGTCGGGGACATGCCGGGCTTCTGCGACGAGGGGGGTACAGTCAGTCTGGATCTTGCGGACAACAGGGTAGGCCTCACCATCAATCTTCAAGCCGCGGAACGAGCGCGGCTGCAACTCAGTTCCAAACTTCTCAGTCTGGCGACCATCGTCCACAAAGGGGGCCACGGGACGCTGCGATGAGACTGCTGGGCAAGCTCTCCATCAAGCACAAGCTGCAGGCCATCATGATGGTCACCGTGGCAGCGGCCCTCCTCCTGGCTGGCGCCGTGCTCCTGGTCTACGAAATTGCCGGCGTGCGGAGCTCGATGAAAGACGAACTGGAAGTGGTGGCCGGAACGATGGGCGCCAACAGCACGGCGGCGTTGATTTTTCGCGACCAGAGGTCCGCCGCCGAGCTCTTGCAGGGCTTGCGGGTGCAGCCCGCGATCCAGGTGGCGCGCATCTATTCGGTCGACGGGGAAGTTTTCGCCGGCTACCTGCGCCCCGGTGCGGCTGCGGTTTGCACGCCGCCCAAATCCGCCCGGGACTGGATCTGGTTTCAGCACGGCCGCCTGGTGGTCTTTCATCCGGTGTACATGGACGGGGTCGAGATCGGCGCCGTGTATCTCGAATCGGATCTGCGGGAGATGAACGAACGGCTGCTGCGGTCGATGTGGATCATGCTCCTGGTGCTGGCCCTGTCCGGCGTCTGTGCCTATCTGGTGGCCGCCAGGCTCCAGAGGGTCATTTCCAGTCCCGTGGTTCACCTCGCGCAGACCGCCAAGGCCGTCACTCTGATCAAGAATTACGGAATCCGGGCGCACAAAACCACCGACGATGAGCTCGGCATGCTGATCGATGGCTTTAACGAGATGCTCTCGGAGATTCAGCAGCGGGATCACGATCTGGAGCGCCATCGCCACAGCCTGGAGGAAGAAGTATGCACGCGCACCGCGGAGCTGCGGAAAGTCAACGCCGAGCTTACCGAGGCCCGCGACAAGGCCGAGGAAGCCAGCCACGCGAAAAGCGAATTCCTGGCCAACATGAGCCATGAAATCCGTACCCCCATGAACGGCATCATCGGCATGACGGAGTTGACCCTCGACAGCGAACTGACGGTGGAACAGCGGGAGTCTTTGCTGCTCATCAAACAATCGGCCGATTCTCTGCTGAACGTGATTAACGATATCCTGGACTTCTCCAAGATCGAAGCCGGCAAGCTGGAGCTGGACCGGATCCCCTTCAGCCCGCGGGAGTGCGTGCAGGAGACCACCAAGCTGCTGGCGCTTCGCGCCCGCGAGAAAGGCCTCGAGCTGCGCTGCGAAATCGATTCCGGAGTGCCCGAAAGAGTGGTGGGCGACCCGATGCGTCTCCGCCAGGTGTTGCTCAATCTGGCGGGCAACGCCATCAAATTCACGGCACGCGGCGAAGTCGCGGTGGAAGTATCGGCCGCTTCCACGGCGGAGGAACGGGTTACCCTCGAGTTTGCCGTCCGTGATACCGGGATGGGCATCCCGCTCGATAAGCAGCAGACCATCTTCGATGCCTTTTCGCAAGCCGACGGTTCCATGACCCGGCGATTCGGCGGCAGCGGCCTGGGATTGAGCATCTCCTCCCGCCTGGTGAGCATGATGGGCGGAGCCATCGCCGTCGAGAGCCGCCCGGGCGAGGGCAGTCGTTTCCATTTCAACATCGAGGTAGCGAGCGCGCACGAGGAGGCCGGGCAGGCACCGGCCGCGGAGGCGGAAACGCCCGCCAGGCCCGCCGCCGGGCCTGCGCTGCGCATCCTGGTGGCCGAGGACAACGCCGTCAATCAGCGGGTGGTGATCCGCCTGCTGGAAAGGCGCGGGCACAGCGTGGCGGTTGCCGCCAACGGCCGGGAAGCCCTGGCCGCGCTGGTCCGCGAACCCTTCGATCTCATCCTGATGGATGTCCAGATGCCGGAGATGTCGGGTTTCGAGGCCACTGAGCGGATTCGCCGCAGCGAGCGCGGAAGCGGCCACCATATCCCCATCATTGCCATGACCGCGCACGCCATGGCCGGCGATCGCGAGCGCTGCATGGCCTGCGGCATGGACGCCTATGTTTCCAAGCCGCTCCGCCCGAAAGACCTGCTGGACCTGCTGGAGAAATTTTCGCCCGCCGCAACCCCGGTACAATAGAATCCGGTATGCCATTTCAGGAAGTGGTCGAAGCGGAAGGCCACTTGATCGACTCCCACATCATGGAGAATATCTTCGATAAGGTCGTGGAATATCACGGCCGTTTCGAGGTGGAGCAGTTCCGCATCGGCCGCACCAACAGCGAGCCGTCCTATCTTCGTCTCAAGGTCGAGGCGCCCGGCGAACACGCCATGGAGCGCCTCCTCGAGGCGTTGCTGGAGCTCGGCTGCGCTCCCGTCGACAGCGGCGACGTGGCGCTGCGCGAAGTCGAACGCGACTGCTGCGCGCCCGAGGATTTTTATTCCACCACTAACCACAAGACGCATGTGCGCCTGGGCCAAAAGTGGATCGAGGTGGAGAGCCAGCGCATGGACGCCATGATCGTGGTGCGCGGCGAACGCGCCTTTTGCCGCCGCCTGCGCGATCTCCGCCGCGGCGACCCCATCGTGGTGGGACTGCGCGGCATCCGCGTCATCCCCGAGTCGAAGGAGCGCGACCGGCTGGAATTCGCCTTCATGTCGCAAGGCATCTCCAGCGAGCGGCAGGTAGAGACCGCGGTGCGCCAAACCGCGTCCCTGGTGCGCCACGCCATCGAAGCGAAGCTGAAAGTAATAGCCGTGGCCGGTCCGGTGGTGGTGCACACCGGCGGCGTGGCCGGACTCGCGTCCCTCATCCGCCACGGCTGGGTGCATGCGCTGCTCAGCGGCAACGCGCTCGGCGTGCATGATGCGGAGGCGGCCCTGTTCGGCACCTCGCTCGGCGTGCGCCTCGCCGATGGGCGGCAGGAAGAGCACGGCCATCGCAATCACATGCGGGCCATCAACGCCATCTACCGCGCGGGGTCGGCGAAGCAGGCGGTCGAGTCGGGGTGCCTGCGCTCCGGTATCCTTTATGAGTGCGTCAAGGCCGGCGTGCCCTTCGTGTTGGCGGGCAGCCTGCGCGACGATGGCCCGCTGCCCGACACCATCACCGATATGAACGCCGCCCAGGACGCCTACGCCGCACAGTTGGCCGGCGCCGGCCTGGTGATCTGCCTCGGCTCCATGCTGCATTCCATCGCCACCGGCAATATGCTGCCCGGCTGGGTCAAGATTGTTTGCGTCGATATCAACCCGGCGGTGGCCACCAAGGTCAGCGACCGCGGCACGGGGCAGGCCATCGGCGTGGTGGCCGATGTCGGCCTCTTCCTGGATCTGCTTTCGAAAGCACTGGCATGAAACGCGCTTATACCGACGAGCATGCGCGCAGCGGGGTCCACGCCCCGCTACCCGAGATCGAAACCTGGCCCAACCAGTATCCCGATTACGAAATCGAGATCGTGACCCCCGAGTTCACCTCCGTTTGCCCCAAAACCGGTCTGCCGGATTTCGGCCGGATCGTCCTGCGCTATGTCCCCGACAAACGGTGCCTGGAGCTGAAATCGTACAAGATGTACCTGCAGGCCTATCGCGATCTGGGCATCTTCCAGGAGAACGTGGTGAACCGCGTGCTGCGCGACATCGTGAAGGCGGCCAACCCCATGTCCGCGACCGTGGCCGGCGAATTTGTGCCCCGCGGCGGGCTGAGCACGGTCGTCACCGCCACCTGGAGCCGGCCGCCGAGGGCATCCCGTGGAAAGCGCTGAGCTGGTCGCCATCCTGCGCGAGGTCCGCGACCGCGTGCGCGCCAGCCACCCGCAGACCGCCGCCGGCGCTGTCGGCATCCCGCTGCCCGACCTGATGCCGCTGGTCCACGCCCGCGATTCCGCCATCGGCAAGGTGGCGGCCATCGGCACCGTGAACCCGCGCCGCGGCGGGCCGGTCAATTTCGTCGTCCAGGCCTGGAAGCGCCTGGTGGCCCGGGTACTGGACTGGCACGTCCGCGAGCAGGTGGAGTTCAACCGCCAGGCGATGGCCTGCGTCGACGCCGCCATCGAAGCTCTCAACCAGTCCAACCGCGCGCTCTCCGAATTGGGCGGCCGCATCGCCGTGGCCGAGGAGTTGAAGGACATCCGCAACCACTGGGCCGAGTGGCGCCTGGACTGGGAGCACAAGCTGCAACAGAACGAGATCCAGTTCCTGCGCAGCGTGGCTGATCTGCAGGGCGCTTTTCAGCACCGCGTCTCGCTGATGGATGCCAGCTATCGCGATGCCCTGCACGTCTCGCTGGAACGAGCCGGGAGCGACATCCAGAAGCGCCTCTGGGCCGACCTGGCGCGCGTGCGGGAGGAATTCGACCGCCTGATCTTTTCCGAGCTGCGCCTGATCCGCCAAAGGGCTGGTGGGGTAGGCCTCCCGGCCGGCCCCAGCCGTCCCGAAGGGACGGCCAATGAAGTGGCACCCACCCCTCCCTCCCTCGACTACGCCCGCTTCGCGGAGCGTTTCCGCGGTCCTGCCGAGCACGTCAAGGCCGGGCAGCGCATCTACCTGCCGTATTTCGAGGGCCGCCAGGAGGTCCTCGATATCGGCTGCGGGCGCGGCGAGTTCCTGGAGCTGATGCGCGAAGCCGGCGTTCCCGCGCGCGGCATCGATCTCAGCGAGGAATCGGCCGCCGCCTGCCGGCACAACGGGCTCACCGCCGAGACGGCCGACCTGTTCCCCTATCTCGCCGCTCTCCCCGAAGCCTCGCTCGACGGCATCTTCTGCGCGCAGGTGGTGGAACACCTGCCCCCCGAGCGGCTGCCGGAGATGATCCGCTTGTGCGCCACCCGCCTGGCGCGCCACGGCGTGATCGCCCTGGAAACGCCCGATCCGGCCTGCCTGGCCATCTTCGCCACTCACTTCTATCTGGACCCGACCCACCAGCGCCCGGTGCCCGCCCCCCTGCTGGCGTTCTACCTGGAGGAGTGCGGCGTGGGATCGATCGAGGTCCGCCGCCTTTCGCCGGCCGTGGAATCCATGCCCGCGCTGGCGTCGCTGCCCGAGGAGTTTCGCGAAACCTTCTTCGGCGGCCTGGATTACGCCATCCTGGGGAAAAAGCTTTAGCCGCGTCGTGTGGCGGGCGCGCCCGGGGGTACCCGTTGGGTCCGGCCTGACGCCCCCTCCGGCCTCCGGCCGAAGGCCGGCCAGGGGGCCGGCTGCGGACCAGGGCGTCCGCCCCACTACTCTGCGTGATCGGCGGCGGCCCGAAAAACGTTGCGATTCCCGACACCCCGGTCGGATTTCCCCACACCGCCTTCAACTGCCTGATTCTATTCCGGGTGATGGCATTTCTCGACAATCGGGCGTTGCAATTGCCAACAGCGGCCCTGCGAGGCAAAACACTACGGCCCGGAAACGCATGAATTCACAACAGATAAAGGGGCAAAAAACACCGATTCCTGGCATTCCACGTGCCCTTACAGGAACTGAAAGGATGAGAAAGTTATGACAGTCCCACTGGTTTTGGCAACCTTCCTGGTTTTCATCGTATTGGATTATTTCTTGAACCGGCGCAAAGCGATGCGCACCGTCCCGGTGCCGGCGCTGCACGCAGTCCCGGCCAGGTTTGGCGGCGACTATGTCGATGGTTTCCAGGTTCCCGAGAACATCTCCTACCATCCCGGCCATAGCTGGCTGGTCAGGGAGCGGAAAAACGTGCTGCGCGTGGGCGCCGACGAGTTTGCCGCGGCGCTGTTGGGCAAAGTCGAGAAGATCGAACTCCCCAAGCCCGGCCAATGGATCCGGCAAGGGCAGAAAGTTCTTTCCTTCTATCGCGATGGCGTGAAGACCGAGATGGTTTCGCCGACCGAAGGAGAGGTCATGGAAATCAACTCCGAGGTGCTCTCGAACCCCGCCGCGCTGCGCTCGGACCCCTACGGCAAGGGCTGGCTGATGGCCGTCCACGTGCCCGATGAGGAGAATACCGGACGCAACCTGGTCCCTAAGAGCTTGGTCCGCGAGTGGATGCGGGAAGCGGTGGAGCGGCTCTACTCCCGCCAGCCAGCCCTGGCCGGTGCGGTGGCGGCCGACGGCGGACGCCCGGCCCAAGACCTCCTGGCGGCCCTGCCGGAGGCAAGCTGGAGCGAAGTGACCGCCGAGTTCTTCCTGACAGCCTGACATATTTGTAAGTTTTTGCTACACAAAGGCAGTGAAATCTGCTAAAAAGAGAGTTGAAGATCTAGATATGCCAAAGGCGATCCTGTACGACAGTACCCTGTGCATCGGGTGCCGGGCCTGCGAGGGCGGCTGCGCCGAGCGGTGGGGGCTGCCGTACAACGACAAAATAGCCGCGGAAGAGACCATCTCCGCGCACAAGCTGACCACCGTCGAGACCCATGGAGACAAGTTCTCCCGCCGCCTGTGTATGAACTGCGCGCAGCCGGCGTGCGCCTCGGTCTGCCCCGTGGGAGCGTTGCAAAAGACGGCGCTCGGCCCGGTGGTGTACGACGCCTCGAAATGTATGGGCTGCCGCTACTGCATGCAGGCGTGCCCCTTCCAGGTGCCGACGTACGAATGGTCGAGCCGCCTTCCCAAGATGCGGAAGTGCGATATGTGCTACGAGCGGCAGAGCGCGGGGAAAGTGACGGCCTGCGCCGAGGCCTGCCCGGTGGGCGCCACCAAGAACGGCGACCGCGACGCCCTGGTAGCCGAAGCGCGCCAGCGCCTGGCCGAAAAGCCGGACCAGTATTACCAGAAGATCTACGGCATCTCGGAAGTGGGCGGCACCTCGGTGCTGTACATTTCCGCAGTGCCCTTCGAGCAGATCGGCCTGCGCACCAATGTGCCGCAGGAGCCGCTGCCCGAGACCACTTGGCGCGTGCTCGAGTTGGTGCCCGACGTGGTTTCCACCGGCTCGGTCCTGCTGGGAGGTATCTGGTGGATCACCAATCGCCGCGCCGAAGTGGCGAAGAAGGAGGGACGGCGCCGGTGACGCGCAAATTCCCCAAGATTACCGTATGGCGCGTGATTTTCGCGGCCATCATGCTGAGCGGCCTCTATGCCACCTACCTGCGCGTGTTCTACGGGCTGGGCGGGTCGACCAACCTCAGCGACAAGTTCCCGTGGGGGCTGTGGATCGGGTTTGATGTCATGTGCGGGGTGGGGCTGGCCGCCGGCGGCTTTACCCTGGTAGCCATCGTCCATATCTTCCGCATCGAGCGGTATAAGCCGGTCCTCCGGCCGGCCATTCTGACTGCCTTCCTCGGTTACGTCCTGGTAGTGGTTGGACTGCTTTACGACTTGGGGCGCCCCGACCGCCTGTGGCATCCGCTGGTGATGTGGAACCCGCGTTCGGTGATGTTCGAGGTGGCCTGGTGCGTGACGCTCTATACCACCGTGCTGTTCCTGGAATTCCTGCCCGTGGTGTTCGAAAAATTCGGCTGGCACAAACCGCTGGAGTGGATCCACCGCATCTCGGTGCCGCTCATGATTTTGGGCGTGCTGCTATCGACGCTCCATCAGAGCTCGCTCGGAAGCCTGTTTCTGATCGTGCCCGAGAAGCTTTACCCGCTGTGGTACACCCCGATTCTGCCGCTGCTGTTCTACATCTCCTCCATCGCCGTGGGGTTGGCCATGACCATCTTTGAATCGTGGCACAGCAGCCGCGCCTTTGGGCGCGCGCTGGAACTGCCCCTTCTGGCCAGCATGGGGCGCGTGCTGGCGGTGGTGCTGAGCGTGTACCTGTGGATCCGGTTCCTCGACATGAGCCACCGTCATGTCTTCGGGCTGCTGGCCCTGAACCGCGTCGAGACCTGGCTGTTCGCCCTCGAGATCGCGCTCATGCTGGTGCCCGCCCTGCTGCTCTACCAGGCCAGAGTCCGCCTGCGGCCGGGCGCGCTCTACGCCTGCGCGGTGATGGTGGTGTTCGGGTTCATCGCCAACCGGCTGAACGTAGGGACCACCGGTCTCGAAGCCGGCTCGGGCACGCATTACATCCCGCGCTGGAGTGAGGTGGCAGTCACGCTTTCCATCGTGGCTGCGGGCTTTGCCATCTTCCGCGCCATCGCCCAATATTTCCCCATTTTCGAAGCGCACTCGCTCGAGCAAGCGCCCGCGGAGATGGAAGAAACGGAGGCGGACGCAGTCGCCGTAGGATGAATCTCCGCGCCAAATTCCGGCTGGGATTGGCCGCCAAGCTCGCCATCTGCGTGATCGCGAGCACGGCGGCCTTTTTCGCTTTGTTCGGCTATCTCAACCTGCGCAGCGAGCGCCGCTACTCGCAGGACCTGGTGGAGCAATCGGCCAACCGCATCACCGATGTCATCGTGCGCAGCACGCATTACGAGATGCTGCGCAACGACCGGGAAGCGCTCTACAACGTGATCCAGGAGCTGGGGACCGAACCGGGCATCCAGCGCATCCGCGTGTTCAACAAAGAAGGCCTCATCACCTACTCCACCCACGCGCAGGAAGTGAAGACCGTGGTCGACAAGAAGGCCGAGGGGTGCATCGGCTGCCACGCGCAGACGGCGCCGCTCGAGCATCTCAACCGGCGCGACCGCGCCCGCTACTTCACCGACAGCGAAGGCCATCGCGTGCTGGGGGTCATGCAAACCATCGACAACGCCCCGGAGTGTTCCAACGCCCAATGCCACGAGCACCAGGCGGGGCAGCGCGTGCTCGGGGTGATCGACGCCGTGCTGTCGCTCGAAGTCGTGGAGGGGCAGATCAAGCAGCACCAGGCCAACCTCACCTGGTTCCTGGTGGGCGCCATCATGTTCGGCTGCGGCGCGGCCGTGCTGTTCATGTGGGTGGTGGTGTACCGGCCGGTGAAGGAGCTGATGGACGGCACGCACCGCGTTGCCGGCGGCGATCTCGATTACCGCCTGCCGGTGCGCTCCGACGACGAGCTGGGCGATCTGGCGGCGTCGTTCAACAAGATGACCGCCGAAGTGGCCGGGGTGCAGGCGCACATCGAGGAACAGGTGCGCCGCAAGACGGCCGAGCTCGAGCGCGTGCACAAGACCCTGCTGCGCTCCGAAAAGATGGCCTCCATCGGCAAGCTGGCGGCCACCGTGGCCCACGAGATCAACAACCCCCTGTTCGGCATTCTGACTTACGCGCGGCTGGTGCTGCGCGAGCTGCTCAAGCACGAGCTGCCCGCGCGCGACGAAATGGCCGAACAGCTTCAGACCATCGAGCGCGAGAGCAAGCGCTGCGGCGACCTGGTGAAGAACCTGCTGACCTTCTCGCGGCAGGCGCCCTCGAACCGCGAGCCCAACGACCTCAACACCATCGTGGACCGCGCGGTGCTGCTGGTCAAGCACAAGCTGGCCATGCAGAACATCGAGCTGGTGGAACGGCTGGCGGAGCAGTTGCCGCCGGTCGAGTGCGACGCCAACCAGATCCAGCAGGTGATCCTGGTGCTGATGGTCAACGCCTCGGAGGCCATGCCCAAGGGCGGGAAACTCGAGATCTCGACGGAGTTCGACTCCGCGGCCGAGCAAAGCTCGGTGCGCGTGAAAGACACGGGAAGCGGCATCCCGGCGGATGTGCTGCCGCGCATTTTCGATCCATTCTTCACTACCAAAGAGGACCAGAATCGCACGGGTCTCGGCCTGGCCGTGGCCCATAGCATCGTGGAGCAGCACGCGGGAGAGATCTCGGTCCGCTCCACGCCGGGTGAAGGAACGGAGTTTCAGGTGGCGCTGCCGGTAACGGCGGCGGTGGCCGCCGGGGTGAGCAAGTGAAGCGCGAGACACGGAGGAAATCATGGTGAGCGTGGCAGAACCTTCGGTAGCGGTAAAAACCAAGGGCAGAATCCTGATCGTCGACGACGAGCTGGTGGTGCGCGACTCGCTGGGGAAGTGGTTCACCAGCGAGGGCTACACCGCGCGCCCGGTGGGCAGCGCGCGCGAAGCCCTGGAGACCATCCAGCAGGCCGAGTTCGATATCGCGCTGATCGATATCAAAATGCCCGGCATGGACGGCATGGAGCTGCAAGCCCGGTTGAAGGAAGCCGATCCCGACCTGACGGTGGTGGTCATGACCGGGTACGCGTCGGTGGACACCGCCGTACAAGCCCTCAAAATGGGCGCCTACGACTACATCACCAAGCCGGTGGACCCCGACGAGCTGTCGCACCTGGTGTCGAACGCGCTCGAGCATAAGCGCGCCCGCCGCGAAGTGGCGCGCCTGCGCGAGGACCTGCAGGAGGCCATCCCGGCCACCGAGATGATCGGCAAGAGCCCGGCCATGAAGAAGGTGGTGGAGCTGATCGAAATGGTGGCGCCCACCGAGGCCACCGTGCTCATCACCGGGGAGAGCGGAACCGGCAAGGAAGTGGTGGCGCGCTCCATCCACGCGGCCGGCCCGCGGCGCTACATGCCCATGGTGACGATTCACTGCGGCGCGCTCACCGAGACGCTGCTGGAAAGCGAGCTGTTCGGGCACGAGAAGGGCGCCTTCACCGGCGCGCAGTACCGCAAGAAGGGCAAATTCGAAATAGCCGACGGCGGCACGGTTTTCCTGGACGAGATCAGCGACATCAGCCTCAAGACGCAGACCGACCTGCTGCGCGTGTTGCAGGAGAAAGAGATCGTCCGCGTGGGCGGCAACCAGCAGATCAAGGTGGATTTCCGCTGCATCGCGGCCACCAACAAAAACCTGGAAGCGCTGGTGAAGGCGGGCAGCTTCCGGCCCGATCTGTATTACCGGCTGCACGTATTCTGCATCGATCTGCCGCCGCTGCGCGACCGCCGCGAGGACATCCCGCTACTGGTGAACCACTTTCTCAACAAGTTCTGCATGGCCACCAGCCGGCCCATGCCGCAGATCTCGCCCGAGGCCATGGAAACGCTGATGGGGCACGACTGGCCGGGCAACGTGCGCGAGCTGGAAAACGCCGTGGAGCGCGCCCTGGTGGTGGGACGCGGCCCGGAGATCCGGCCGTCGGACTTCTCCTTCCAGTTCCAGGTGGACGAGCCCAAGGGCGGCAAGACCCTGGAAGATATCGAGCGCGTACATATCGAGCGCATCCTGCGGGAGACCCAGCACAATCTTTCGCGGGCGGCGCGCATCCTCGATATCGACCGCACCACCCTGTATAACAAGCTGCGCCGCTACGGACTGCGGTGAAACCCATCCATCTGATCCCGCTCGGATCGCCGGGCGGGGGGAACGCCGGGGGCGCGGCGCCGGGGCTCGATGTGCTGGAGCACCTGGCGGTGGCGCTGGCCCGTATCTTCCGCACGCCCTGCCGCATCCGCCCGGAAACGATCGATCTTTCCTTCGCGCTCGACGCCGCGCGCAACCAGTATTATTCGACGGCCATCATCCAGAAGCTGGAGCGCGCCGCCGATCCCGACGCACGCGTGCTCGGCGTCACCACCTGCGACCTCTACGTGCCCGTGCTGACTTTCGTCTTCGGCGAGGCCCAGCTCGACGGCGCCTGCGCGGTGGTATCGTCGGCGCGCCTGCACGAGGAGTTCTACGGCATGCCGGCGCGGGGCGACCTGCTGCGGGAGCGTCTGGTCAAAGAGGCCGCCCACGAGCTGGGCCACACGTTCGGACTGCGGCACTGCGCCGACTGGAGGTGCGTCATGACCTCCAGCCACGCGGTCGAGCGCCTGGACGTCAAAGGGGCGGAGTTCTGCGGCAAGTGCCGGAAGACGGTATTCGAGAGCGGGTACTGGTAGCGTTTAGACTGGGAGGCGGTTCCAGTCCTTGCGGCGCAGCCAAGCGCACGCATTCAGCCGAAACATCCGAGGTAAAATTGTTTCAGCGCCTCCATGCCCTTTCATCTGTTCTCAGCCCGCCATAAACCGCCGCCGGGCAACCTACCTTATCAGTACGACAACATTCCGCAGGCCTTCCGTACCCAGGCTTGGTACATCCTCGAAAAGTCGCTCGGAAAGCTGTACGTCGAACCCGGTGAATACCGCTATGCCAGTTTCTCTCACGGTCTCTGGACCTTGATCCGCGGCACCTTGAGGGAGGAGCGGGGCGTCTTCTGCTTGTCGAGCCAAGGGGTTTACTTATCACTGGGACCCAAGGCAGAGTGCCTTCAGTTCTTTATCAGCGAGACTGATCTGTTGGGCGCTCTGGATTTTATAGATCTGGCGTTCCGAGTCGTGGACCGTGCTGTGCGTGCAGCGCAACCACACCAATTGGAGGGAGCCGAATGCGAAATTGGGCCGGATGAAGCAATAAGGCAGCTCAATCAGCGATTTGATCAACATCATCTCGGGTATCAGTTTACGGGTGGCGAGGTGATGCGGCGGGATTCCCAGTTCACGCATGCCGAAATCACCGAAGCTGCTGCAAGACTGCTCACGGCGAAGGGTTTCGACGGTCCGAACCACGAATTCTTTAGCGCCCACAAAGCATACCTGAAGGGGAACACGAAGGAAGCAATCCGCGAAAGCCTGAACGCGCTCGAAAGTACGCTTAAGGTCATTTGCCTACAACGGAAATGGAAATTCGATCCGCAAAAAGACACATCGGCCAAGCTGCTGTCAATTGTTTTTGAGAATGGCTTGGTAGCGGACTATCTGCAATCGCACTTCGGTGCATTGAGGACGACGCTGGAGCGGGAGTGCCCACCTTGAGGAACAAGCTCGCCGGACATGGTCAAGGACCGGAGCCAGTCGAAATCCCGAAATACTTGGCTGCATATACGATGCACCTCGCTCGTCTGCTACAATTCCGCACGAGTGGTCTTCGAGATCTGCGGCCCGATTGTCGAGGTGGAAACGTTCGCTACCGGCAAGTCGATACGCGAGCTCCCACGTCTCAGGAAGATTTATGGCAGCGGCCGCTGGCGAAAACGTAAAGGCTTAGCATATTCTCATCCAAGGATGAGCCTGGACGGGAAACGAAGCGACCGGCACTCCAGGGCTCCTTTCTGATTTGGTTTTGCGCAGTCTCGGTGCCGACCAACGGGAGGCCCTACAGGGCTTCCACCGTCGGTGTTTTGGTTTTCCTTTCATAGGAGGGTTTTGTCTTTTTTTGATTTTGGTTTTTAGGCTCCTCTTTT
>JAIQEX010000138.1 GCA_020073615.1 Terriglobia bacterium
AACCGGATCCCGAGCAGGCCATTTTGCTTCATCACCTGAACCTCGTATTGCCGCAACAACCGCCGCCGCGCATCACCACTTCTGCTTCGTCAGCTCCCTTTCCCCAACTCAAAATGTAGTGGAGACCTTTGGAGTATTTTTGTTGAAAACAAAAGACATTCCGGCGTCAGATCTGTCGAACTGCGAAGGTTCGGTTAACCTAGCTAGCTAGTCACTACCGTTGAGGGTGGTCCACGCTAGTGACAGACCGATTGAAAGCTGATAAGTCTCACCCCCAATAACTTCGAGAAGCCGATTGTCAATCTTGTCATCCGCCGCATAGACATCCGAATCGTGAAGTTCTGGCGCTCCACGTGGGAAGTGCAGATCCGATCAGGATCAGGATAGCCGTGTCGGACTTGTGGAACTGCATTGACGACATCTGGTGGAGAATACCGGCGCTCGCCTTCCTTGGAGGTCTGAAAATCTTGATGAGGATTGCGAAATCCGTCCGCACGCCAAGGCTTTATGGCTTATCCACGCCCTGATCCCGCTTCCTCCGGCGTCTGATCGCCGCACATTTCGAGTACTTCGATGGCCTCCAGACATCCCTGCGCGGTGCCGTTGGTGGATAGCAGCGGCACCTCGTCGAGAGGGCTCATGACGAGGGGCGGATCGAAGTGGGTCGTCGCAAAACCCGGCAGCCGTACGCCGCTCCAGGCTTTTTTGGCAAATGCCGCGTCCTTGGATTGCCGGTACACGTAAGCCGCCAGCCGCCCCGCGCGCGCATAGCGGGCGTCGCTGCCCTCCGTTCCCGTCGAGTTGTCGCGCGCGGCGACCTCCTTGGGCGCATTGTGAAGCCGGCAGTATTGCAGCCAGGCCTTGTGCCATCCGTGGTGGTTGATGAGCTCGTTCAGCTCGAATACCACCTCGGCGCCCCCCATAATTGTGGCGAGGTTGTAAGTGCCGAATCCGTCGTCTACCAGGGGATACATCCGGCCGGACTTCGGGTCATACCCGTAAAGCTGGTCCGGACCGGACAGGAACCCGTACGGCATCCTCACGATGGAGTCCATTCCCGCGACGATCTTGTCGCGATACTTCACGTCACCGGTGCGTTCCCACTCCGTCATCCAGTTGCCCGCGAATGCCAGCCAGTCCGGCCCGCCGCGAATCCGGCCCGGATACGGCAGCGGACTCTTGAGTGGCGCCGCCAGCCGCATGGGGTCGATCTCGACGGTTTTGTAGTCCGCATCCACCACCGCGCGCATCAGGTCGCCGGTGCGCTCGTCGGTGGTCAGATAATAGTAGAAACGCCGGTAGGCGGCCTGGCTGATCCGCGGCTCCTTGGCGCCGCACCCCCAGTGCCGCACGTTGTGGCGGGAACCCAACCCCGCGAAGCGGCCCAGGTGGTACACATCCACTTCGCTGGTGTGACGCGTCATGGCCTCGGCCATGCGGAACATGTCGGGGCGGCCGGTGCGCAGGAAGCTGTACCACAGCCACACATCGGTGCCGAGCTCGGTGTTATCCCAGGCGTAGCCGCCCACATCGTAGCGCCACGTGTGACGCGGGCCGTCGTGCTGGTGCATCACGTCGCCGTAATTCCAGAAGCCGTACCAGTTCCGCTGGTCGACTTCCCGGTGATAGATCGCGAAAGCCGCGTCCAGCCGGTCCTCAATCGCAGCCTTCGCGGGCACCGACCGGTCCGGCAGGCTCCAGATGCCGAACACTCCCGTGGAATGGATGTATTGCGGCGTGGCCACCAGCAGCGGAGGCTCATGGCTGAGTTTCGCCTGGCGCGCGGTGTCCTCCCGGCTGGGAAGGCCCGCCGCCGGGAACAGGGTCATTTCGCTGGTGCGCCCCACTCCGTGCGCCGTACTGAAGCCCGGCTGCACGTCTTCGTAGCTGGAGTCCAAATCGTGCGCTTTGACGTCGTAATGCCGCAGGTCCATTGCCGGGGCATCGGGCGACCATAGCCACACGTGCAGGTCCGCGGCCTCCGTCGCGCCGTTCCGCACCTCCAGGGAAGCCGGGTACGATTGCCAGAAGTTCCGCACGCCGATGCTCAGGCCGCCGGAGACATCCCCCGCAAATACGAGTCCGGAGGCGCGCCGGCCCGCCGCCGAATCGAGCCAGCAGCTCTTCGGATTGGTGCGCTTCTGGATGGCAAAGCCGCCGGAGGTGGGCTGCACCAGCTTGTACGAGTCCCAGACCGCCCAGTCGGCCAGCAGCTTCTGCCCGCGCTGGTCGAACTCCTCCCGGTTCGGAATCCGCTGGCCCGCGAGTTGATCCGCAAACAGATTGCCGCGGCCGGACATCGACAGGGGCCGGCGTCCGGTAAGCGGCTGCAGTGGCTCGGACCACACGCCTTCGCCATCTCCGGAAAACCGGACGTGGCGATTGTGCACCTGCTCCCGCATCGGCACGGCAATCGCCAGTCCCAAACCCCGGATGAAGTCCTTCTCCTGGTCGCCGTCGAACACGATACTGTGGACCAGCCGGATCTGTTCCCGACCCGCGTAAAAGTAAAGCCGCACCGTGAATGGCAGCCACTCGCGGCTGCCTTGCGAAGCTTTGTGGACCCCTCCGATTCTCACGACCGCGCGCACCGGACCGCTCTGCTCCAGCGTGACGTCCTGCAGCTCGCTGATGAATTCGTCAAAGCCGAGCGTGCGCCCGGCCTCCAGGTTCGACCGGTTTTCGAGCGAACACAGCAGCCTCCCCTGGCGCGCCACCACCCTGCCCTCCATGGCGATGGTGTCGATGAAGTGGGCGCCCTGCCTGGGAATGCGGCACTGCATCCTGCCGGTATCGATCTCGATGGCATCATTGTTTTGCCGCGCCGTCACCGCCGGGCCGCCCGCCTGGGCGGTGCCGCGCGCCAGCCGCATGGCGCCGGAGGAATGGGGGCCGGCGACGGTCGCGAAGCCTACAAACTTCATGGAGCCGTCGGGCCAGTAGGCGAGCGGCCAACTCTGCAACGGCAGTGCGCCGCCGTCGCCCGCCGACAAGGTAAACGTTTGACTCTTGCCGACTGCGCCTCGTGGGAACGGCACCCCCCAACTCACACCGGTCTCCAATCCCGGCGCTCCTCCCAGCCATCCCAATGCCACCGGCGCGTTGCTTCCCGCCGCAACCGCCTGCTGCGCGTTGGCGGCCTGGTCCGCCGCCGCCGTCACCGCGCTGGCGGCCAGCAACCCGATCGCATCGCGCCTGGTCAGCTTCATTCCTGTTCCTCCCTCCCGGATTCTTTCCATAGCCTTTCGACTGCCTCCAAACACCTGCGAATCGTCTCCGGCCGCCCGTCCATGTGCGGTTCGAGCGACACCGGACCTCCGTATCCCGCGCCGCGCAGCGCGGCGAAATGCGCGCGGTAGCCGATGATCCCTTCGCCCGCGGGAACGAATTCGGGACGCGACGCCGGCTGTGCCAATGGGCGCAGGTCCTTCACGTGCACGTTGGCGATCCAGCGCGCCGCGCAGTCGAACTCGCCGATGGGATCGCGCTGCTCCATCCAGGCTACATTGCCGGGATCGTAGTTGATGCGCAGCGCCCCGCCTCCGGCGCGCTCGATCAGCCCCGCGGCGCTGCGCGCCGAATCGGCCCAACACACCGGCTCCGGCTCGATCATCAAAAGCAGCCCGTCGCCTGCGGCCCTCTCGCCGGCCTGTGCCAGCCAATCCACAACTTCGGTGGGGACGGTCTGCCGCGGAAGCGCTCCCGCATTTTCCTCCGTCGCGCCCGGCTTGTGAAATCCGAACACGATGAGTCCCGGCAGCTTCCAGCGATGCGCCCACTCCGCGGCCCTGCCGTACACTTCCGCCATCTCGCGGGCGAAACTCGCGCCGTCCTCGGTGTACTTGAAGAGCCCGGGTGAGAGCGCGGTAATCTCGATCCCTTCCCGGGCGGCGATCGCCTCCACCTCGTGCATCTCGGCCTGCTCGCACATAGGCACGCGGCCGCTCGTCAGAAAGCGCACTTCGTAACGCCGCAGCCCGAGCCTGGTTCCCACGCGGACGGCGTTGCCGAAATTGCGGTCGATCTAATCGGCGACGATGCCCAGCCTCACCGCACCTCCACCGCGCGCCCGGTCCGCGCGGATTCATACACCGCCATCACCACCCGCATGTCGTGAACGCCGGAATCAATCGATACCGGCGCGGGCCGTCCCTCCCGGGCTGCCTCCAGAAAAACCCGGTGCTGGTTCAGCGGGTTCGCCGCGTCTCCAAAACCGGGCGGCACGACCTCCATGGTCTGCTCCACCCCCACCGGCCCGCCGAAGGCCTCGGTGAGCCCCCCGGAGTAGCGGACCACCCTCCCGTCGAATGGTCCGGCGCTCGACGCCATCGACAGCCGGCGATTGCCGCGATACACAATCCGGCCGCAGGTCCCGTGCACCGCGAGTTCCTCGCCATCGGCGCACCATGCCGTATCGAGCGTGATCATGGCGCCGGAATCCATCTGCAGCAGCGCCGTAGCGAGGTCTTCGCCTTCCAGCCCCGGGCAGTGCACGCGGCGCGTGAAACCCGTGGCCCGCACCACGCGCGCCCCCGTGATCCACTCGAAGATGTGGATGTAGTGCACCGCGAGCTGGATCAGGCAGCCTCCGCCGGTCTGCTCAGTCGAGCCGCGCCAGGTGCGCTTGCCCTCGAGGGCCTCCCGCGACCACATCATTCCGCCCCGGTGCATCAGCCGCGCGTAGCAGTGGACCACCTCGCCCAACCGGCCCTGGCGGACAATGTCCTGGAGGTCGTGCATGAGCGGTTGGTCGAAGTAGCTCATGTAGAGTCCGACGGTTCGCGGGGAGCGCCCGGCGGCGCGCGCGATGGCCTCGGCGTCTTCCAGTTTCGCGGCCACCGGTTTCTGCAACAATACGTGTTTGCCGGCCTCGATCGCGGCGATCGCTTGCGGCTTGTGCAGGTGGTTGGGAGTGTTGATCACCACCACATCAACGGCATCGGCCAGCGCATGGTTGTAGTCCGAGGTCGCCAGTGGCGCATCCGCGGCCAGGATTTCGGCGGCGCGCCCCGCACTCTCCGGGTTCACGTCGATGCACGAAAGGACCCGCACCCACGCGAGATCGCGGTAGACGCTCAGATAGTGCCCGGCCATCCCGCCCGATCCCACGAAAGAGACATTCAATCGCCGTGTCATGCCTTACCTCGCCGCGACCGATGGCGCGACGTCGTCCGCGGCATGGGCGGCCGCGTGCCGCGTCGCGTAGAGCGCCGCCGCCATTCCGCCCACGGTCACCGCGGTAATGCCCAGAGCCTGGGCCGGCGAAACCGGCAGGTAGAGAATCAACACGCCGCAAAACATGACCGACGAGGCGATCACCTTGTCGGTAACTCCGCGCTCATGGAAGAACAGCCAGCCCGCAAACACCGAAAGGACGATGCCGGCGCGCTTGATGCTCACCGTGATCACCACCGCGATATAGGCGTACGACCCCAGTTGAAAGAGCAGCGAAACCGCGTCCAGCAGGCCGGCGAGCGAAATCCATTTCCAATTCCCCCTGGTTGCCGCCGCGAAATCTCCGTGCTGTGCCTTGCCCCAGATCCAGAACGCGATGGAAAGCCCGAGCCCGTAGGCAAAGGCTTCCGTGAAAACGTCGCTCATCGTGACCAGCACCTTGTCGAGCGGGTTGGTGACCGAAAAAATGAGCGAGACCAGCAGCATGTACCGGCTGCCCTTTTCGTGGAAGATGGCCTTCACCGGCGCCATCCACCCGACTGCAAACAGGCGCCGGTTCATCACCAGCGAGCCGGCCACGATCAGGACCACTCCCAGCAGTTTCCTGGCGGCCGGCAGCTCGCCCAGTATGATATATCCGGAAGGAATCAAAAATACCGGCGTAAACGAGAGGAAGGGCACGCACATCGAGAGCGGGGAAATCTGGAGCGCGCGAAAATACAGCCACATCACCACCGTAATCAGGAGAACATTCAGAGTCAGGTAGATGAAAAAGGTAGGCGCCGCCGCCAGCCGCAGGGCGGAAATCCCGAACAGCGGCCCGCCATCGCGAATGGTCACGCGAGCGCCGCCCGCGATGCGCCACAACAGGACCAGTCCGAATGCCATCGTAACCGCCGTCCGGATCCAGAATGTCGCGGGAATCAGGTCGCGTTTGTCGAGCGCCCGCTTTCGCGCAACGTCGGTCAGAACGTTGGTGATCGACATGGCCGCGGCCATGGACAGGCCTACGGGCGAGAGTGCGACGTTGGACATCCGCTTCGGCGATCCGATGCTAGGCGAATCCCTGGCCCGCAGGCAAGCACCTTCAAGGATTATTGCATCGTTTCGCATGCAGAAACCTGAGGGCACGGCGCCTCCGGGAAGACGCTGCCGAGGGATCAGCGACTTAATGGGTCCGGAACGTTTCACAGACACACGCATGGTTCCCGCTCCGCGATGCAATTCGTTCGCCACCGCGAAACGAATCTGAGGTGCCAGGCGCGCCGTATAAGACAAATCGTCCCGCCGGGCTGTGTTGGTGTCGAGTAGCACCCGCCCAAACAACGCATTTGACTGTACGTCCCCGCACGCCGACTGAAACCGTTGCCTGTGCCGAGCCACTATATGCCTTGACACGCATATGCCTCTTGAAGTATATCAAAAGAGTGGAATCTGTTTTCGAAGTCATTGCGGAGCCGAACCGCCGCGCGATATTGAGCCTCCTGGTCTCGTCACAACAGTCGGTGGGAGAGATCGAGCGTCAGCTTCGTATGCCGCAGCCGACCGTGTCAAAGCACCTGCGCGTGCTGCGCGAGGCCGGTTTCGTGGAATCCACGGTGGACGCACAGCGCCGTCTCTACCGGCTGAAACCCGAACCACTTCAGGAGATCGATGCCTGGCTGGCTCCGTTCCGCCGGTTCTGGTCCGCTCACGTGGATGCTCTCGAACGCCACCTCGACCGCATGGATCGCACGGATCAATCCACACTAACGAAAGGGAAGACAAGGAACAGACGACGCGGACCAAACCGCGAACGTGACAGAGGAGAAACGAAATGAAAATCAAATTGACCAGCGTATTCGTGGACGACCAGGACAAGGCCCTGCGCTTCTATACGGAAGTGCTGGGCTTTGCCAAGAAAGCCGATTTCAGTCAGGGCCCATTTCGCTGGCTGACCGTGGGCTCGCCCGAGGAGCCGGACGGCACTCAGTTGCAGCTGGCGCTGAACAACAACCCCGCTGCCAAAGCGTATCAGCACGCGATCTTTCAACAGGGCCAGCCCGCGGCCATGTTCTACACCGACGACGTCAAGGGCGACTACGAGCGGATCAAGGCCCGCGGCGCCCAGTTCACGATGCCGCCCAGCGGCGTGACCGGCTCGACCATTGCGATGCTGAACGACACCTGCGGCAACCTCATTCAGCTCGTCCAACTGACACGCTATTAAATGCGGCCGTTCCGCACGATGGCGCAGCTCCGCCGGTTCTGGTCGGCTTACGTCGATGCTCTCAAACGCCACCTCAACCGCATGGATCAATCCAGGCCAACAAGGAAGCCAAGGAGAAGATAGATGACCGATCGCGAACCGTACACACCGGGTCCGGCCAGCGGGGCGCAGGTACGGAAGGACGGAGAAAAGTGGACGCTCATCCTCGTCAGAGAACTGCGCCACCCGCCGGAAAAAGTCTGGCTTGCGCTAACCGACCCGGCGCACCTGCGCGAGTGGGCTCCCTTCGTAGCCGATGGGAGCCTGGGTACCGTTGGAAGTAAGGTGAATCTTACCTGGGTGGGAGCGCCCACGCCGATCGAAACCACGGTGACGCGAGCCGACGCGCCGAGTTTGCTTGAGTACAACGATATCCGGTGGGAGCTCGAAGCCCTTGGCGGCGGCACGCGCCTGACGCTGTGGCACAGCATCGATCGCCGCTTCATCTCGTGGGGCGCCGCGGGCTGGCACATCTGCTTCGACGTCCTGGAGCGGCTCCTCACGGGTGAGCCGATTGGACGCATCGCCGGCTCCGAGGCCATGAAGTTCGGCGGCTGGCAGCGATTGACCGCCGAGTACGCCAAGCAGTTCGGCGTTGAGACCCCAGGTTGGGCGCCCAACGCCCCGAAGCGTTGAAAGGAGGAAGAAACCCATGGAAACGACACTGCAGAGGCCGGCCTTCGTCGCCGCCGAGACAACCCCGAAAGCCATGGCGACCATCTATTGGATCGTCACCGCTCTCTTCTGCCTGCAGATGAGCGCCAGCGCCTACACGCAACTTCGCCTGCCGCAAGTGGCGGAGGCGTTCACCCACCTCGGCTTCCCCGCCTACTTCCGGGTGGAGCTCTCGTGGGCCAAGCTCCTCGGCGTGGTGCTGATGCTTGCGCCGGTGCCGGCGCGGCTCAAGGAGTTGGCCTACGCCGGCTTCGCCATCAACCTCGCCTCGGCGCTTATCGCCCACCTCTCGGTGGGCGATGGCCCGGAGGCGTGGGGCTGGGCGGCGGCCACCGGGGTGGTCTGGGGGCTCTCGTACTTCTTCTGGCGCCGACTGCCGTCCACGCCGGCGGGCGCCTGACCGCGCAACGTCTCCGCAGCTAAAATAGGTGCGAGAGTTGGAGCTGTATATGAAAAGGTCCGTCCCGGTGGAATCTGCCACTGCATTCATCGACGAGAGGATCAAGGAACTTGGGGACTGGCGCGGGAGAATGCTCGCGAAAGTGCGCAAGATCATACACGAGGCAGACCCTGAGATCGTCGAAGAGTGGAAGTGGATGGGGACTCCCGTCTTTTCGCACGGCGGCATCGTCTGCACGGGAGAGACGTACAAGAACGCCGTCAAGATGACATTTGCCAAGGGAGCTGCGTTGAAGGACCCGTCAGGTCTATTCAACTCCAGCCTTGACGGGAATGCCAGGCGTGCCATCGACATCCACGAAGGCGACAAGGTCGATGAGGCGGCATTGAAGGATCTCATCCGCGCCGCAGTGGCGCTCAATCTCATGAGCAAGAGCAAGCCGAAGCTCCGGCGAGCGAGCAGCAAGCGGGCCGGCTAGCTTCATCGCAGGTCCCGGACAATATCTTCTCCCATAGCCTTGCATGACCTTGCGCGTGGAACTGAACCTTGTCTGGACACCGATTTCACTTTTGGTATGCCACGGGCCTCACACGTGCGCGCGCGGTCGATACGGCCGTCCGTAATCCTGTCCGTGCAATCTTGTTCAGACAGGTTTTGGAAATCGCCATATAGCCGATGCGTGGGCGGAATGGCCGTGCGGGAGCCGGTCCCACGGCCGCACGGGGCGCGTGGTGGACTGCGCGCGCCCGTGGGATCAAGAGCCACGAAAGTATCAGGCGACGGCAGAGCCTTTTCCGATCCCGCCTCTACGGAACCGAGTGCCTGATTGGGCGCCACGGTAAAATGCGGAGAGGGCAGCATTCCTGGCGGGAAGATAGACATCCCGAACTGAGGCTTTGTGGTAGAATTCACACTTCAACAGCCGCTTGAGCAAGCCGCCGAGGATCACGCGCCGGACGGCAATATCTTCGGCCGTATATGGCGCTGGGTTGTGCGTCGACGTTGGCCTGTCCCGGTTGACGCAGCGGCGGTGGTGATCTTCCTCGTAGTGGAAGTGTTCGCGAGTCCGGGCCGTCCAGTCAAGATCAAGAATCTCGTGGACGGCGCGAAAGTGCACGCACAAGAGGATGTCGTCGTGACCGGCTGCGAGTCCGGGCAGAAGTGCTATTTGGTCGTGGCGTCGCGTTTGTCCCGGGCCCGCTTTCGCGCAACGTCGGTCAGAATGTTGGTGATCGACATAGTCGCGGCCATGGACAGGCCTAGAGTGCGACGTTGGACATCCGCTTCGGCGATCCGATGCTAGGCGAATCCCTGCTCGCAGGCATTTCGTTCGCCACCGCGAAACGAAACTTGAGGTGGGGCAATTCGGGCAGCACCGCTCTTGGAGGACAGCTCGTTCAGTCGAGTTTCGGTTTCAGGCCTAAAGTGCACTTCCATGTCCAGGAGTGTAGAGTCGGCGTCCGGCCCTGCCAAACAACGGGAAATCGCGAGAAGACTGACGGCCTTCAACGCGAATCCATGCGCGCCGTGGAGGCTGCGGTCCCGCGCGTCCGCCGGTCAAGCGCCGTCACCGGCAGTGGAACCATCTCGCCATCGACGCCGCCAATCACCCGCGCGGTGTGCGCAAAGGCCGCCGGGTCGCCGGTGACAAAGTGCACTACGCGCCCGGCGCCGTGGGCGTCCGTGCCCGCCTTGGGCCGTGCGGCGCCATCCATGGCGGCGCTCACCGTCTCCGCCGTCACTTCCGCGCTGTCCACCAGCGTCACAGCGTCTCCCACCACGCGCTGGAGCACGCCGCGCAGCAGAGGATAGTGCGTGCATCCCAGAATCAGCGCGTCGATCTCCGGGCGGCCGTCCAGGTAGTGGCGCACCAGGATTTCGGCCTCGCTTGAATCGGCCAACCCTTCTTCCACTACATGCACCAGCATGGGGCAGGCTTGCGCCCAGGTTTCCAGGCCGTGCGCCTGCAGCCGGCGCTGGTACGCGCCGCTGCCAATGGTTGCCTTGGTACCGATTACGCCCACCGTTCCGCCGCGGGTGGCGCGTGTCGCCGCTTCCACACCTGGGTCGATTACCCCCCAAACCGGCACCGGGCACCGCTCGGCAAGCCCCGGAAGCGCCACCGCGGAGGCCGTATTACAGGCCACTACCAGGCCCTCCACGCCCAGGCCGCACAGAAATTCCGCGATTCCGTTGGCGAAATCGACCACCATCTCCGGCGGCTTGCGCCCGTAGGGCACGCGGGCCGTGTCGCCCAGGTAAACGAAGTCGCGGTGCGGCATCCGGCGGCGAAGCGCTTCCAGGACGGTGAGCCCGCCGACGCCCGAATCGAAGACGCCGATGGCGCGGCGGAGTGGCGGCTGAAGAGTCATGCCCTACTATAAGTGCACGTGCCGGGCCGTTGGCACGCATGCGGCAAAAAAAAGCCGGCCGGAGGAACGGCGACGCCGCCCACCGGCCGGACCTGCTGCGAGGAGATGAAGTCTTACGCCATTACCGAGTGTCCCCTGCCGCGCCGGTGGTTGTCGCCGGGCTGGGACTCGTGCCGCGGGTCGCCGGGCTGCGGCTCGTGGCGCGGATCGCCGGGCTCCATGCCCCGGCGCCGGTCGTTGGGCTCGGCCTGCCCGCGGGCCATGAGCGTCTGCGATACGACTGCGTGACCCTTGCCGCGCCGGCGGTTGTCGCCGGGCTGCGGTTCGTGGCGCGGGTCGCCGGGCTGCGGCTCGTGACGCGGATCGCCAGGCTCCATGCCCCGGCGCCGGTCGTTGGGCTCGGCCTGCCCGCGGGCCACCAGGGTCTGCGACATCACCGGGCGGCCTTTGCCGCGCCGGTGGTTGTCGCCGGGCTGCGGTTCGTGGCGGGGATCGTTGGGCTGCTGCTCGCGCCGCCGGTCGTTGGGCTCGGCCTGCCCGCGGGCCACCAGGGTCTGGGCGGTGCCGCGCGGCATAGCCTGAAGCGCCGTCCCCGTTGATGTCGACACCAGGCCGACACCGGCCAGGGCGAATAGGATTTGCTTTTTGAACATTGTCTTTTCTCCTGTTGAACTTTTCGCATCACGGGGAACTCGCTGTCCCCATATCGTTCGTGAAGTAAGACAAGGCCCGGAACCGCGCGGAACAGAAATCTGCGGCGCCCGCTACAGTTTACAATCGGCTTGCCGTGCGATAATCGGGGTTCCCCATGACAGCTCGCGTCTTCGTTTCCCTGAAGTCCACGGTCCTCGATCCGCAGGGGCAGACCGTGCGCGCGGCGCTCAACGGACTCGGCTACCGGGGCATCTCCGGGGTGCGCCAGGGCAAGTTCTTTGATATCACCCTCGCCCCCGATGTCACGCCCGAACAGGCGCGCCGGGATATCGAGACCGTTGCCCACGAAGTCCTCGCCAATCCCGTGATCGAGGAATACCGCATCGAGCTCCTGGATTGACCGGCCGCCTCTATAATTGAAGAATGTGCGGAATCGTCGGCTACATCGGGACGAATAAGGCCGTCCCCATCATCCTTGAAGGACTGAAGCGTCTCGAGTATCGCGGATACGACTCGGCCGGCCTGGCGGTCTATTGCGGCAACCACGAGCTGGCGGTGCGCCGCGCCAAAGGTAAACTGCGCAACCTGGAAGATGCCATCCGCATGAACCCGCTCGAGGGCACGTTCGGAATCGGCCACACCCGCTGGGCCACGCACGGCCGCCCCACCGAAGAAAACGCCCATCCGCATCGCGATTGCAAGGGCGACATCGTGGTGGTCCACAACGGCATCGTGGAGAACTATCTGCCCCTCAAGCATGACCTGGAATCCGAGGGTCACGCCTTCAAGACCGAGACCGATACCGAGGTCATCGCCCACCTGGTGGAGAAGTACTTCAAGGGCAATCTCGAAGAAGCCGTGCGCGCCGCGGTCAAAGAGCTGGCCGGCGTGTTCGCGCTGGCTGTGATCGCGCGCACCGACCCCAACAAGATCGTGGCCGCGCGCTCCGGCCCGCCGGTGGTGATCGGCATCGGCGACAACGAATATTTCGTGGCCTCCGACGTTCCGGCCATCCTCAGCCACACCCGCGACATGTTTTTCCTGGCCGATGGGGACATGGCCATTCTCACCCCGGGAGGCGTGCAACTGACCGATTTCGAAGGCCGCCCCGTGAGCCGCCAGATCACGCACGTGCTGTGGGACCCCATTCTGGCGGAAAAGGGCGGCTACAAGCATTTCATGCTCAAGGAGATCTACGAGCAGCCGCGCGCCGTCCGCGATACCACGCTGGGACGCGTGGGGCAGGAGTCCGGCCGCATTTTCCTGGATGAGATGGATATCGCGCCCGCCGAATTCGCGCGCTTCCGCCAGGTGAAGATCATCGCCTGCGGCACCAGTTGGCACGCCGCACTCGCCGGCAAATTCATGATCGAAAAACTGGCGCGCATTCCCGTCGAGGTGGATTACGGCAGCGAGTTCCGCTACCGCGACCCGATCGTAGGCGAGGATACCCTCACGGTGGTGATTTCGCAGTCCGGTGAAACCGCCGATACCCTGGCGGCGCAGCGCGAGGCCAAACTGAAGGGCGCCCGCACCCTGGCCATCTGCAACGTGGTCGGCTCCATGGTGACGCGCGAAGCCGCGGGCAGCATCTTTACCCACGCCGGCCCGGAGATCGGCGTGGCTTCCACCAAGGCGTTCACCTGCCAGTTGACCGCGCTGTTCATCCTGGCCATGTACCTGGGGCAGGCCAATCGCTTCCTCGGCGAGGAATCGTCGCGCTGCCTGGTGCAGGAACTGCTGCGCATCCCCGGCAAGCTCGAGACCGTGCTCTCCAACGACGCGGTGTACGAGGCGCTGGGCAAAGAGCTGTTCCGCGCCACCGACTTTCTGTTCCTCGGGCGGGGCGTGCACTTCCCCATCGCGCTCGAAGGCGCCCTCAAACTGAAAGAGATCTCTTACATCCACGCCGAAGGCTACCCCGCGGGCGAAATGAAACACGGACCCAACGCGCTGATCGACGAGACACTGCCCGTGGTGGTGCTGGCCACGCACGATGCCGCCAGCCCGGAGAGCCGGCTGCTCTATGAGAAGACGCTCTCCAACATCCAGGAGGTGAAGGCGCGCGAAGGCATCGTGGTGGCGCTCGCCACGCAGGGCGACGACAAGGTGCGCAGGATGGCCGATCACGTCATCGAGATTCCGCCGTCATCGGACCTACTGACCCCCATCCTGGAGATCGTGCCGCTGCAACTGCTGGCCTATCACATCGCCGTCCGCCGCGGCTGCGACGTCGACCAGCCGCGCAACCTCGCCAAGAGCGTCACCGTCGAGTAGCTCGTCCGTGGGGTCGAATACCGCCTCGCAACCACGCCCAATCACATGGACAGGGTAGTCCATTCTACCCCCGGAACTTTTCGCCGCGGCCCGGCCTCTAATCCGATCGGGGCCTCCGGAGGGGAGCTGTATGTCAGTTACCGGTCATCTCGAGATCCTGCTCCATGACCTGCGCTATGCCGCGCGCGGTCTCTCTCGCGCTCCTGCGTTTGCCTGCGCCGCTATTGTGGCCATGGCTCTCGGCATCGGCGCCTCGACGGCGGTCTTCAGCGTGGTGGACCGCATCCTGTTCCGCAGCCTTCCCTACGCCGAAGACGGCCGCCTGGTCTCGCTCGGCATGGTGGCGCCCATCGCGAGCGAGGAGTTCCTGCTGGCCTACGATTTTCTGGACTGGCGCGACCGCCAGACGCCCTTCCGGGCGATGGCCTACTGGGCCGGCGCGGGCGATTGCGACCTGACCGATGCGCGGCCGGTTCGAGTGCATTGCGCCGACGTGTCGGCCGCCCTGCTGCCGGTTTTGGGAGTTCAGCCGCTCCTGGGCCGCAACTTCGCGCCCGCGGACAGCCGCCCGCATGCCCCGAGAGTCGTGCTGATCGGCTACGGGCTGTGGCGCAGCCGCTTCGCCGCCGATCCGCGCGTGGTGGGCAGGCCCAACTCGCTCGATGGCGAATCCGCGACGGTGGCCGGCGTCCTGCCGCCGCGGTTCGAGATGCCCACGCTCGCGCCGGCCGATGTGCTCGTGCCGCATACCATGGATGAAGCGGAGCAGCGCGCGCGCAAAGGCACCACTCTACTGCGCGCCATCGCCCGGTTGAAGCCGGGCGTGACCGTGGCACAGGCCGCCGCCGCGCTCGGGCCGCTCTTCCAGGAATCGCTCGCATTCGTCCCCGCGGCGTTCCGCAGGGATGTCAAGCTGCGCGTGCGCTCGCTGCGCGACCGCCAGATCCAGGACGCGCGCCTGGCCTCCTGGATTCTGCTGGCGGCCGTGCTGGCGGTGCTGCTCATCGCCTGCGCCAACGTGGCCAACCTGCTGCTGGCGCGCGCCGCCGCGCGGCAAAGGGAGCTCGCCCTGCGCGCCGCACTGGGCGCCAGACGCGGCCGGCTGGTACGGCAGACGCTCACCGAGAGCATCCTCCTGGCGACGGCTGGAGGCGCGGCGGGATGCGCGCTGTCCTTCGCCCTGCTGCGGCTGTTCGTGGCCATGGCGCCCGAAGGGATCCCGCGCTTGAGCCAGGCGGGTGTGGACGGCCGCATGCTGGCGTTCGCGCTGCTCGTTTCCTCGGCGGCCGGCCTGCTCTCCGGGCTGGCCCCGGCGCTCCAGAATCCGCGTGCGGAAAGCCTCGCCGGGTGGCGTGCGCTCACCGCGCGCCATCACCTCTTCCGGCACACGCTGGTGGCCGCGCAGTTCGCCATTTCGCTGGTCCTGCTGGCGGGCGCCAGCCTCCTGCTGCGCAGCCTCTGGAGCCTGGCCGATCAGCCGCTCGGCATCCGGACACGGCACGTGATCACCGCCACAGTCACGCTGGGCCGCAAATCGTATTCTGAATCCGCGCGGCGTCAGGCGTTCTTCGCAGAGCTGGAAGCCCGCCTGCGCCGCATCCCCGGCATCGAGGAAGTTGCGGTCAGCGACTCGCTGCCGCCCACCGGCGACACGACTCACTCGATGCTCTACGCCGCCATCGACGTCGCGGGCCGGGCGCGCTCGACCGACGGCACGGGTGGCCCCGTGGCGTGGCGCTACGTCACGCCGCGCTACTTTGCCGCCCTCGGCATTCCCATCCTGCGCGGCCGCGCGTTTGTCGAAGACGACCGCGATCCGAATCGCAACGTGGTAATCCTGAGCGACCTGCTCGCCCGGCGCATGTTCCCCGGCCAGGACCCGCTCGCGCAGCAGATCCGGCCCGGCCGCGCCGGCCCCTGGCTGTCGGTGATCGGCGTGGCGGCGAACGTCAAAAACAGCGGGCCCATGGACCGCGACGATCCGGAATACTACCTGG
Organism: Terriglobia bacterium; assembly: GCA_020073615.1. Classification (GTDB taxonomy): domain Bacteria; phylum Acidobacteriota; class Terriglobia; order Bryobacterales; family Bryobacteraceae; genus JADGNR01. The sequence continues at coordinate 15,799 of JAIQEX010000138.1, forward strand.
TGCGCAAGTTCTCCGCGGACAACCTGGGGCCGGGCGCGACCGCCATCCTGCGCAGCGAGCTTGAACCGCGCCTCCTGGCCGGTTGGGTGCGCGGGCAGATAGCCGCGCTCGACCCGGCCCTGCCGGTGACCATCGAGACCATGCAACAGCGCGCCGGCCGGCTGACCGCGCGGGCGCGCTTCAACGCCCTGCTGCTGACCATCTTCGCGGGGGTGGGACTGTTGCTGGCGGCCATTGGCCTCTACGGCGTCAGCTCATTCCTGGTGGCGCAGCGCACCGGGGAAATCGGTGTGCGCGTGGCCCTGGGCGCCACTTCGGGCGCCATCGCCGGGCTGGTGTTGCAGCAAGCCGCGTGCTCCACGGCGGCCGGCGCCCTGCTGGGAGTGGCCGGATCGCTGTTCGCCCTGCGCCTGCTTCAGGCCATGCTGTTCCACGTTTCCGCGCGCGATCCGCTCACGCTCGCCGCCGCGGTGGCCGTGCTGTCGGGGAGTGCGCTCCTCGCCGCCTGGGTTCCGTCGCGCCGCGCGGCGCGCATCGACCCCATGCAAGCGCTGCGGCGCGAGTAGGGGCCGGGGGCCCTTTCTTGACTCTCTTGTAGAGGCGCTCAAAGGACTTCGTTGCTTGGTCGAGCGCAATTCCCCGATCAGTATGTGTTTTGGCCGTCCTCGCTGTTTCCAGCTCATTGCGAATTCGACCGAGGTTCTTGAAGCTTACGCCGCGGAGGTCGCGGTTTATTGGTATATCCATTTCCACTGCTGTCCGGCTAAAAGTCGAATAGATTCAACTGGTTGTCGGAATCGGGTAAATCGGAGTGGGAGTCCGATGCTTGGAGAGCCTGCAAAATGGGCACTTTTTCAAAAAGCGTGATGCTCAGAATCTGTAGAATTTGGTAAAGACTCGCGTCCAGCCCCAGTCGCTTGCGGACGATCGCCACCAGGACATAAACCGACACGGCGATCCAAGTCTGGGTCTTGACCGCGTTCTCGCTGGTGCCAAAGAACGCTTTGATCCGCAGGTGCTGTTTGATCCACTTGAAGAACTGAACGACATACTGCCCATCAACAACGGTTTTCTGAAATCACGATCTATTACCCGTTCCATCCCTTGCGTACACACAGTCTGCCAGTAGTCAGAGTGTACGATTCTCACGATGAGGTCTACTATGTTTTGCGGCGGGCCGATGGCACGCCAGTGGCGGTGCCGGCCTGGATGACTCGCCCCGAGGCCGCGCACGCGAAGATTGTCTCCACTGCGCGCCTGCCGGT
>JAIQEX010000139.1 GCA_020073615.1 Terriglobia bacterium
TGCTCATGGAGAACTTCGGCGACTGATCGTGATACGCTCATTTTGGCTCCGGCACGACTCCGATCGCTCGGGATCGACTGCCGCTTCGGCGGCCTAAATCATTGGCGAGAACTGCTTGCAGTTCTCCACTGTCGACCGGAGCCATCTACCGGATTATGCCCGATCTTCAGACCCGGTGGAAATATACCTCGTCGGTCTGAGGCGGAGCCTCGTTAGACCTTCCCACCTCATTGAAGAATTTGGCTGCGACCAATTTCCGGGTTTCCCAACGCCTTATCGCGGAGCTCCTGGCAGAAGATACCGCACGCAAACTGCACTTGGACCAGTAGTGGCCAAGGCGTAGATGTGCGTTCGCGAGATCTGGATGCATCTGGGTGCTTCCAGGTTTCTTGAGCCCGTCGTACCCAGGCGGGGCATTCGGCCGTCGCCTATCGTGCCGCGTCAATCGCTTTCTCCGCTGCCGAAGCCACATGCGATGAGGAGCGCACGACGCACTTCAACCCATCGAGTCTCCAACAGACGCACAAGACTGGACCAATTCGATTCCGTTGCGCCAGCGAAACGTGATCGAAATTCAGCGCGCATGCGACCGGCATCCCGTCATCCACTGACAAGATTACCTCAGTCGTCAAACTTCGAATGGTTCGCGTCGCCGGCACGACGATGATCTCATTCAGACGGTCAATCACGTCATTTCGGGTGAGAAGCATGACCGGCCGCCGCTTATCGGGAAGCCGAAACCCAGCCCTCTGCATCCCAACCCAGCGGCTCCTCGTCCGCCGAGAACTCGTCACGCGAAGGGGGTACGGACTGGTAAACGGGCGCGTCGGCACCCTGCGGCAAGGAAATCAACCGCAGCAAACGCACGCGTTCTTGTGGCGTCAGCGACGCGACCAACGGAAGAATGTCGTCAGCTGTTAGAGCCTTAGGCATCGCTTGCATTCTAACAGGACGACTCCGCCGCTCCCAAGCCGGTCATCCCTCGAGCAATGCCGCCAATAAGGGGTTGGGCGTGGGAGCAAACGGGTTGGTGACGGTTACTCCGCGCCACGTAAACCCTTCCTGGAGATCTTCCGACAAAAGCAGGCGGCACCCGGCTTCGGCTGCCGCGGCCAGCACAACCGAGTCCCAGATCGAAAGGCCATGATCGCACGCCAGATCCGTTGCGCTGACGATCGCGGCGTCGGACGTCTCGATCACCGCATACGCGTCGCGCCAACTCAGGACGGCTGCCCGCGCGCGATTGGGGCGCCGCCTGGCTTTTCGAACCAGCACGGTGAACAGTTCGCCCAACGTCTGAACCGGCAGCACGATCGTGCCTGGTGGCAATCGTTGGATCAGCTTTAGCGCTCTGTCTCGCATGGCCGCGCCGTTGGCGCCTTCAGCGTAGGCCAGAACGTTTGTGTCCAACGCGACCCTCATCAGGCGTCGCCGCACAACTCGTCGCGCGTCCAGCGGCCGGCCTTCACAACCCGTTCTTTTCGGAGCCGGGCGAAAAGGGCGGAGCGCGCCACCGCTGCAGCCCGATCGTCCTCAACGACGGGCGTGATTTTGGCTACCGGCTTGCCGTGACTGGTCACGACGACGCTTCGGCCCTTCTTCACGGTTCGCAGTACTTCCGAGAACCGGCGATTGGCATCCGCTGCCGAGACTGCTTGGTCCATGCTGGTCATCGCAATGTAGTGACATTCACTACTATAGCGCAGACCCGGCGCCTGGATTGGGCGGCATCGGCCTTCCGTGCCGGCTGCCAATCCAAGTTGACGGTTTGCCGCCATCTCGCGGCGCCGATAGCTCTACGCTGCGCGACTGGAACGCAGCCAATGCCTCAGATACCGCCTCGAAGAACCAAAAACGCGTCATAATCTTCAGAGAGATGGAAACTCTTGAAGGCAGAATCGCCGTCGTCACCGGCGGGACGGCTGGCGTGGGTCGTGGGATCGCAAGCGAGCTTGCGCATTGTGGGGCGCGAGTATTTGTGACGGGCCGCTCGATCCAGGACGGCGGGCGCGACGACTCGCGGATCACCGAAATTCGTTGTGACCACCGTGAGGATGAACAGGTCGCCGCTGCATTCGCGCGCGTGGCTCAGGAGGCTGGCGCCATCGACATTCTCGTCAACAACGTTTGGGGTGGCTACGAGCGGATGATGGAAGACGGCGTGTTCACGTGGAACAAGCCATTTTGGGAACAGCCGCTTTGGCGTTGGGATGCGATGTTTGACGCCGGTGTGCGCGCCCACTATTTCGCGAGCCAACTGGCAGCCCGATCAATGGTCGCCCGCCTGCGCGGACTGATCGTGAATATCTCGTTCTGGGCGGCGCAGAAGCACATCGGCAACGTCGCTTATGGTGTGTCCAAGGCAGCTACTGACAAGATGACTGCGGACATGGCCGCCGAACTACGGCCCCATGGCGTCACTGTTGTGTCCCTGTCCCCAGGGCTGGTAAGGACAGAGAAGGTCTTGCAAGCTGCGGCCTGGCTCGACCTGAGCAATTCAGAGTCCCCTGAATTCATTGGACGTGCCGTCAGCGCTCTTGCAGCAGATTCGGATGTCATGCGACACACCGGAGGAGTTCGGGTAGCGGCTGGTTTGGCGATTGAGTATGGCTTCAAAGACATTGACGGCACGGTTCCGCGCCCCCTGGCACTCACCGATGTCTGAAGTAATTCGAAATCGCAAGCGGGGCCGGATGAAGGTAACATGGCCTGGCGCTTTTGACGTCGTCCAGGAGCTTGGTCGCAGTTTGCCTGACGTCGCGGCGACCACGAGGTACGACGGGGCACCTGTGCTCAAAGCTCATGGCGTCTTTATGGCGGGTCTGGCGATGCACGCATCTGCGGAACCAGACACACTCGTTGTGCGGGCTGAGTTTGAGGAACGCGAGGGCCTTCTGGAGGACGCACCCGACACGTACTACGTCACGGACTACTATCGGCCCTATCCGGTAGTTCTGGTCCGGCTGTCGCTCCTCAATCGCGACGTCCTGCGTGAGTTGCTCACCGGATCGTGGCGGATGACTGTCGAGAAGCGCCGAAAAGGCCGCGCAACGCTAGCGACGGCGTCAGGGGACAATTCGCGCGCTTCGCGCACGGGGCAGACCGGGAGGCCTACCTGGTAGGCCTCCCAGCTTGCCCTTTTTCTTACTGCACCGCCACCGTCACCCCCGATTGCGTGCTGAACGGCAGTGGCGCCGTGGCCGGCCCGAAGGTGATTACGATCGGCACCGCCGGACCCGACGGAGCGTTGTCCGGAATCCGCACGTTGACCTGGGTGAACCCGTTGACGAAGCCGGGCGCGTTGCCGGCATAAATCACCGTCGCCGGGACACCGCCCACCGTGGCCGTCGGCGTCAGCTTCGGCTTCTTCAGGCCGGTGCCGTCGCTCGGCGCCACCGCGTCCGTGACGCCTCCCGGATTGGTGTCTCCCTCGCCGGTCATGTACACCTGGACCACCGAACCTTTGGCCGCCATGTTGTTCGACCCGTTGACGCTGTTGTCCTGGTTGAGAATGGCGCCCGGTCCGGTGCCCTGCAGGTTCAAGGTGTAGATGCCGGGTTGCGCCGCGACCACCGTGTAGACGATCGGATCGGAGCGTACGCCCAGGAATTCCAGGCGGATGGTGGTGGTGGCGCGGCCCGAGATCTCGTACGGCACGAACACGGCGGTCTGCGTGGACGAGGCGTATAGAATGGGCGCCGCGAAATCGTCGAACAGCACGCGCGTATTGCCCACGGTGGTGGCCAGCGTACCCGATGGCAGCACACCCGAGGTGAGGGTGGCCGGCCCTACGCCGGTTCCGAAGATGGTGATGTTCTCGCCCGGCGAAATCGCTCCCGTGGCGCCGCTGGCGGCATTGATGATGAACAGCTTCGAGGGCGGCGGCACCACGGAAACAGTAAGGTTCACGGCCACCGTGGCCGCCGTCACCGAGTTGGGCGAGGTGACGGTGATGGTGGCCGTGAGCGGGCCGGCCGTGGTCAGACTCTGCGGGTTGATGGCCACCGTCAATGTGTCGGGCGTGTTGCCCTTGAGCGGAGTGACCGACAGCCAGGTGGCGCCGCTCGATACCGCCACCGTGTAGGGCGCGGCGCCCGAGGTCGACGCAAGCTGCACCGTCTGCGACGGTGGAGCGGCCAGCCCGATGGTGTAAGCGAAGTTGAGCTGGGCGGGAGTGGCCGTGAGCGGCTGCGCCGCCAGCACGGTCAACGCCACCGGAATCGAAATGGAACTCGGACTCGCGCCCGGGGCGCTGATGATGACCGAGCCGGTATAGGGCCCGGGCGCCAGGTTGCCCGTGCTCGCGTCCACCGCGATTTGGATGGTGCCGGGGGTCGCCGCCCCGGATGCCGTGGCGCTGAGCCACGCGCCGGACGGATTGGTGCTCACCGTGAAGCCCAGCGGGCCCGGCGAGCCGGAGACGGTGACCGTCTGCGCGGCCGGCGCCGGCCCTCCCTGCACCTGCGTAAATGGGTTGAGGCTGGCCGGAGCCGCCGAAATCGTCCCCTGCGTCACCGTGAAAGACACCGGGATGCGGAACGGGCTTCCGCCGCCGTTCAGCACGGTGACATACACCGCTCCGGGATACGTTCCACTGGTCAGTTTCGCGGCGTCCACGCTTACATTGAAGCTGCCCGTGGTGGTGCCGCCCGTGGGACTCACCGAAAGCCAGTTGACCCCGCCGTCGTTGGGCACGGCGCTAAATGCCAGTGTCTGGCCGCTGCTCTGCACCGTGAGCTGTTTGGCCACGGGAGGCGCGGCGCCCTTGGCCTGCGTGAAACTCAACGCCGCGGGAGCGACCGATGCATTGGCCGCGTTCACCTGCAGGCGCACGGGAATCGTCCACGGGCTGTCGGCCACGGCGCTGCCGCCGGCCCCGGTCGCCGCAATCGTGATGTTGTCGCTGTACACGCCGGGCGCCAGCCCCGCATTGGGCACCGCGGTGATGGTGAAGCTTCCGCCGGTGGTGGCCGGCGGCACGGTGGAGGAGAACCAGCTTTGCGCGGGCAGCGTCACGGCGGTGGTCAAGCGGTCCCCCGCGGCCGGGCTGGTGCTGTTCAGCGCGATGGTGACGGGCGCGGACGACCCACCGGCAAGCGCCGTCAGGGAAATCGGCCCCGGCGGCGTCACCGCCAGAAGAGGCGTGGCGCTTACGTAAAATTTCACATCCACGGTGACCGGGTTGCCCACCGTGGCGCCCGTCGCCGGGTCCGTGGCCGTGATGGTCAGCGGCGCGTCGAGCGTGCCCGCCACCGCGCCCGCTGTGACTACGCCGACGGTAAAGGAAGTCTGGTCGGTGGTGCCGCTCAGTTGGCCGCTCAGTTGCAGCCAGGGCAGATTCGCCGGCGCGGCGACCGAGTAATTCAAAGGCGCGCCCGTGCTGCTGCCCACGGTAACCCTCTGCGCCGCGGGCGCGGCCTGGCCAATCTGGAACGGAAACACCAGCGCCGCCGGGCTGGCCACCAGCACCGCGGTGTTGGTTACCTTCAGGCTTACCGGAATGTGGATCGACGCCTGCCCGCTCCCGTTGCCCAGTGGAGTGATGGTGACGGTGCCGGTATAAGTCTGCGGCACCAGGTTGGTGATGTCGATGGAAACGCCGAGCGCGTTGCCCGTGGTCAGGACCCCCACCGGCACCTTCAGCCAGCTTCCGCCATCGGCGGTCGCGGCGGAGACCGTGTAACTCACCTCGGAAACGGGGGATCCCGTGCTGGTGGGAGTTACCGTCTGCGGCGCGGGCGCCGTTCCGCTCGCAAATTGGTACGAGAAATTCAGAGAAGTTACCGGGACATTGAGCAGGGGAAAGTTCGATACGATCAGCTTGATGGCCACATCCTGGCTGCTCTGCCCACTGGCGAACACGCCGTTCTGCAGGCTGAAGGTAACTTTCCCATTGTAAGTGCCCGGCAAAAGACCGGCGCCATTGACTCCGACGGTCACCTGCTGGCTGCCATTCGCGGGAATCGCTCCCAACGCCGGGTTCGGCGCCACAATCCAGCTTGCGCCCAGGTCGCCCGACACGCTCGTCGCGTAAATGGGCGCCGCCGTCCCCGTGGCACTAAGCTGAAGCGTCTGCTGGGTCTGGTTGTTCGCTCCCCCTGCCTGCCAGTTGAAGGTAAGCGAGGCCGGACTGACCGTAACTTGCGGCGCCGCCGTCACCGTAAACGTAACCGGCACCTTCACCGGGACATTATTGCTTCCCGAGGTGGGCGTAATGGTAAGCGTTCCGGAGTAAGATCCGGGCGATAGGTTTCCGGCCACCGTGTGGTCGATGGAAACCAGGATGCCATTGGGTGCGGGCGCGCCGAGCGTGGCGGCGGTAAACCAGAGCGCGCCGTCGTCGGTCGTACGGTCCAACTGCAATGCGCCGCTCGCCCCGGAAACCGCGAGGGTCTGGGGCGGCGGGAAGTTCAGGGTGCCCGCCTGGTAACTGCCGAACCCGACCTGTTGCGGAGATACTCCGATGCTGCTGATGGATACGTTTACGCCTATGGTAAGAATGTTGCCGTTGGCGGTATTGACGGCGGTAACCGCGCCCTGGTTGTTTCCCGCCTGGAGCGTAGCCAGATTGGCGGTGACCGTGATACTGACCGGCGTGGTCCAACCGCCGGCCGGCGCCGCGGGAACCGACAGCCACGAGAAACTCGGCGCCACGTTGAAGGTCACCGGCGTTCCGGTGCTCGTAAAATTCAACGTGCCCTGGACCTGCGCCGCGCCGGCTTGCGCGGAGAGATTGAGCGGGTTCGGGCTCACGCTGAGACTCTGCGCGCTTAAGCCGCTCAGACCTGCGATAACAGCAACACTTAGAAGGGAAATAAGACGCTTCAAGACAAACCTCCAAACATGCAGGCCGTCCGGACGCGGTGGGAAAGCCTCAAGTGATCCGGTATGCACGGCTCATGCCAGCCCCCGCGTGGCGCAAGGACAGGCACTTACGCTGGTTGTAGCTCCCCTTCGCGCACCCGTCCGACACAGGCGGTGTATCTCCGCGACACAATCAGGCCGGAACCATCAGGCCGGAACGCGGGCTCCATAAAGTGCGTGCTCCACGATGTAGTCGAGGACCCGCGGGGGGACCTCGGCCGGCCGCCCGCCCGTCGCCAGGGCCTGCCGGATGTGCGAGGATGAGACCGGTAATTCCAGATTATCCAGCCTCTCCAGCCGCACTTCGGGTGGTGTTTCGTAAACGTGGCCGGGACGGCTCACCACCAGGAAACGGACGGCGGCGGCCACGTCGCGCCATCGGCGCCAAGTCCGGATCTCGGCGAAGGCGTCGGCCCCGATGAGGAAGAATAACTCGCCCGCGGGCGCCATCTCCGCCCGCACTTTTTCGATGGTATCGATGGAGTAACTCCGTTCCGTGCCCTCCTCCAGGCGCGAAAGCGCGAGACGCGGATTCCCCTGGCAGGCGATTTCGATCATGCGCACTCGATGCTCGTAGGAGGCGTGCGTGACACCGGCCTTGTGCGGCGGGCGCGCCGCCGGGACGAACAGGATGCGGTCCAGGTGGAAGCGGTCCGCCGCCCGGCCGGCGATTTCCAGGTGCGCCTGATGAATGGGATCGAAGGTTCCGCCGAATAGCGCCAGTCTCAAGGCACCTACGCCCGCTCGATGGTCACCGAATTCACGCGCACCTCCTTTAACGGGCGGTCCTGCGGGTTGCGCGGCACTTCGGAGATCTTTTTCACCACCTCGTAGCCCTCGCTCACTTCGCCGAAAACGCTGTGCCGCCGGTCGAGGTGCGGGGTGGCCGCCACGGTGATGAAAAACTGGCTGCCGTTGGTGTTGGGCCCGGCGTTGGCCATGGAGAGAATGCCCGGTTTGGCGTGCTTCAGGTCGGCATGAAATTCGTCGGCGAACTTGTACCCCGGACCGCCGCGGCCCGTGCCCTCCGGGTCTCCGCCCTGGATCATGAAGTTGGGAATCACGCGATGGAAAACGGTGCCGTCGTAGAACGGCTTTCCCGTCTTGGTTCCTTCCGCCAGGCTGACGAAGTTTTCCACCGTGAGGGGCGCCTTGTCGGCGAAGAGCTTGATCTTGAACTTGCCTTCCGTGGTATCGAATCGAGCGTAGATTTCGTTGGCCATCACTGCGATTGTACTTCAGCACCCGGACAATTTGCGCCCGCCCTCCCAAATGAAGGATAATTTTATCCGATAGGAGTGCTTACCACGATGCCATTCCGAGTTCGAATCGCCGGCCTTCTTTTCCTGGCCGCGGGTACGCTGGCCGCCGCGGACCCGCCGTACATGGGCAAATGGAAGCTCAACCCCGTGAAAAGCGATTTCGGCGCCACCACCATCACCTTCGCGCAGGACGGCCAGCTGATGGAGTTCAGCGCGGACGGCATGTCCTACAAGTTTAAGATCGATGGCAAGGATTACATCGCCCTCATGGGCGCCACCGCCGCGTGGAAAGAAATCGATCCCCACACCTGGGAAACCACCAACAAGTCGGCAGGCAGGCTGGTGAGTACGGACACCATCAAGCTGTCCGCCGACGGCAAGACCTTGACCATCGAGTCGAAGGGCACCAAGCCCAATGGAGAAACGGCGGCCGACGTCACGGTTTACGAACGGGTCTCGGGCGGGCCGGGACTTGCCGGAAAATGGAAGACCAAGAATGTCAAGATCACCTCGCCCAGCGTGCTTGAGTTCTCGCCCAACGGTCCCGACGGCATCACCATGGCGATCACCGACATCAAGGCCGTCTGCAACGCCAAATTCGACGGCAACGATTATCCCGTCACCGGTCCCACCGTGCCCCCCAAGCTGGCCATGGCCTTCAAACAGGCCGGGCCGCGCGCGTTCGAGACCACCACCAAGCTGGATGGCAAAGCGCGCTACGTGAGCACCTCCACCGTTTCCGAGGATGGTAAAACGCTCACCGAAGTCGGCGGGGCCGTGGGGATCAGCGAAAGATTCAAAGCCGTCTACGACCGGCAATAGCCCGTGCCAGCGTACGGCGAGGACCTGGCCTTCATCCACGACGCCGGCTTCAGCGCCTACTGCCTGGGCGCCGCGCCGGGCCTGTTGCGCATCCTGCGGAGCCATGGCATTGCGGACGGCCTGGTGGCCGACCTCGGTTGCGGGAGCGGGCGCTGGGCGCGCCGCCTCAACGACGCCGGCTACCGCGTCTGCGGCATTGATCGTTCGGAGTCCTTGCTGCGCCTGGCTCGCCGCGCCGCACCCCAGTCGCGCTTCCTCGCCGGGTCGCTTTGGGAAGTCGCGCTGCCGCGCTGCGACGCCGTTACTTCCCTGGGCGAGTGCCTGAACTATGCGGGCGACCCTCGCGCGCGCGCCGCGCCCCACCGCCTCTTCGCCCGCGTGTTCGCCGCTCTGCGCCCCGGCGGCGTCTTTGTGTTCGATGCCGCCACGCCGGACCGCATCCCGGAAGACGGCCCTCGGAGGCACTGGACCGATGGCCCCGGCTGGGCCGTTCTGGTGGAAACCGCGGGCGGCCGCCGGCGCCGTACGCTAACCCGCCGCATCGTCTCGTTTCGCAGAATAGGCGGCCACTACCGCCGCCGCGAAGAGGTCCACACGCTCCGTCTCTACCGCTCCGCCCAGATCCTCGAAGATCTCACCCGCGCCGGCTTCGATGCGGTTCCGCTCGCCGGCTACGGCCGGTTTCGCTTCCCTCACGGCATCGCCGGGTTTGTTGCGCGCAAACCGTGACGAGATCTCCGGCGGTCCTGGCGGCTTGCGCGAAGCCCACCGATGAAGGATAATCGCGTCCGATAGGAGTGAGTCAATACGATGCAACCAGTTTGGAATGTGGGCCCCTTATTCCTGGCCGCGGCCGGCCTGCTTGCCGCCGCGGACGCGCCCTACATGGGCAAGTGGAAGCTTAACCCGGCGAAAAGCGATTTCGGCCAAACCACCATCTCGTTCGCCAAGACCTCTTCCGGGGACATGCAGTTTACCGCCGAAGGCCAGTCATACACCTTCAAGACCGACGGCAAGGACACGCCCGCCCTGTTTGGTACGACCGCGGCATGGAAGCAAGTCGACGCCAACACCTGGGAGACAACCTATAAGATCAACGGCAAGGTCCTGAGCGTGGATACCACGAAGCTGTCCGCCGACGGCAAGAGCTTGACCGTCGAATCGAAGGGCACCAAGCCTGACGGAGGGCCGTTCGACGACGTCACCGTTTTCCAGGCGGTCGACGGCACCTCCGGGATCGCCGGTAAATGGAAAACCAAGAACGTCAAGATCAGCGCCCCCGGCGTGATGGAATTTACGCCCAACGGGGCCGACGGCGTGACGTGGAGCGCCATCGACTTGAAGGCCACGTGCAGCGCCAGATTCGGCGCCGCCACCGACGGCGCGTGCAGCGGCGCCACCTTCGGCCCCGGCTTTGCCTGGACGGTCCGGAAAACCGGGTCGAACGCTTTCGAAGGGAGCGTGAAGCACGACGGCAAGACGCTGTGGATCAGCACCTACACCGTTTCCGCCGACGGCAAAGCGCTAACCGAAGCCAGCACTAACGTCGTGACCAGCGAAAAGACCAAATTCGTTTACGACAAGCAGTAGCCTCCGCCTTTCCTGGTATCGCCCGCCGGATTGCGCCCGAGCCGCCGTTCCTCGCCGGTGGCGCGCCACAGTCCGGCGGGGTTGGCGCCGTGCCGCGCTCTACTCGAACTTGATCGCCGACAGGTCCGCCGTCGGCTTGGGGTATTTCAGGTCCATGTCTTCGAGCGCGTCCAGCATGATCTCGGAGACCGCCAGGTTGCGAAACCATTTCCGGTTCGCCGGGATCACATACCACGGCGCCGCCTCGGAGCTGCATTTGCGCAGCACGTCGTCGTACGCTTCGATGTACTGGTCCCAGTATTCCCGCTCCTTGAGGTCCTCCGGCGAGAACTTCCAGTTCTTGGTCTTGTCCTCCAGGCGCAGGCGGAAGCGCCTGGCCTGCTCGTCCTTGCTGATGTAGAGCAGGAATTTGACGATGCGCACGCCGCTCTCGCCGAGCATCCGCTCGAAATCGTTGATCTGCTGATAACGCTTCGACCACACCGATTTCGGAGCCAGCCCGTGCACGCGCACGATGAGCACATCCTCGTAATGCGAGCGGTTGAAGATCCCGATCTTGCCCCACTCGGGCACCGCGCTGTGCACGCGCCAGAGATAGTCGTGCCTTTTCTCCGCTCCGTCCGGCGCTTTGAAGGAAGTGACGTCAACGCCTTGCGGGTTCAGCCCGCTCATCACGTTGCGGATGGTGCCGTCCTTGCCGCCGGCGTCGATGGCCTGCAGCACCACCAGCAGGGCGCGCCGCGACTCGGCATAGAGCAGGTACTGCAACACCGAAAGGCGCTGGCAGTTGCGGGCGAGGCGTTCGGCCGCCGCCGCTTTGTGCACGCCGTGCGTCGCATCCGGATCGATATCGGCCAGCCTGGTCTTCGATTCCGGAGGCACCACCAGTTGCTTCGCCAGGTGTTTCATCCCGCCATTTTACACGAACCTACTTCACGGTCAGTTCGAAGTCCATCTCGATCACCAGCGCGTCGCCGGTCACGCGGATGCCGGGAACGCGAAACTGGCGCAGCTCGCGCTTGTAGTCCGGCTGTCCGGCAGGGTCCTCCAGGGCCTTCTGGGCCTCCGCCGCCAGCGGATACTTGAAATCGTGCGCCAGGCTGGCCGCCATCGCCGCGCACACGCGGCGGATGTAGTAGCCGGTCTTTCCGTCGCCCGCCGCGCTCACCTCCTGCAAAACGACATTCCCGTCGCGGAAGATCGGCCGCGCGGTCACCACCAGGTAGAAATCGTCGCCCAACCCGACACACTGTCCCAACATGTTCAGCGCGGACCGGCCGCTGAACTTCGCGCGGATCCGCAAGCGCCCGTCCTCGCCGCGCACCTGCGGCTTCTCCAGGTACGCGAAATTGCACTTGTTGCCCTTCGCGCCGTGCACGTAGCGCCGGCCTTCGTGGGTGAACACCTGCTGGGACAGCATGCGTTCCAGGGCTCCGAACTGAATGCGGATCTCCACGGCTCGGGCGGGCCCGGCGCACAGGGCCAGCAACAGCAAAAACGCGAGGCGCTCAGCGCGCATCGCCGGGCTCCGCAAACACCGCGAACTCGCGCAACGCCGGGCTGGCCGAGGCCGCGGTCACGCGCAGGCGCAGACGCTCCGCCGTCACCGGCCGTTCCAGCCGGATCAGGCGCCGCGCGCCGATGCCGGTAACCGCGGCCAGCGGCGTCCACGAGCCCGCGCTCCACCGGTCCACCGCCACCCGGTCGATGCGCTGCCCGAAGCGAATCGCCTCCCGCAGCCGGATCACGCTGAAAGTGACGGCGCGGCCGAAATCGAGCGTCGCGTCAGCGGCCAGCACGCCATCGTCCACGGCCCAGTACGTGCCGCTCCGCCCGTCCACCAGGTGCTCCGCGCCGTACGCCGGGTCGTTGCCGCGCATGTGCGAGGCCGCTGCATGCGCCTGCGCCGCGAGGTCTTTCCCGAAGGTAGCGCGCCGGTATTCGCCGAAACTCTCGAGCGAAGCGCGGTCCTCGGCCGACAGCAGGCCATCGCGATTGGGCGGCACGTTCAGCAGCAGGTTCGCGCCCCGGCCCACCGATTGGTAATACAGATCGGCAAGCTGCGCCGCGGTTTTGACGCGCGCATTTTCCCGCTCGTGCCAGAACCAGCCGGGCCGGATGGAGACGTCGCACTCCGCGGGCAGCCAGCGCGAGCCATGGCGGTGCCCCGCGGGCGATTCGCTCTCCCGCACGTCGCCGGGCGAAGCTGCGCCGCCGCCGGCGCCCACCGGGTCGTAGGCCGCCCAGCACGGATCGCCCGCAATGCCCTGCTCGTTGCCCACCCAGCGTATGTCCGGGCCCACGTCGCTGAAAATCACCGCCTCCGGCTGCAGCGTGCGCACCAGTTCCCAGGTCTTGGGCCAGCCGTAGTAGGTGCGCTTGTCGATAAGGCGCTTCTCGCGCGCGCCGCCATAAAATCCGTCGCCGCCGTTGGCCCCGTCGTGCCACACCTCGAAGACCGGCCCGTAGCCCGTCAACAGCTCCGTGAGCTGCTGCCGGTAAACCGCGATGTATTGCGGCGTGCCATAGTGCGCGTTGTTGCGGTCCCAGGGCGACAGGTAGACGCCGAATTTCAGCTTGTGCCGCCGCGCCGCTTCCGCGATGTCGCGCACCACGTCGCCCTTCCCGCCCCGCCACGAACTGGCGCGCAGGGAGTGCTCCGTGGTCTTCGTCGGCCAGAGACAGAAACCGTCGTGATGCTTGCAGGTGAGGATGGCGCCGCGCATGCCCGCCGCGGCCAGGGCGCTCACGATGGCATCGGCATCGAAGGCCGCCGGCTGAAACAGGTTGGGGTCCTCGTCGCCATAGCCCCACTCCTTGTCCGTAAAGGTGTTCACGGTGAAGTGGAGGAAGGCGGTGGTCTCGAGCTCGTGCCAGGCGAGCTGTCTCGAGGAGGGTATCGCTCCGTATGGCGCCGGCGGCGCCACGCGTGCGGGCCGCGCCGCCAGCACCGCGGGCGCCGCCAGAAACATGCGCCTGGTCATCAACGGCTTAGCATAACAGGAGAGGCGCGCGCGGAGACCGCCGTTGTATACTGCCCGGATGCCGCGATATCGTGTGGTGTCGATCCTGTTGGCCGCCGCGGCGCTCCTCTGCCGCGCAGGCGACGACGCGCAGCAGCGCCTGGCTGGCCGCGCCTTCAGCGCCACCCCGCTCATGGCCGACCTGGAGGAGCTGTGCGACCGCATCGGCGGCCGTCCCACCGGTTCGCCGGCGTGCGAGCGCGCCATCGAGTGGGCCGCCGCGAAATTCAAGGCGGCGGGCGCGGACGCGGTCGCCCTCGAGACCTTCCCCGTGCCCCAGGCGTGGGCCGCCGAAACGGCGGAGGCCGAGTGCCTCGCTCCCGAAAAGTTTCCGCTGCGCCTTGCCGCCGCGCCGTACAGCGCGTCGACGGGCGCGGCCCTCGAGGCGCCACTGGTCGATGCCGGCGATGGCAGCCCGCAAGCAATTGCGGCGCTCGGCGGCCGCGCGCGCGGCGCCATCGCGCTGGTTACCTCGCGCGAGATGAAGACGCTCGACGACCTGTTCGACGAGTACTTCCGCTCCGGGCCCATGCTGGCCGCCGCGCGCCAGGCGCACCTGTCCGCGCTGCTTCTGCAGTCCACCCGGCCGCGCGGCCTGCTGTACCGCCACCCGCTGGCCATGGCCAACCAGGAGATGGCCATTCCGGCGGCGGTGCTTTCGCGCGAGCAGGGCGCCCGCCTGGCGCGCCTGGCCGCGAAAGGCGAAGTGCGTGTGCGCCTGCGCCTGGTCAACCGCACCGGCGGACCGTTCGAGAGTCGCAACGTGGTGGCCGAGATCCGCGGCCGCGAGCGTCCCGAAGAGGTGGTGGTGCTGGGCGCGCACCTGGATTCCTGGGAGCTCGGGACCGGCGCGGAAGACAACGGCGCCAACGCCGCCATGGTCATCGATGCCGCGCGCGCCATCCACGAACTGCAGCGCAAGCCGCGCCGCACCATTCGCTTCGTGCTGTTCACCGGCGAGGAGCAGGGCATGTGGGGTTCGGCCGGCTACGTCCAGCGCCACGCCGGGGAGATGGACCGGCACGTGGCGGCGGTGGTGTTCGACACGGGGAGCGGCCGCACCAGCGGCTTCTTTCTGAACGGCCGCGAAGATTTGCGCCAGCCGCTCGCGCAGGCCCTGGCCGGGCTGAGCGGGCTCGACGCCGCACAAAACCTGTCCGACGCCATCGATGGCACCGACAACTTCGATTTCCTGCTCGCCGGCGTCCCCAACCTGGTGGCCAATCAGGACGCCGCGCCGTACCTTCCCGATTACCATGCCGAATCGGACACGCTGGACCGCGTGAACGGGCGGGAATTGAAGGCCAACGCCGCGCTGGCGTCGGCCCTGGTCTGGTGGCTGGCGGAGAGCCCGGAGCGCTTTGGGCGGCGCCTCTCGCGGGCGGAAGTGGAGAAGCTGCTGACCGACACCAAGCTCGATGTCCAGATGCGCGCTTTCGGACAATGGGACGACTGGCAGAGCCGCCGCCGCGGCGCCGGCCGGTAGGCGGACGTTGTTACTTGCGGGCTTTGCTCTTGGCCTTGGCCTTCGGCGCGGGAAGTTCGACCGGCGCCGCTTCCTCCACTACCGGATCGGGCACCGCGGCCGGCGCGCCACCATCGGGGCTCACCTTCTTCAGCACTTCGTTGAACAACGCCTGTTTGCGCAGATCCACCTTGGGCGGCGGCGCTTGCTCGTGGCGGAAATCGTGATCGCTATGGCAGGTGCGGCAGCGCACCTTGGCGGCTACGCCCGCGATCACCGACACCACCGCGTGGTTCATGATGCGCTTGCAGCGCACGCAAAAATCGTCGATATCGTCGCCCAGGCGGACGTCGCGCGTCATACGGGCCCTCCTAACTGACGGCCGGCTCGCCGGCGGATTCCGGCTCCGCGTGCTGTTTCGGCTCGGGGAGCACCCACTGGGCCGGCTCGAAGCCGACATACTTGCAGACGCGCACCTGGCCGTCTTCCCCCTCCAGCAGGTCACCCACCGCCAGCGGCTCGCCCGCCTCGCGCAGCAGCCGCCAGGCGTCGTATTCGTTGCGCCCTTCCACCTGGCCGCGCTGCTCGTAATCCCTGGGCTTCAGGGAAGCGCAGCCGGCCACGTGCGGCGCCCAGCGGAATTGCTGCCGCGGCGAATCCTTCATGCGGTAGATCCGGTAGCTCGCCATGAACCATACATTGTAATCGAAACCAGGGGCCAGGGCTCCGGTAGCCCGGGGAATTCAGATGAAGAGCTCGACCGAGATGCCGAAAAACTCCGCCAGCCTTTTGGCCTGGGCCTTGCTGATGCCGCGATTCCCGTTCACGAGGTCGGACACCTGCGCGCGCGAACCGATGACGGGAACCAGGTCCGCCTGCTTCAGCCCGCGCTGTTCCATCAGGTAGCGCACCATCTCGTGCGGGGGAACCTCCGGCAATTCCACCTTGTCGTCGTAATCGGCGATCAGTTTTTCCAGCAGACTTGCGAGGATCTCCTCTTCAGGAGTCAGATCGCGCTCGGGAATACTGAGATCCTCGAGGAGTGCGACCATACGATCGAACTCCCCCTCGGTTTCGATGACCTTCGGCCGCGTCTTTGCCAGAAGTTTGCCGTACTTCTTGTCGTCGACTGTGGTCACACCCATTTCATCCACTCCTTGCGGTCATACTCCTTGTGCGTCAGCAGCGCCTTTACGAAGATTTTCTGGCGCGAGTAGTTGACCGTGGTGATCAGGCGGTAGTGTCCGCCGAGCACGTCGAAGATCAGCACACTCCCGACCTGATCCGCGGAGGAATATTGCCGGCGGACTTCCCGCAGTCCATGCCAACTGGCCTTCTTCGCCACCCTGTGCCACAGGATGAGGATCGAGAACGTCTCCGGATGCTTCTTCGCCAGCTTCAGAAGGCCGGGCTTGCTAATTACGTTCAAACAAGTAATGTTAGCATATTGCGAACGTCGGATTATCACTAGGAGACTCGCCCATGCTCAAGCCGCCGCATCCCGGGGAAACCATCAAAGAAGACTACCTCGTGCCTCTGGGCATGAGCGTGAACGGGAACGCCCGGAATTCCGTTGAAAGTTGCGACTCCCGCGTAACCCACTCTACGACGCCTTTCTCCGCTTAGCAACCCCCAGCTTATTCGGAGTAAGAGCCACCAATTCTCTGATAAGGATTGGAATCTGTTTGTACCCCTGAACTCTGCGGAACTGCTTCTCGGCGACCAGGAGTCCGGATC
>JAIQEX010000140.1 GCA_020073615.1 Terriglobia bacterium
CTCCGATCGCTCGGGATCGACTGCCGCTTCGGCGGCCTAAATCATTGGCGAGAACTGCTTGCAGTTCTCCACTGTCGACCGGAGCCATCTACCGGATTATGCCCGATCTTCAGACCCGGCGGAAATATACCTCGTCGGTCTGAGGCGGAGCCTCGTTAGAACTGGTACTTGATCCCCAGTTCAATTACGCGCCGCCCCAGCTTGATGGGGGCGTAGCCGAAATTCTGGTTGGTCTGAACGAAATGCCCCGGGCTGGTCTCCTTGAAGTGCAGATCCATGGTCGTGGTGTTGTTCGGATCCATGGACAGCAGGGGATGGTTCAGGAAGTTGAATGCCGAGAAACGGAACTGTACGCTGTGCTTGTCGGCAAACTTGAACGTCTTATACGCGGACAGGTCGCTGTTGAAGAACGCCGGGCCGCGGATATAGTAACTGGGCATAGCCGGGCCGTTGGCCACCTGTAAGTGCCCGTTCACCCATTGATACGACGGTACCGCGAAGCAGCTCGGGTTGATGTATTGGTTGGCCTTCAACCCTTGCGTCGGATTGCAGGTGTAGATCGGGTTCACACGCACGTCCGGAGTGCCCAGCGCCAGCTTGCTCAGGTTGGCGTCGCCGTACTCCGACAGCAGTTTCGTGTGCGATGGGTCGCTGGGGTCCAGCGGCTGCACGGCAATGCTGAAGTTCGGGTTATAGAGCGATTGCAGGTCGGGGCCGCTCTGCAACGTGCTGATACCCGCCACCGTCCATCCATTCGCCACTCCCTTCAACAGTGCGCTCTTTCCGTTGAACAGGGTCCCCAGGTCGAAGTGATATGACGCGTTGAAGACGTTGGTACGGTCGTGGGACAACACGCCATAGTTGTTGGCTATGTTCGTTCCGTCGGAGCTGGAACCGCCTAACTGCCCGGTCCCGCGGATGCCCAGCGCTTTGGAAAACGAATAGTTCAGATTGATGGTGGCCTTGCCCTTCTGGCGCGCCCAGCTTACCTGAAGAGCGTTGTAGTTGGAGTAGCCTCCGTGCTGGGTGATGGCCACCTGGTTGGAGCCGAACCCCGGCGCCGTGGTTGTGCAGACGCCGGTCTTCGCGTCGCGAGCCAGGCATTGCGTGCCGAAGGGAGAGTAATTCGCCAGGTTGGCGCTCAGGGGGTCCGACGCCGCGCCGGTGATGGGATCGGCCTTGAACAAACCGCCTACCGGAATGGTGTTCACGTTGTCCAGCCGGAAGTTGCTGCCGCTCCCTTCGAAAAGCTGGTTCACCGTATTGTTGCCCACGTAAGCGACTTCCAGCAGGGAGTTCCAGGGCATCCGCTGCGACACCGTGAAGTTGTATTGATAGGTCAAAGGCCACTGGTCGTCCAGCGGGTTCAAACCGAAGGCGCCGCTGGCCAGTCCGCCGGCCGATGCCGCGCCGGCCAGAAGCGTATCCAGGCCCCCGAAGGTCGACCCGGAGTAGTCGTGGAACTGCCGCGAGCCCTGCGCCGATTGCAGCGCTCCCGCGTATTCGTTGTAGGAATCGTGCCAGCGATACAGGCCCCAGCCGCCGCGCAGCACGGTCCTTCCGTTTCCGAAAAGATCGTACGACAACCCGAACCGGGGAGACACGAAGGCAAAGCGGTTCGGCACGCCGGTAAATGGGACTCCCGGGTTCCGCGCGCGCCAGGTAAGTCCGGGCAATTCGACCCCTTGCGCCGCCTGGGTGGCGAACTGCGAGGGAGTCCACACGGCAAAGCCCGTCTTCTGGTCGTCGTCGTTCCAGCCGGTGAGATGTTCGAACCGGGCCCCCAAGACTAGGGTGAGGCGCCGCGCCACCTTCCAGTTATCCATGGCATACGCCGAGTAACTGCGGTAGCTCATATTGGTGATTGCCTGGAAGTTGTTCTCCCAGAACTCCGTCGGCCGGCCGAGGAGCATGTTCAACGCCGTGTTGTTCGAGTAAGACCCCCAGGGATAGAAGGCCGCCTCGCCGTTGGTGTAGGCGAAAGACCCCTGGTTGTTGGCCGTCCTTTCCCAATAGAAACCGAACTTCAACGTATGGGAGCGGTACACCTTGCTCAGGTTATCCTCGAATGTGGGAGCGAATTTCTTCCACACAAACGTTCCGCCGGGGTAGAACAGGTCGGGCTGGTCCATCATCGGTTGCGGCGTCCAATAGCCGTTGCTGAGAGACGGTATCATCGGGTCGCCGTTTCCATAGATTCCTTTGAAGGGGTAGCCTAACTTACTGCGCGATACCAGCGATGGATCGTTGGGCTTCAGCGGGAAATTGATGTAAGCGAAAGTGGCCACGACCTCGTTGGTCAGCGTCGGCCCGAAAATGTGGACGTAGTGACCCGAAATGGTGTTGGAGTTGTCTTGCGACGACATCCCGCCCGGGAAGGGTACCGAGTTGGCGGGCTGCCACCACAGATGCACCGGGACATCGTCCTTCTGCCTTTGCAGGTTATACGAGACATACAGCTTGCTGTTGTCGGTGAAGTTGTAATCCACGCGCGAGTGCACCATCCAACCGTTCTGGGTGGTCGTGTACGGCAGGACGTAGTTCACGCCTCCCGGGGTAGTCCGGGGATCGACGTTGGGGGTGGGGATGATCTTCAACAGGGCCAGGCCGCCCGCATCGAACAGGTTTTGCGGAATCTTCCCGTTGGAAGCTATATCCGCTCCACCCGGCAGAGTGCCCGTGAGCGCGCTGGAACCTCCCGCCAGGGGGCACATCACCCAGGGCGCACCTGAGGTTCCGCAGAAGGCGGCGTTGTCCGGCGCGGTGGCGCCGAAATCCCCCTGCCGCATGGAGTTGGTGGGCACATACGAGGTCAAAGGCGTCTGCGGCGGCAGTTTCTGGTAGTAATACTCATAGCCTCCCCAGAAGAACATCTTCTTATTGGTGTGCGGAACCGGACCGCCGATGTTACCGCCGGGATACATGTAACGGTCGGGCGGCTTGGCCAGGCTCATGCGGTTCATGTACCAGTCGGCCGAGTTCATCGAGGAGTCGCGGGCATACAGGTATCCTTCTCCGTGGTAGCTGGAGGTTCCCGATTTGCCGACCGCGTTGACCACCACCGGCCCCTTGGCGCTGTCCGCTCCGAAGTTCGAGGTCTGCACTTTCACCTCGGAAGTCATGTCGGCGTTGACCGCCTGAGTCGAACTGCAGTTACAGCCGGGATCGATAATATGAGCGCTGTCGGAAGTCAGATCCGTGCCTCCCCGGAAAGGCAGTCCGTTGGGCACATAGCCATTGCCGACCGCGTTGGTAAAGCCCAGGGTCAGCCCGTTGTAACCGGGCTGATTGGCGACGCTCCCCCCGTTGAACACCGCCATGCCGGGCAGGATTCGCAAGAGCTCGGTAACATCGCGCCCTACCAGGGAAAGGTTGCCGATGTCCTTACTGGTAAGTGTGGTGCTGCGTTCGCCGGAATCCACCGGGACCACGCCCGGAGTCTCCTGGATGGTGATCTGGTCCTTTAGTTCGCCGACCTCCAGGACGATGCTGGCCAGGTTCCGGACGTCGCCCGGACTGACCGACACCGCCTTCTGTTCCCAGCCCTT
This sequence comes from Terriglobia bacterium, assembly GCA_020073615.1. Classification (GTDB taxonomy): domain Bacteria; phylum Acidobacteriota; class Terriglobia; order Bryobacterales; family Bryobacteraceae; genus JADGNR01. Next base: position 3,549 of record JAIQEX010000140.1, read on the forward strand.
GAAGCCGGGCGCCGACACCCTCGCGGTGTACGTGCCGGGTACCACCGATGCAAAGGCAAACCGGCCCACGTCATTGCTGACCGTCTTCCGTGTGTCGCCGTTGGCATCGTTGGTCAGCGTGACTTCTGCGCCGGGAATCACCGCCGACGTGGTGTCATACACGGTCCCGGTCACGGTCCCGGCTAATTGGGCGTACGCCGCCTGGGGGAGAAGCAAGAGTGCCACTCCCAGAGCTGCCGCCCATAGCCACAGGTTCGCCGGCCGTTTCGATCCGGCTAAGCCCTTTATTCTCATGAGCTAACCTCCTTTTGTCGTGCAGGAAAGGACGGCGCACGTGTGCACTCCCGGTCGTGCGGCGAAATCCATTCCGCTGAGGAAGAGCTTCGGAAATCGATTTTTGCTTACAAGGTCCGAAAATATTGTTGGGCGCTGTTCTCGTGGCACGCCCCCCGGTCCGTAGCCACTGTGCGCAGGTCCCGCGCACGCGAGGGTCCTGCCAAACCGGATTCACAACTCCGAATTCTAGTCCTACAATATGGTCAGGAGGCTGGCGATGACCTTGTTGGCTGTCCTGGTTTATCTCTTGGCATTAGGGGCGCCCATCTGGCTCCTGCACCACTTGAAACCCTGTGCATGGTACTGGCACGTGTTCGCCATCGTTGTTGCGTTGGCACTGGGGTTGGTGCCGATGCCGCCGCAGTTCAGCGCGGCAGGATTTGACCTCGCGTTCGGTGCCGCCGTTATTTTCCTGCTGGTGTGGGGGATCGGCGGCCTGGTGGTATACCGGCCGCACAAAACACAGGGAGAGAAGCACGCTTAAAGACCGCGGCTCAAGATTTTGTGCGGCCGTCCCGGCCCGGCGCTACCACATCGGCAGGCCCGGCGGCGTTCAAACCGCCGCTACCGGGCATGCCGGCGGCGATCGCCGCGGCCGTCCGCGTGGCTCGCCGGATTCCAGGCCCCGCGACGCATCGGTCGCAGCCTCCCGCGCGATCCGCCGCTCGCTCGCCCGGCGCGGGAACTCGGGAAACTCGTCCGGGAACGCAGCCCTTGCTCGCGTCGCACACCCGGATTCACAACGCACGGTCCGTTGCATATAGTGTAATTTGCGAGCTGATTCGCCTCGAAAGGACACGCCATGCGTCTGTTTCAACAAGCTGCACAATGCTTTCGTTACTCCCTCCTCCTCTCTTCTTTGCTCGCCGCGGCCGCGCCGGGGTACGCACAGCCGTCCGGCGGGCCCTACGGTCCGATCGATCAGCGCTACGAGATCCCGAAGGCCGCGCGCGTCTATTACGTCGCCCCCGACGGCAAGGCCGACTCCCCGGGGACGGCGCTCGCACATCCGGCGACGCTGGAGGCGGCGATCGAGCGGGTCGTCACGGGCGACGCGATCGTGATGCGCGGGGGCGTCTACCGCACCGGCGGCCTGCGCCTCAATCAGGGCATCACGCTGCAGCCGTACGCCGGCGAACGGCCGATTCTGAAGGGCACGCAGGTCGCGACGAGGTGGGAGGCGCTGCGCAACAACGTCTGGCGGATCTCCTGGACACGGCTGTTCCCGGCCGCGCCCCTGGGCTGGTGGCAGCGCAACCGCGAGGGCATGCGGACGCCGCTGCACCGCTTTAACAACGACATGGTGTTCGTGGATGGCGAGCTGCTCCAGTCGGCGGGTTGGGAGGGAGAGCTCGACGCCCATTCGTTCTACATCGACTACCAGGGCGGCCACGTGTACATCGGCGTGGATCCCACCAATCGGCTGGTCGAGATCACCGCCTTCGACAGCGCGCTCGTTCAAACCAGTGGTCCGGCCCACGGCAAGACGCCGGATCACAAGGGCCCGGTCATCCGCGGGATCACCTTCACACAGTACGCCTACCGCGCGCTCGAGGTGGAAGGCAAGAAGCGCTTCACTGTCGCCGACGAGCCCACTGACGAGCCCGTGGGCCCATCGGATCCTGCCACGTTTGGCAAAGAGGTCGTGGGCACGGTGCTGGAGAACGTGACCATCACCTACTGCTCGCGCGTGGCCGGCTACTTTCGCGGGGACGGCCTCGTCATCCGGAACTCGCTCGTCAGCGACACCAGCACGGAAGGGATTTACATCATCGGGTCGTCCGACGTCCTCCTGGAAAGGAACATCTTCCGGCGGAACAACATCGAGCAGCTCACCGGCTACTACCCGGCCGCGGTCAAGATCTTCAACCAGACGCGCCGCGTCACCTGCCGCGACAACCTGGTGATCGAGCAGCCCTATTCCAACGGCATCTGGTACGACGTCGGCAACCGCGACGGTGTGTTTGTGAACAACTGGATCGAGGGGGCGATCGACGGCTTCTTCTTCGAGATCTCACGAGGGGCGACCGTGGCGGGCAATGTCTTCGTCCGCTGCGACAAGGGCATCCGTGTGCTGAACTCGGCGGACGTGCGCGTCTACAACAACACGTTCGTGGACGCGCCAGCGTCCTTCGAGCGCAACCAGCGGAGCGCCACGGGCGACCACTTCGGCTGGCACCCCGCCACCGGCCCGGACGTGGACCAACGCGAGGGCCACGTGTTCACCAACAACCTGATGGTTGCCAGCGAGGAGTACCACAGGCCGCTGCTGCTGTTCGAGCAACCGGAGTCGCTGTGCGCCAAGCTCCAGCGCCCGGCGGCCAAAGAGGTCGGCGGCAACGTCTACGTGCGCGCAACCTCACCGGGCGCGGACGCCACGCCGCCGCCTCTCGTCGTGTGGAGCCCCGCGGCCCCCGGCAGTTGCGTTTCCCGGCTCGGCTCGCTCGACGAGTTCCGCAAGCTGGCGCCGCCGTTCGAGGCCAATGGACGGCAGCTCGATCGTACTCCGCGATCGATCTTCAAGGGCCCGGACCTCGGCCGGTACGAGTTGCTGCAGGCGCTGCCGGGAGGGGAGACGCTCCCCGCAGACGTCCGCAAGCTCCTGGGCTGGAGCGGGGAGGAGGCGCAGTCGCCGGGCGCGTACCCGTTCCGGCGCTGACGGCGCGCGCTGTGCAACTGACGCAGCGCTACGCCCTTCACGCTCTGCGCGGACCGGGCCGGCGCCTCCGCCCGCAACACCTACTGGGGCGATGTACTGCGTACCGTGCACCTCCGCGTCTCGCGCTCGTTCCGCTTGAGCGAGCGCGGGATTCCCGCGGTTATGCCTACGGACTGCGCCGCCATGGCGGAACGAATTTCGGGAGTGGTTTACCGCCCTGCCGACGAAGCCGCACCAGCCTGCGGCGCCAGGGAACGCGCCGATGTGTCGGGCCCGGACTCCAGGATCGACATCTCCCGGAGTAGATTGATGGCGCCGTCCACCTCGGCCATGTTCCACAGCATGTACCGGGTGTCCACATGAATCGAGCGGGTGGTTACCGGCTCGAACAGGAAGTTGGAGGCGACGGATTCATAGGTGCCGTCGAACAGCAGCCCGACCAGTTCGCCTTTTGCGTTCAGCGTCGGGGATCCGGAATTGCCTCCGGTAGTGTCTACGGTCGACAGGAAGTTGACCGGAACGTCCCGGAGCGCAGAATCGATGTATGGCGTTTTCTTGCCGGACTGGAAGGCTTTGATCGCGTCGAGCTGAACCTGGGGCGCGGCGAAATCCCCCTCCCCGGTGTGTTTCTGGACGATGCCGGCCAGCGTGGTCTGCGGTTTGTAAAAGAGACCGTCCTTCGCGTCCACCCCCTTCACCTGACCATAGGTCACGCGTAGAGTGCTGTTGGCGTCCGGAGCGACCAGCCCACCCGCCTTGGCCAGTAGGGCTTCCATATAACGCGGCATGAGGCGCGCGCGCGCTCCGCTGCGATTCTTCGACGCTTCGCGATTGGCTTCGGCAGCCGGCTCCATGGCCGCCGCGAGGAGGATGAACGGGTCCTTGGTCGCCAGGAGGTCCGCGGTGCTCTTCTCGATGAGGCTCAGCCGGAAATCGCGGTCTCCCAGCCGGGTGCCTTCGAAGAGCCCCTGGAGAAACACGTCAATCGCCTTATCGGTCTCCGCCTTGGACATTCCGGGCCTCAGGCCGGCGGCCTGGTCCAGGGCGAGGATCCGCTGTTCGGCCGGGAGGGCGGCGGCAGGGCCCAGCGCCCAACGGAGCAGTGCCCGGTCGACGGTGGCATCTATCGTGCGCTGCAGGCGGTCCTGACCGTCGCGAATCCTGGGCCAATCGCGCTCCTGAAACCCTGCCTCCCGATCGATGTCCGCCTTCGGACGTTGCAGCGAGAGCCGGTAGAGGGTCTGCGCTGCGCCGAGGTAGGTGGACGAGCCCGTCACCGTCGCCGTCGTGGCATTCTGCTCGCGCGTTCTGTCGCCTTCAGCTTGTAGAGCGCGCAGCGCTGGAAGGACGTCGCCATACTTCTTCTGGCGGACCGGGTCGGCGGCGATCCAGGCCTCGAGTTCCTTCTCCTGAGCCTGTTTCTTTGCCAGGCTGCCCCCCTTCACGAGTCCCTCGAGCATGCCCTTCTGATTCGTCAAACCATTGTTCAAGCCCTGCACCCGCCCGGCAACCTTCAGCGCGAGGGCCTTGTCCTGTTTGGAGAGCTGGTCGAGGATGGCCAACTGTTCCTGCGCGAGGCGTATGGACCGGGGCATGCTCCACTCGGTGGTTTCCTTCACCTGCGCATAGGTCTGGTGTCGCTGCGTGCGTCCCGGGTAGCCGGCTACGAAAACCAGGTCCCCCGGTTTGATGCCTTCCTTCGATACCTTCAGCCAATGCTTCGGCTTGAACGGAACGTTGTCCTTGGAGAAGACGGCCGGCTTGCCATCCTTGCCGACATAGGCGCGAAGAAAGCTCCAGTCCCCCGTGTGGCGGGGCCAACGCCAGTTGTCCGTCTCGCCACCGAATACCCCGATCCCCTCGGCAGGCGCGTAGACCAGCCGCACGTCCTTGATCTCCATCTGGGCGATCTCGAAGTACTTCAATCCGTCGAAGAACGAAGCCACATTGCAGCGCTGTCCGCCCTTCTCACAGGTGGCGACGCGCTCCTTGATCCTCCGGTCGATCAGGTCGTAGCGCTGGCGGTCCGTGGCCTTCGGGTCGATATTCCCCGTAATGGCCGCGGTGACCTCGGTCACAGACGTGGTTACAAAGACGCGGGAGCCCGGACCATTCGGCAGCTCTTCGTCGCGGACCTTTGCCAGATAGCCGTCCTTGAGCAGGTTGCGCTTGGGGGTGGAGTTGAACTGCAGTCCGCCCGTGACACAGTGGTGGTTGGTTACGATGAGCCCGTCCGGCGACACGAACGAGGCGGTACAGCCACCGAGCGAAACAATCGCTCCCATGGGCTGTCCGGTCAGGTCGGCAAACGCTTTCGAATCGCCCTTGAAGCCCAGGGCTTTCAGCTTGGCCGCCATCTCGGGAATCTGTTGAGGCATCCACATGCCTTCGTCGGCGAGCAGGCCGGCGGCGAACGGCGCGGCCCCCAGCAATACGACAAGTGCTCTTGCGATCTTCAACGCAGTGTCCTCCATGAATCAAACGCCGGATGATGATTTTCATGCGGCCACGTCCGGCCGCTTCCGCACAGAGCATAGCACCATGCACCCAACGGCGCGGCCCGGCCGGCGGGACAGCCGCGGCGCTCGCCGGCGGCGTGCTCGGCAGCTGCAGTTCAAACGGCGCGCGCCGGGCCGGGATGTAGCTTTCCAGGGCGTACCACGCTAACCCCCCCTGCCTTCTATACGTGAATAACGTATATTGTAAGGAATGACTCCAGCGAGAGTGATCTCGACCAGACGCTACGAGACCCGGATTACGAAGCTGCTGCCCCCCGGGTGATCTACTTCTACTGGGTCGAACCGAGTGCTGTTTTCTTTATCGCCGCCTATGCCAAAAATGAAAAGGAGAACTTGAGCGATGCCGACAAACAAGCGATCCGTAAAATTGTCGAAGACCTTAAGAGATCCTAAGCGCTCCAAAGTTGCAGGGGACATTATTGCCGGGCTGAAGGAGGCGGCTGCTTTCGCCCGCGGTGAAATCTCGCTCCCCGTGCGCATGGTCAACGTTCCGGGCCGGGTGAATGTGCAGGCCATTCGAAACGGGCTCGGGCTTTCCCAGTCGGAGTTTGCCGCCCGTTATGGTTTTGTTTTACGAACCCTCCAGGAGTGGGAGCAGGGGCGCACGCAACCGGAAAGCCCGGTGCGTGCCTATTTGCTGGTGATTGAGCGCAATCCGCAAGCTGTCGAGACTGCTCTGTCATCAAGCCGTATTCTCACAGCTTATAAGGATGATCTTCTACCGGCTCCGCCAACCCCGCCTGAAGGCCCAATCTCCCCGGGCACCCAGAAATAGCGCACTACCCCGCGGCCGCTCCGGCCCGCTGGAGCCGCTTACACGGCAGACCTGATCCGGCGGGGACGGCTCGCGGAAGCCGATCTGGAGCATGTCGCCCAAGAGACCGAGGATATGGGCAAACCCGGCCAATTGCTCGACATCGGTCATCTGCCATAACCGGCCAGCGGCCGGCGCGCGCTCCCCGCAGTCCCTGGGTCACGTCCAGTTAATACCAAGCCGCCAAACCATTACTTCAGTTTATAGGTCTATAATAGTGTTGAAGACCTGATTGCCTGGAACTATAATGATCTTGGGCCAGCTAAGCACCTGCTCAAGGTGGGGCTATGGCCGGCGCGTTGGAGGTGAAGGGCATGGCGACGAACACAAAGCCCGACCGCGGCATGGTCGAGATGAACTCGGAAGAGTGTAAAGGGTGCGGCCTGTGCGTGGAGGCGTGCCCCCCCAAGGTCCTTCGTCTGGCGGACCGGTTGAACCGCTATGGCTACCATCCGGCCGTTTACGCCGGTAAGGGCTGCACCGGCTGCGCCATCTGCTTCTTCGTCTGTCCGGAGCCGGGCGGCATCGCGGTGCTGCGCCGCGCTGTGGAGCCCGCCGCCGCGGAGCTGGCGGCGGCCTGCGTTTGACGCCCAGGAGAAACCCATGCAAGCACAACTGACCAAGGGCAATGAAGCGATCGTGAAAGCCGCGGTGCTGGCCGGGTGCCGCGCCTATTACGGATACCCCATCACGCCGGCGAGCGAGATCGCCGAGGCGGCGGCCCTCTACCTGCCGCAGGTGGGCGGCGTATTCCTCCAGGCGGAGAGCGAAACCGCCTCTATCAATATGTTGTACGGCGGGGCGGCGGCCGGCGTGCGCTGCATGACCGCCTCGAGCGGCCCGGGCATCAGCCTCATGCAGGAGGGCTTGAGCTACATCGCCGGCGCCGAGCTGCCCTGCGTGGTGGCCGACATCATGCGCGGCGGGCCGGGGCTGGGCAACATCGCCCCCGAGCAGAGCGACTACAACCAGATCGTCAAGGGCGGCGGTCACGGCTGTTACCACACCCTGGTGTTGGCGCCCGGTTCCGCGCAGGAAATGGCCGACTTCACTACCTGGGCATTCGATCTGGCCGACCAATATCGCAATCCCGTGGTGGTACTGGCCGATGGCTACACCGGCCAGATGATGGAGCCGGTGCGCTTCGCCGATCCCATCGCCGTTCCGCCGCCGCCCGAGTGGGCCGTCCGTGGCACCGCCCAAACGCGGCCCAACCTGGTGACTTCGATTTTCCTCGAGCCGGATCTCTTGGAGAAGCACATCCGCAAGCTGGAAGCCAAGTACCACGAGGCGGAGCGGCGCGAGGCGCGCGCGGAATGCTGGCGCACCGAAGACGCCGAAATCGTGCTGGTGGGTTACGGCATCATGGGCCGCGTGTTGAAGGCGGTGGTCGGACTGGCGCGCGCCCAGGGCATCAAGGTTGGCCTGCTGCGCCCCCTCACCCTGTATCCGTTCCCCACGGCGAAACTGCGCGAGCTCAGCCGCGACGCGCGGGCCTTCCTGGTGGCCGAGCTCTCGACCGGGCAGTTGCTGGACGACGTGCGCCTGACGCTCGAAGGGCGGCGGCCGATCGAGTTCTTCAGCCGCGTCGGCGGCAATGTTCCGTCAGCCGAAGAGGTGCTGGCGTTTCTGGTGCACACATTTGCGAGTTCATTAGAGAGCCAGGAGGTGCTGGTCCATGGGTAGCTTCACCGTTACACAAGAGAGAGCCGAGTGCTTCTACGACTGCTTCGAGCGCAAGGCCGAGTTGCAGCACCAGACGCACTACTGCCCGGGCTGCGGGCACGGCATCGTCCACAAACTGCTGGCCCAGGCCATTGACGAGCTGGGCATACAGGACCGCACCATACTGATCAGCCCGGTGGGCTGCTCCGTGTTCGCCTACTACTACTTCGACGTCGGCAACATCCAGTCGGCGCACGGGCGCGCGCCGGCCGTGGCCACCGCGGTGAAGCGCAGCCGGCCGGAGAGCATCGTGGTCAGCTACCAGGGCGACGGCGACCTGGCGGCCATAGGCACCGCCGAAATCGTACACGCCGCCAACCGCGGCGAGCCCATCACCGTGATCTTCGTCAACAACGGCATTTACGGCATGACCGGCGGGCAGATGGCCCCCACCACGCCGCTCGGCAAAAAGAGCACCACCTCGCCCTTCGGCCGCAACCAGTGGACCGAAGGCTTCCCGGTGCATGTCTGCGAACTGCTCAACTCGCTTGAAGCTCCGGTCTTCATCGAGCGCGTCGGGCTGGGCACCAACAAGCAGATCATGAATGCCGCCAAGGTGATCAAGCGGGCCGTGGAGAACCAGGTGCACGGGCTCGGCTTCTCCTTCGTGGAAGTGCTCTCGCCGTGCCCCACCATCTGGAAGCTGAATCCCGTCGAGGCGCAGCGCTTTGTGCGCGATGAGATGGCCAAGACCTTCGGCATCGCCAACCTGCGCGATCACACGAAGGAGGCCGCCATGCGGCCCGCCGCCGTGCCGCCGCCCGCTATCGAGGAGATTCCGCGGATACTCGGGCTGGTGAACGGCCACGCCGAAGCGCCACCCACCGGGCGGCCCGACCGCGCGCTCAACCTGCATATTAAGGTGGCGGGTTTCGGCGGGCAGGGCGTGCTTCTGCTCGGCGAAGTGTTGGCGGAGGCGGGGCTGGAGGCGGGCTACGAAGTGTCGTGGCTGCCATCCTACGGACCCGAGATGCGCTCCGGCACCTCCAACTGCCACGTCCGGCTTTCCAGCGATCCCATCGATTCGCCCATGGTCTCGCGGCCCAACGTGCTGCTGGCGCTCAACGAGCCGTCGCTGCGCAAATTCCTGCCGGCGGTGGAAGCCGGCGGGATCGTGCTCTACAACGGCGAGGCCTTCCCCGAGGATTGCGCGCGGCGCGACGTCCGCGGCATGGCCCTGCCCTTCAGCCACCTGGCCGACGGGATGGGCGAATCCAAGGCCGGCAACATCATCATGCTGGGCGCGCTGCTCGAGGCCACCGGCCTTCTGGAAGAGGAGCAGGTGATCGGGGCTCTGCGCCGCCTGGTCAAGAGCCAGCGCTGGTTCGAGCTCGATCTGAAAGCCCTCGAATGCGGCCGGGAAGAGGTCCGCAAACAGCCGTTTCCCATGGCGGAAGATTACCTCTGGGGCGTGTGAGCGCGGCGAGGCGGCCGCATGCCGCCGGGCGCGGTGAATCGCGCTAAGATCAACGTTCCGATATTCGCCCAGGAGTCAGACATGCTCAAGCGTTTCTCCGCCATCGCCTGCTGCTTGGCCGGCCTGTGGTTCGCCGCGCTGCCGGCGCGCGCTCAGGGTCAGTCCTGCTGGCTGCGCGACGCCGCTTCGCCCGCCGCTTCCACGGTCTATGTTCTGTGCGAACAGGGGAAAATCTGGGCCACCGCCGATGGCGGCGCCACCTGGACCGCGCGGAATACGGGGGCCAAAGACCGCCTCCGCGCGCTGGCCTTTCTCGACGCGAAGCGCGGTCTGGCCGTCGGCAACGGCGGGCTGCTGCTGGCTACCGAAGACGGCGGCCAGCACTGGGCGGCGCGGGATTCCGGCACCGGCGAGCATCTGCTGGATATCACCTTCGTGGGCGAGCAGGGCTGGATCGCCGGCTATTCCGGTGTGATCCTGCATTCCATCGACGGCGGCCGCACCTGGGCCAAACAGCCTACCGATACCACCCAGGCGATCGAGAACATCTTCTTTCTGGACCCGGACCACGGCTGGTCCGTGGGATGGGCGGGCACCATCCTGCGCTCCGTGGACGGCGGAAAAACCTGGCAGCAGGTGAAGACCGACGCCGCCACGTGGTCGCTGAGCGCGATCTGGTTTCGCGACGCCAACAACGGCTGGCTGGTCGGATTCGCCGGCCAGATCCTGCGCAGCGCCGACGGCGGCCTGACCTGGAAGGCGCAAACCAGCCCCGTGAAAGGCTGGCTCAACGCGGTGGCGTTCGACAGCGCCAACCGCGGATGGATCACCCACGACGACGGCTTTCTGGTCAGCGAAGACGGCGGCCAGAACTGGAAGCCGGTCAAGACCGCCGGCCGCTATTTCCTCGGCAAATTGATTGCCGTGAACGGCTCGCTGTGGGCCATCGGCCAGTCCGTGGTGCTCCGGCAAAGCGGCATGGATTGGCAGAAGATCGACAGCCTGGCGCCCAACGGCCCGGCGGCCGCGCCGGGAGCGGGCGCGCCTCCCACAGCCACCAAATAGCACCATGAACTGCGCGAGCTGCGTCGCGCTCGTCGCCGCGGCCATCGATCGCCAGCGCATCTTATACTGCGAGCGATGCCGCGGCGTGCTGATTTCGATGAGTGTCTTTCCGGGCCTGGTGGAAGGTCTGCACGCGCAGGCGCCGGGTGGAGCGGCGCTGCCTCCGCGCGCGGCCGACCCCAGGGACCTGCGGCGCCACACCGATTGCCCGCAGTGCCACCGCCCCATGGATACGCACTATTACGGCGGCCCCGGCAACGTGATCCTCGATAGCCGTTCGGTATGCTACTGGAACTGGCTCGATACCGGCGAGCTGTGGCGCATCGTCCGCGCGCCGGACCGCACCTACGGCGAAGAGCCGTAGCCCGGTGCTGCCTGACCAGCCGGTGTAAGATTGAAAGCGATCCGAGGTTACCGATGGCACACACTGCTGTATCGCGAAGATCGTTTTTGACGTCGGCCGCGGCGGCCGCTTCCGCCTTCGAGATTGTCCGCCCGGAACTGGTGCGCGGCTGGGCCGCCGAGAAGCTCAAGGCCGGCCTGGTGGGCTGCGGCGGGCGCGGCACCGAGGCCGTGAAGAATGTCCTCACCGGCTGCGACAACGTCGAGCTGGTGGCCATGGCGGACGTCTTTGAGGACCGCCTGGAAGGCTCCATACGCGACTTGCAGCGTCTTCCTCCGCCACTCGCCGAGCGCATGAAGGTGGATGCCGAGCATCGCTTCGTGGGCTTCGACGGCTACCGCAAAGTCATCGATTCGGGCGTCGATATCGTGATGCTGGCCACGCCTCCGGGCTACCGGCCGATGCATTTCGAGGCCGCGGTCGAGGCGCGCAAGCACATCTTCTGCGAGAAGCCGTTCGCCACCGACGCCGTCAACCTGCGGCGGTTTATGGCGGCGGCGAAGAAATCGGAAGCGCTGAAGCTCACTGTGAAATCGGGCGCGCAGCGGCGCTCGCAGGCCTATTACCTGGACCAGTACCGGCGCGTGAAGTCGGGCGAGCTGGGCGATATCCAGGCGCTGTACGCCTACTGGGTGGGGACTCCGGTGCTGCAGTTCACCAACTGGCCCAACCGGAAACGCGATCCCAAATGGAGCGATATGGAGTTCCAGAATCGCGGCTGGTACTCCTTCCTGTGGATCTGCGGCGATCAGATTGTCGAGCAGCACCTGCACAACATCGATGTGTGCAACTGGTTCATGGGGGCGCATCCGGTGGAGGCGGTTGCCAGCGGCGGCGCTTCCTGGCGCCCGCGCGAGGAAGAGTACGGCAACATCTACGACCACCTCTCGGCCGACTTCGTCTACCCCAACGGCGTGCACCTGGCCAGCTATTGCCGGCAGTATCCGGGGAAAGACGCCGCCCAGAACGTCAGCGAGCGCATCGTCGGCAGCAAGGGCGTCATCGATACCGCGTCGCTGCGCGGCGTCAAACCGCCCTTCGATCCCTACGTGCAGGAGCACATCGACATGATGAACAGCATCCTGGGCAAGGGCCCGTACATCAATGAAGCGATGGCCGTGGCGGAGAGCACCATGACCTGCCTCATGGGCCGCGAAGCCGCCTACTCGGGGCAGAAGATCACCTGGGAGATGATGATGGGCTCCCGGCAGGACCTGCTGCCGAAATCGTTCGGCTACCGCGACAGCGTCCCGGTGACACCGCTGCCCGTGCCCGGAAAATACCAGTTTGTCTAGCGCGGCCCTGCCGCACTATTCTTGCGTGCGGATGTAGCCGCCCTGGGCCATCCGCCTGGCGGCCATGCGGTGCGCTTCGTCGGACATGGCATGGACGCCCGAGGCGTCGATCCAGCGGTTGAAGAAATTGAACAGCGCGCACACGGTGATGGCGTCGTACAGGGCTTCGTCGCTCCAGCCCGCTTCGTGCAGCGCCTCGATGTCCGCCGGACCGATGCGCGGGGAGTCGCGATTCACTTTGTCGAGGAAGGCGAACAGCTTCTTCTCGGCTTCGGGAAGTCGCGCGGTCTCGGCATCGGCGAGCACCTCCTGGACGAGCGCTTCATCGCCGAGCAGTTCCGCCGCAACTGCGGCGTGCGCCTTGATTCAAAACGGGCAATGGTTGCGCGCCGAGGTATACGCGGCGATGAGCTCGCGCAGGCCCGGGCTCAGCGGCGAGGGGCCGCGCATGACGCCCTGCGTGAAACGCTCCAGGTGCCTGGTCGTCTCCGGCTTGTAAGCGAACAGGTGCCAGATTTGCGAGACGGGCGCGCCGGCCGCGCGGGTCATGCGGATCAGGTCGGCGTAACCGCCCTCGGCCGCGTCGTTGTTCTCGACGGATGGCAGAAACATCGGTTCCATTCGGCTCCTCTGAGGTAGCCGCAGAATACTATTGTGGGGCGGCGCCGGGCAATAATGGGAGAATACTAACGAGGCTCCGCCTCAGACCGACGAGGTATATTTCCGCCGGGTCTGAAGATCGGGCATAATCCGGTAGATGGCTCCGGTCGACAGTGGAGAACTGCAAGCAGTTCTCGCCAATGATTTAGGCCGCCGAAGCGGCAGTCGATCCCGAGCGATCGGAGTCGTGCCGGAGCCAAAATGAGCGTATCACGATCAGTCGCCGAAGTTCTC
>JAIQEX010000246.1 GCA_020073615.1 Terriglobia bacterium
ATTCTGCAGATGGCGGGCGAGCGCGGCCTGCTGATGCCAGAGATCCGCACCGCGGTCCGCACCGGCGACACCCTCATGCACGAGCGCCGGGCCATGCTCAAGCGGCCGCCGCACATCTTGGTCACCACGCCCGAGTCGCTCTACATCTTGCTCACTGCCGAGAAGAGCCGCGCCATTCTGCGGGATGTTGAGACGGTGATCGTCGACGAAATCCACGCCGTCGCCGACGATAAGCGCGGCGCGCATCTCACGCTGTCGCTCGAACGCCTCGAAGCGCTGACTTATCGTCCGCCGGTGCGCATTGGGCTTTCCGCCACCCAGAAGCCCATCGAAGAAGTGGCGCACTTCCTCACCGGCAATGGCCGCCCGGATCCGGTGATTGTCAATGTCGGCCACAAGCGCCAACTGGATCTCGCCGTCGAGATCCCAGCCAGCCAGCTGGGTCCCATCACCACCAACGAAATGTGGGACGAGATCTACAACCGCCTGGTGGAACTCGTCGAACAGCATCGCTCCACCCTGGTTTTCGTCAACACCCGGCGCCTGGCGGAACGCGTGGCGCATCATCTCGGGGAACGCCTTGGTGAAGACAACGTCGCCGCCCACCACAGCAGCCTCGCGCGCAAGCTCCGCCTGACCGCGGAGAAGAAACTCAAAGAAGGCCAGGTCAAAGTGCTGGTGGCGACCGCCTCGCTGGAGCTCGGCATTGATATCGGCACGGTGGACCTGGTGGTGCAAATCAGCTCCCCGCGCGCCATTGCGGTCGCCCTCCAGCGTGTAGGCCGCTCCGGCCACTGGCGCGGCGCAGTTCCTAAGGGACGCTTCTTCGCCACCACCCGCGACGAACTGCTGGAATGTGCCGCCCTGGTGCGCGCCATCCAGCATGGCGAACTGGATCGCCTGATGATCCCCGAAGCCCCGCTCGATATTCTGGCGCAACAAATAGTGGCGACCTGTGCATCCGCCGACCGTAGCGCCGGCGTCCCGCCGGCTGTCGTGGGGGCGTCCCGCCCCCACACCCGAGAGCGAGATACTCCCCACACCAAGGGCGACTTCGCAGACACCGCAACCGACGCCTGGGATGAAGATGCCCTTTTCACCCTGGTCACCCGCGCCTATCCCTACCGCAATCTTTCCCGCGCCACCTACGATGCCGTCCTCGAAATGCTTTCCGAAGGCATTGCCGCTCGCCGCGGCCGCTACGGCGCCTACCTCCATCACGATCGGGTGAATCGCAAGCTCCGCGCTCGCCGCGGCAGCCGTCTGGCGGCCATTACCAGCGGAGGCGCCATCCCGGAGACCGCACTTTTCAACGTGGTGGCGGAGCCCGAAGGCACGATGGTCGGCACCGTTGACGAAGATTTTGCGGTGGAGAGTATGGCCGGCGACGTTATGCTGCTGGGCAACACGTCGTGGCGCATCCGGCGCGTCGAGGGCAAATCCGGGCGCGTCCTGGTCGAAGATGCGCACGGCGCCGCGCCCAACATTCCCTTCTGGCTTGGGGAAGCGCCAGCCCGCACGCACGAGCTCTCCGCCGACGTCGGCCAGCTGCGGCAGACGGTCAGCGACCTGCTGGGCAATACGTTTCCGGTTGGCCCTTCGCAGAGCAACCCCGAAGTAGCCACCGCCGTCGCCTGGCTTAAGCAGGAGTGTGGTCTCGACGACTCCGGCGCCGAGCAGCTCGTGGAATACATCCTGCAAGGCCGCGCCGTGCTGGGCGCGGTGCCCACCCAGGACACCATCATTGCGGAGCGCTTCTTCGATGAGGGCGGCGGCATGCAACTGGTCATCCACGCGCCTTTTGGCGGACGCATCAACAAAGCCTGGGGATTGGCGTTGCGCAAACGTTTCTGCCGCGGATTTAACTTCGAACTGCAAGCGGCCGCCACGGACAATGGCCTGAACATCGCGCTGGCCGAGCAACACAGTTTTCCGCTCGCCGATGTCTTCCACTTCCTGACGGCAGGGACCGTGCAGCCCCTGCTGGAGCAAGCGGCGCTGGCCTCCCCCATCTTCGGAACGCGCTGGCGCTGGGACGCCAACCGTGCTCTGGCCCTGCTGCGCTTTCAGGGCGGCAAAAAGGTTCCGCCGCAGATTCAGCGCATGCGCTCCGACGATCTGCTGGCCTCGGTGTTCCCCGACGTGGCCGCCTGCCAGGAAAACATCGTAGGCGACATCCAGATTCCCGACCATCCCCTGGTGCATGAAGTCATGAAAGACGTGCTCACCGAGGCGATGGATCTCGAGGGGCTCAAGGACCTTTTGCGCGCGATGGATGAAGGCCGCATTCGTTGCATCGCCGTGGATACGCCGGTACCCTCGCAGTTCTCGCACGAGATTCTGAATGCCAATCCGTACGCCTATCTCGACGATGCTCCGCTGGAAGAACGCCGTGCCCGCGCGGTGGAGATGCGGCGCGTCCTGCCCGAGTCGGTGCTCGAAGAAGTGGGCAAGCTTGATCCCGCGGCGATCGCCCAGGTTCGCGAAGAGGCCTGGTCGGACGTGCGCGACCCGGACGAATTGCACGATGTACTGCACACGCTGATTGCCCTCCCCGAGGATCTGTCCAGTGTGGGGCGGACACTCCCTTCGACTTCGCTCAGGGCAAGCCTGTCCGCCAGTCCGTGGGCATTCCACTTTGAGCGGCTGGTCGAGCAGCGCCGCGCTTGCATCGCCATTTTTCGCGGCCGTCGCTACTGGGTCGCAGCCGAGCGTGCTCTGGTGTTTTCCTCCCTGTTCGCGGAGGCGGCCTTCGATCCCGTGTTGCCAGCCGTCTCCAGCGGCACGCTGTCGGCGGATGATGCGCTGCTCTCAGCGGTCACGGGCTGGATGTCGCATCTAGGCCCCGTGACCGCTGCACAGCTGGCGGAGTTGCTGCAACAGCCGGAGCCGGAAATCGACAAAGCCCTGCTCCGCATGGAGGCTTCGGGCGCCATCCTTCGCGGCCAGTTCACGGGTGCGGCTGAGCGGACAGGAGTGTCCGCTCCACACCAGCAGGAGTGGTGCGAGCGCCGCCTGCTGGCACGCATTCACCGGCTCACAGTCGCCACCCTGCGCAAGCAGATCGAGCCGGTCACCTCGGCGCAGTTCATGCGCTGGCTGCTGCGCTGGCAACACATCGCTCCCGGAACTCAGGTACAGGGTGAACGCGCGACGCTCGACGTGCTGCGCCAACTGCAAGGCTTCGAAATTCCCGCCAACGCATGGGAGCGCCAGGTGCTCGGGAAACGCATTGCCAACTACGATCCCAAGTGGCTCGACCAGCTCTGCCTCACCGGCGCTGTGGGATGGGGAAGATTATCTCCGCACCCCGCGACGCTGGAAGACTCCGCTGCCGGCAAGCGTCGGGTCATCCCCACCAGCGTGGCGCCGATCACATTCTTCGTCCGCGAAGAGGCGGATTGGATGACGCCGCACAATCCGGCCGCAGACCAGCCCGAAGCCCGCGGCCTTAGCAGCAGCGCCCGTCAGGTGCTGGATTTTCTGCGCCAGCGGGGAGCATCGTTCTTCGCGGATATCGTCCGCGGCACTGACAAGCTGAAAGCCGAGGTCGAAACCGCGCTCTGGGAACTGGTTGCGGCCGGGGTCGTCACCGCCGATGGCTTCGACAACCTGCGTTCGCTCATTGATCCCAAGCGGCGCGCCGGCCAAGGCAGCGGGCGTAGCGCGCGTCCGCGGCACAGCTCGGGGCGCTGGGCA
>JAIQEX010000141.1 GCA_020073615.1 Terriglobia bacterium
CTAGGGGAAGGAAAGCTCGCTTCGCTCGCGCCGTTTCCAGAATGCCGCGAGCGGAGCGAGCCGCCTTTCCCCAGTCCCCAGTCCCCAGTCCCCAGTCCCCAGCCCCCAGCCCCCAGCCCCTGCTGCTTTTCACGCTATCCCCCGCACGCGCACCAAGTCGCCGAAAACCACGTTCTCCAGCGGTTGCGACGTGGCCATGCCTACATATCGCCCGCCGCTGCGCAGCGCCATGGTCTGAATGGCAGCGCCGTATTCGTCGAAATCGCGGGTGTAGCGGCGACGCGCCGATTCGTCAAAATCCAGCTTCAGACCCGCGCCCGTTTCGGCGTCGCGCAACTCCAGTTCCCCCAGCCACGGCGGCGTGCGGTCTTCGTCGGCCCAGATCTGGAGCAGCATCAGCTCGTGCCCGAAATCGCACAGATATTGCAGCGCCCGCTCGCAGCCGTTGTCGTCCAGAAAATCGGAAACGATCACCACCAGCCCGCGCTGCGAATACGTGCCGATGAATTCGCGCACCACCGCCAGGTAATCGGTGGCGCCGCCGGGTTCCATCGCGCTCAGGCCGTCCATCACGCCCGGAAAGCGGTGCCGCCCGCCGGTGGAAAAAATGCGCTGTCCCAGGCGGTTCGAGAAACCGTGGATTTCGATCGAATCCAGCCGCACCAGCCCGACGTAGCACAACGCCGCCGCCAGGCGCCGTGCGTACGCGAACTTCTCCCCGCCGTGCGCCGTCATGGAAGCGCTCAAGTCCACCAGCATGCGCACGGGCACGCGCGGCTCCACCTGAAACATCTTCAGGAACAGCTTTTCCAGCCGCAGGTAGGCGCGCCAGTTGACCGCGCGCAGGTCGTCGCCGTGATGGAAATTGCGGTGGTCGAGAAACTCCTGGCCCGCTCCCGGGAATCGCGAGCGGTTATGGCCTCCCACCAGGCCGGCGAAGGATTTCTGCCAGTGGATGGTGAGCCGCTCGAGTTTCTCCAGGAACTCGCGGTCCAGCAGCGGGGCGGTCGCCATATCGTTCCTACGCAGCCGCAGCGTGCGCGGTTACGCCTTTGATAATGGCCGCGAGTATGGTTTCCGGCGTCTGCCCGTCGGCGTGCGCGTCGAAATTCAGGATGATGCGATGGCGCAGCACCGAGGAGGCGATGTGCTCGACGTCTTCCATGGCCAGATGAAGACGCCCGCGCATCAGCGCCAGCACGCGCCCGCACTCCACCAGCGCCTGCGCGCCGCGCGGCGAGCTGCCGTAGCGCACATATTTGCGGGCCAGCTCGTGCGCCTCCTTCTGCTCCGGCTGGGTGGCCATCACCAGGTGGATGGCATACTCCTGCACGTGCGGCGCCACCAGCACTTCGCGGCACACCGAGCGGACTTCGAGGATGGCATCGCGATCCAGCACCGCGGACGGCGCCTGCTCTTCGCGTTGAATGGTGCGCTCGACAATGCGGTTCAGCTCCTCGCGGTTGGGATACGTCACCAGGATCTTCATGAGGAACCGGTCGAGCTGCGCTTCGGGCAGCGGGTAGGTGCCTTCCATCTCAATGGGGTTCTGCGTGGCCATTACCAGGAACGGCCGGTCGAGCTCGTGCGTGGTGGTGCCGCTGGTGACGGTGCGCTCCTGCATGGCTTCGAGCAGCGCCGATTGCGTCTTGGGCGTGGCGCGGTTGATCTCGTCGGCCAGCACCAGGTGGGCGAATATCGGGCCGGGCTGGAAGCGCAGCGATTTCGCGCCGTGGTCGCCCGTCTCCATGATCATGCTGCCCACGATATCGGCGGGCATCAGGTCCGGCGTGAACTGGATGCGGGAGTATTTCAGTTGCAGAGTGCGCGCCAGCGTGCGCAGCAACGTGGTCTTGCCCAGCCCGGGAACCCCTTCGAGGAGTACATGGCCACCGGCGAGCAGGCAGATCAACACGCCTTCCACCACGTCGTCCTGCCCTACGATTACTTTTGCGATTTCCCGCCGGACGCTGTTCAGCCGGTCAACGGCAAGTTGGAGTGTCGCTTCTGATCCCACGTTTTATTGTAAAGCACACGTAGCACCAGAAAAGGGTGAGGGAAGAGTCGAATGGTGCGGGGAGTCGCGGCCGGACTTGCTTTCGCGCTACGCCTCGGTACGAACGCCCACGTGCTCGCTCATGCGCCCGACCAGCACGCCGAGGATGGAGGCCATCTCCGCCAGCGCGCGGCGCGCTTGGATGGGCGCGGCGGTCTTGGTCAGGCGGTACCACCCCTGCATCACTTTATAGTCCAGAACCAGCAGGCGGTCTTCCACCGAACCCAGTTCCAGACCAACCGCATGCTGCACCAGGTAGGTAAGTACCTGATAGTCGCGATTGAGGGCACGAAGGAGGGGATCCAGGTCATGTTCCGTCTTCAGCCGCGCCTGCACATTCACGAAGCTGAATCGATTGTCGGCCACCGTAGCTGCCTGTCCCACCCGGCCGCGCAACAGAAGAATGCAACTGTAACGGAACCAGTAGATGAACAGAACCAGCGAGATAGCGATAATCAAAAAGCTAGCTAGCATCGAAATCCCCAGGAAACCAATAGTACTAGTTCGACCATGACGAGTTTATCATTAGGTTGTGTGAGATGCAACACTTTTTACGTAAAAGTTATTTCGGACCGGATTACCTCTCTTGCAGGTAATCCCCTTACCCCCAAATGCGGGGGTAAGGCTAACTGTCTCAGCAGCTTGCCGGGGTGCGTATTTTCCGGTAGCGCGGTCATAAGGCGGCCAAAGCGGCCTCCACATCGCGTCCGGGGTACTCGTAGTCCTGAAGCTTGCCGGACAGGTAGCTCTCGTACGAGCCCAGGTCGAAGTGCCCGTGGCCGCTGAGACAGAACAGGATCACCCGCGGGCGGCCCTCTTCGCGCGCCGCCAGCGCTTCGTCCACCGCGGCGCGGATGGCATGCGAGGATTCCGGCGCCGGCAGAATCCCCTCCGTGCGCGCAAACTGGATCGCCGCGTCGAAAACGGGCAGTTGGGAAACCGACCTCGCCTCGATGTGGCCCAGCCGCACCAGGTGGCTGAGCAGGGGCGATGCGCCATGATAGCGCAGGCCGCCGGCGTGAATGCCCGGCGGCACGAAATCGTGGCCCAGGGTGTACATCTTGATCAATGGCGTCAGCTTGGCCGTATCCCCGTAATCGTACGCGAAACTGCCCCTGGTCAGGCTGGGGCAGGCGGCGGGCTCGACCGCCAGCAGGCGCGGCCCCTTGCCGGCCAACCGGTCGAGCACGTAGGGCAGCGCCAGGCCGCCGAAATTGCTGCCTCCGCCGAAACAGCCGATCACCACGTCGGGCTCCTCCCCCGCCTCCCGCATTTGCAGCTTGGCTTCCTGGCCGATCACGGTCTGGTGCAGCATGACGTGGTTCAGCACGCTGCCCAGCGCATAGTTGGTGTCCGCGTGGGTGGCCGCGTCTTCCACGGCTTCGCTGATGGCGATCCCCAGGCTGCCGGGAGAATCGGGCGACGACGCCAGCACCGCGCGCCCCGACCCGGTATGATCGCTCGGGCTGGGAAACACCTCCGCGCCCCACACGTGCATCATCATGCGCCGGTACGGTTTCTGATCGTAGCTGATACGCACCATGTACACCGTGCACTCCAGCCCGAACAGGCGGCAGGCGAGTGCCAGGGCGCTGCCCCACTGCCCGGCCCCGGTCTCCGTGGCCAGGCGGCGTATGCCGGCGCGCTTGTTGTAGTAGGCCTGCGCCACCGCGGTGTTGGGCTTGTGGCTGCCGGCGGGGCTGGTGCCCTCGTACTTATAGTAGATGTGCGCCGGCGTATCGAGCGCCTTTTCCAGGCGCCGCGCGCGATAGAGCGGCGTGGCCCGCCACAGCCGGTAAATGTCCATCACCTCGCCCGGGATGTCGATCTCGGGTTTGGGCGAGAACTCCTGCTCAATGATCTCCCTCGGGAACAGCGGCGCCAGGTCCTGCGGCCCGAGGGGCGCACGCGTCTGCGGATTGAGCGGCGGATCGAGCGGCTCCTTGAGGGACGGCAACACGTTGACCCACACTGTGGGAATCTGGCTGTCCAAAAGGAGAAACTTGGAATGCTCGTGCATGGGGATTGGTCTATTGTACCGGAACAGGGCCGGATGCGCTCCCAGGGCGCGGCCGGCCCTACACGCTCCAGCGCCACGCTCAAGCGCCGGGAGCGCTGGTATCCGGCTGCATCATGCCGAAGATGTGGCCCTCGGTGTCCTTGCAGTAGGCCAGCCAGCCGACGCCGGGAATGGGCATCTTGGGCACCACCGACTGGCCGCCCTTGGACTCGACGGTTTTCAGCATGGCGTCCAGGTCAGTCACGCCGATGGTGTTGACGCACGGCTGCGCCGGGTCGCGCCGCGGCAGCAGGCCGCCGTCGATTCCCGGCTCCTTGGGATCGCCCGTGGAAATCAGCCAATAGTCCACCGGCCCGGCCCACTTGGTGAACTTCCAGCCGAACACGGTGGAATAAAAATCGATGGCCCGCTGCGGGTTCTCCGCCGGTATTTCGAAATGTACAGGTCGTGGCACGTTTTTTGTTTCTCCTTGTTTATGCGTTTTGTCTGGCGGCGGGCGCGCCCAGCCGCTGTGTCAGAAAACCGATGATGGCCCCGACCACGAAGCCGGGGAACATGATCTCCAGGTAATGATGTTGTCCCGTGGCGTCTCCCATGGACGCCACCAGAAAGGCGAACAGCAGGCCCAGCGCGGCGCCCGCCACAATGCCCCAGGTGATGGAATTCACCCGGCGGGCGAACCACCCGCTGAGCACGCCCACCACCATTCCCTTGACCGTGGAACCGATCAGGATGCTCTGCATCATGACGCGCGCCTCCGGGTAAAACCATGCGGTGGCGCCATCGGCCGCGCCGAGGATCGCCCCGAATAGCACCAACCAAAAGCTTGTTCATTGCCTACTCCTTCATTAGTCCTATTCCGCGTTGGACGAGCATTCTTTAAAATCTCCGCAAGAAAAATAGAACCACACGCACCGCCAGGTAAGCCGCCAGCAGCAGCAGCAACACCTGGTTGCGCCGCGCGAAGCGCCACGCGCGCTCGGCCGGCGATTCGGGACAAGCGTCCACGGCCAGTCCGTCCTGGAACCGCTCGAGGTCGAGCAATAGGGCGGGGACACCGCCGTAGCGGCCCGCGGGCGTGGCGGACATGGCCTTTTCGGCGATCGCCCGCAGCGCGCGCGGCGCTCCCGCAGGCAGCACGAAGCGCAGCAGCGCGCCCAGCCCGTAGACGTCGGCGCGATGGTCCACCGGCGAGGCGGCGGCCGCCTGCTCGGGCGCGCGGTAAGGCGGCGTCCCGGCCACCCCGGCGACGCCCCAGTCCATGACGTACACTTCGCCGAACGACCCCACCATGATGTTCTGCGGCTTCAAATCGCGGTGAATCGCGCCGCGGGTGTGGGCGAACGCCAGTGCCTCGCCGGCCATGCGGATGATGCGCAGCCGCTCGTGGAGCGACGGGTGGCCGTCCAGATAGCGATCCAGGCGCGTGCCCGCGACCAGCTTCATGGCGTACCAGGCGCGGCCGTCGGGCAGCTCGCCGGCCTCATACACCGGCACGATGGCGGGATGCTCCAGGTTGGCGATGACGCGCGCTTCCTCGGCCAGGGCCGCATCGAGCACCTTGATGGCTACCGTGCGGCCCAACTCGCGGTCGCGCGCGGCATAGACCACGCCTAGGCCGCCACGGCCGATCTCGGCCTCCAGGTCGTAGCGCGTGGCGGTCAGGTCGGGCAGATCCACCACCGCGCGCAGGTGGTCGAGCGCAGCGTCGTTCAGGTGCGTCATCGCCGCCGCCCCAGGGCCGCGCGCGTTTCCTCGCGCAGTTCGCGCTCGCCCGAGGTCACGCCGCGCAGGCGATCCACCACCAGCTCGCGCAACATGCGCCGCGACCAGGCCAGGTGGTTGTTCAACGCGGTCACTGCGATGCCGTGCCGCCGCGCCAGCTCGGCGTACGGCGGTCGCTCGCCGCCGGCCAGGTCGTACTCTTCGAAAACCTGGAACTGGAGCTGCTTTCCGGTGCGGGCGCAATGGCCGCGCAGGTCTTCCACGGCGAGCGCGAACAACTGCCGCTGCCATTCGCGCTGAAAAAGCTCTTCGGGGGAATCGGAGGGCCGCGCCGCCACGGCCTCCGCCTCGGCGCGCGCGAAATCGAGCGCGGTGATGGTGGCCTCGCCGCCGCGCTTCAGGCGGTGCCCGGCGGCGTGCTCATTGGCCGTGAAGCGGTCCAGCGCCATGCGCAGATAGGTGCGGAAGGACGCCTTTTGCGGATCGAAGCGCTGAAAAAAATCGCGTTCCAGCGCGCTGGCGAAGAAGCTCTGCGTCAGGTCCTTGGCCTCTTCGTTGTCTTTGTGCCGCTTCAGCCGGATGTACTTGTAGACCGGCTTCCAATAGAGGGCCACCACCTGGCCGAGGGCATCGTTGGGGAGCGCGCCGGCGGAAGCGGCCTCGAGAAGGGAAAGCCGCGTGGAAGGGAACCGGTCGTGCGGGCCGCCGATGGCCGTATCCGGGTCCGGGGGCATGAAACCGTATCCTAGCACGGGCTCGGCTGCGCATGGGCCATTCGTTATGGATCTTAGGTGAGTACGGCGGAGTAACCGAAGTTTACCGCCGGGTGCTTACCACGGCAAGGCTTGTAAAGCACGCCGGGTGCGCCTAACCTCGCTTAAAGTTCACGACGCGCGGTCCTCGCGGGCCGCCCGGAAACGGAGAATGGAAATGGGACAATATGCACGGGCCGCGCACCGCGCGGACTGCCGGGTGTGCCTGATGGAGCACGATACCGAGATCCATGACGCGACCCTCAGCCTCCACAAATGGCTGCGCCAGGAGCTGATGAAGAAGCTGGACGAGGATCATGACCCGGCGAAGAGGAGAGCCCCCGCGGCCGCCGACGTGACATAAGCGGCCGGCGATCCCGGAGGAACCATGAACGGCAATACCAGCCGATTTCGCGTAATCCACGGCCGGGAGGTCTATGCCGACGGCGTCGCCATGCGCTGGCGCTGCCCCGCTTGCCAGTGGTGGCGCGACTGGGCCGAGGAGCGGTGCTGCGCCTGCGGCTGCCGGCGGGATGGAGATGCCGGGCAAAGCCAGGCCGGTTTCGCAACGGCCGCCGGCCAGGCTGTTGCTATTGCCGCCTCCGGGACTCCGGACCGGTAGGCGCGATTGGCGGCCCCACTACGGCTCCAGGAACATCTCTCCGCACACCGCGTCCCAATCGGCATTCCGAGGAACTGGTGCCGGTTGGGAGACATCGCATCCTAATATCCGCTGTCTCGCGAAGATGCGCGAGCCGGGCTACTTCTTGCGCCGGGCCAACTTCTTGACATCCCGGCGATCGCGAAGCCTCCCGGCGGCGATCTTGGACTTCAGCAAGTCCTCACGGCAGACGACCGGAGCGGATTCTCCGCCGAAATCGACGACCACCTTGCGCTCCCAAGCGGGACCAAAATCAAGCCCCGTGACCGAGGTCATGATGTCGATTCGCACCGGGTCGATTCCGATCTGGAAAAAAACTTCCGGCTCGGTGAAATCGCGTGCGCGCACTCCTTTGGTCGGGGCTCCAAAGTGAGCGAGTGCGGCAAGCAGCTTCCGGGCGTTGGATTCGGTGGGTTCAATCCACAGGTCCAGGTCCTTCGTGTAGCGCGGCTCCGTGTGGACCATCACCGCGTAGCCTCCGACGATCAGGTAGCGGACGCCGGCCGCGCCTAAATCTCGTAACAGATCTCTGAAGTCGGAGTTGATCTTCATCGACACCTCTGGCGGCGGCCGCGGTGACCACCAGGTCCCACGCCGCCTCGAAGATCCGCCTGGGGCCGAGCGCCTGCCAGAAGGCGATATCGAATTCCCGTCCCGGCGCTTGGCCGCGCACCAGGCGGGTCATGATTACACGCTTGGCCATCGGCTTCATTATCCGCTGTTTCGGGTCATGCGCGCGCGGAACCGCCTACGGCTCCAGGAACATCTCCCCGCACACTGGGCGTCGCATTCCCGGGCCGCCCAGCGTTCGGCGATCCTTCGCACGACCTCTGGGACAGCGATCACAGCATTCCAGGCGATCTTTAATCTGAAGATCCCGCCAGACTCCTTCGACACGATTACACGAGAAAAGTTGACTTGAAACGCTTCTTCAAACTGACCGAGCGCATAGTCGATACATGCCTGCCCACAACCGGAGGCCAAATTAGTAGTGATAGCGATTGGTGTCCTATTGTTGATCCCGGTGCCGTCACCGACTGGAAGGTTTCGCTGCTCGTGATGGCTTCGCTCCAAATGTATCCGACAGAACCTGCGAATCCCCCTGCGTCCGACGGTTGATCTAAGCCCGTTGCAAACAGCGACAACGGAACAGTGATTGAGACATTCGTGTAGGCCTGAGATATCGTCCAAGATTCGACACCAAACTGACCGCCACCAGAGAACGGCGGCTAGCAAGGGCCGTGCCTACGGCTCCAGGAACATCTCCCCGCACACCGCGTCCCAATCGGCATCCGGGTAGCTGGCGGCGATGTCCGCCACCGGCACCCCGCCATCGGCCAGGGTGGGCGCGGCGCCTTCGGCCGAAAGCGCCAGTTGCAGGCGTTCCATTTCGCGCAGCAGCCAGGGCTTCACTTCGGCGCCGCGCAACAGGTGGCGGAACGCCGGCTCGCCAGTGGCTGCGGGCTTCACGCGCAGATACCAGCCGCGCTCCGGGCCGCCGGTTTCCACCACCTCGCCATCCACCGGGGAGAGCACGCGCACATCGGCGCCACGCTTCTTCACGTGGAATGCCGTGCCGTTGGTGTGCAGGCGCGCGCCCGCGGCCGGCAGGTCGACGTTGTCGGGCACACCCACCAGGCGGCTGGCGAGATCGTCGAGCCCCACCGTCACCGTGCCGTCCGGCTCGGGATGCGCCCAGGCGTGGCCGCGGTGGTATAGGCGGTCGAGCGGGAACGACATGCCGAAGATCTCCTCCTCGCACTCGGCGGGCTGCGCCAGGGATTGCTTCGCGATCAGCTGGGCGTGCGTCTCGCATTGGCGGCAATCGAAGGCGTGCGGGCACTCGCGGCGCTTGAGCTCGCCGGTCAGCACGTGGCGGCAGACGCGGTCGCGCGCCGGCAGATCGTGGAAATCGGCGTGCCAGCGAATGTCGCCGGCGCGGCCGGCGGCGAGCGCGCGGCGCGAGCGGAGCGCGGCGGAAATCAACGTGGCTGCCAGCACCACCAGTACGGCATAAAACCCACCCAGAAAAACGATGTGCCCGGCGTTCCAGTGAAAACCATAGATCCAAGGCAACATGACTAATACCTCCCCGCCAGCACGGGCTGTTCTTCTTCCCGCGGCGTCTCGATCTGGAGCTCGCGCTCCTCGGGGAAAAGCTGGAGATAACGGAATGAGAACGAATAAACCAGTACGCCGAACGCCACCACCGCGACGAACGTTCCGATCTCCTGCCAACTCGGCGTGTACGAGAGAAACTCGTCGAAGGAAAGCGTGGGCAGCGCCAGCGTCTGCACCGTCATTACGAAACGGTTCAACGCCACGCCGCAGCAAGCCAGGGCGGCGGCGGAGACCAGCCAGCCGGTGCGCTTGCGCAGCCGCGGAGCGAGCAGCACCAGCGCGGGAACCAGCCCGAAAAGCACGATTTCGGCGAACAGAATCCAGGTGCCGAACGGCCGCCAACTGTAGTACTGCGCCGCCAGGAAGCCGGTCGCAGGCGAGGTGCGGTTGATCCACACCAGCGTGTCGATGGTCTTGGCCAGCACGTATACGGCGAGCAGCAGCCCGGAGATGCGCCCCAGCAGTTGCATCACCTGCGGGCGCACCAGCCGCTTGCGCGCGATCTTCTCCACCAGCCAGGTGGTGAGCAGGATGAAGCTCGGTCCCACCGCCGCGGCCGAGAGAATGAACAGGAAGAAGGTGGACGGCCACAACCCGAGCCCTTCGCGGAAGGCGAACGGCCGGCCGCGCAGCACGCCGTACAGGCCGCCGAGGGAGCCCTGGTGGAAGAACGACAGGAAAGTCCCCACGCCCGCCAGCACGTAGATGAGCTTGTGCAGCTCGAATTCGAACACCAGGAACGCGGGCACCTGGCGCAGCTTGCGGTTCTTGAGCACAATGGGCAGATACTCGATGGCCAGCACGGTCAGATAGCAAGTGATGCAGAAGGTGACCTCGGTGAGCATGGAGTGCACGTTGGGATACCAGAAGGTGAACCAGGCGCGCAGGGGCTGACCCACGTCTAGCATCAGCACGCCCACCGCGCCCGTATAACACACCAGCCCGATCACCACCGCGCTGTTGATCACCGCCCGCAATTCGTGGACCTTGAGGATATATAGTAAGAAGCCCGTAAAGAAAGCGCCAGCGCCGAGGGCGATAACCGTCAGATCGAGATAGATCCACAGACCGAAGGCGAAGCGGTTGTCCATGTTGGTCTGGTTCAGGCCTTTGATGAGACACAGCGCCGCCGCGTACAACCCGAAGGCGAGCATGGCCACCCACGGCAGAATCCATAGCAGGAACCGGGGCGTGGAGCAGCGCTGGACGCCGCGCGCGATGAATTGTTTATCCACGGTGGCTCTCCTTTTCCGGGCGGGCCGGGTGGCCGGGCTCTGCCTTCGCCCGCACCCAGTCGCGCCGCGAATGATAGTAGATCTTGGGATCGGTGCCCAGCTTCTCGAGCAGCCGGAAGCTCTCGGGGCTCTTTGCCGCCCGGGCGGGCGCGCTCGCGGCATCGTTCAGGTCGCCGAACTGTATGGCGCCGGTGGGGCAGGCCTCGGCGCAGGCAGGCTGATACTCCACCGGTTCGGTGCCGGGCTTGCCCTGGGCCGCGGCAAGCTGCCGGGCGGCATGCCAGCGTCCGTGGCAGAAGTTGCACTTCTCCACCACGCCGCGCATGCGGGGCGTCACGCCGGGGTTCAGCGCCTGCTCCATGCCTGCCGGCCACGCCGGGTCCCACCAGTTGAAGGAGCGCGCGTGGTAGGGGCAGGCCGCCACGCAGTAGCGGCAGCCCAGGCAGCGCTGCGGGATCTCGCCAACGATGCCGGTGGCCGGGTCCACATCCACCGCCTGCTGCGGGCACACATGCACGCACGGCGCGTCAGTGCCGCAATGCTGGCACATGACGGGGATGAAGGCTGTGCGCCGGCCGGGGTACTCTTCGCCGTTATCTACTTTGTAGACGCGAATCCAGGTGAGGCCGGTGCGATCGGTCGCTCCCTCGTGGGCCGGCGGAACGTTATTCTCCACGGCGCAGGCCACCATGCAGGCCCCGCAGCCGTTGCAGCGGTCGACATCGATGGTCATGCCGTAGCGCGCCGCTTTGACGGGTTGTTTTTCGGAAGTCATGCCGCTACCACCTTGGCGCGCGCGCCGGGGGCGCACACGTCGAGAATTCCGGGGCGCGCCGCCACCTGGACCATGCCGGGCGGAATGGCGGGATCGACGATCGCGTCGATGGCGCACTTCCCATACCGGGTTTCGAGGAGCGCGCGCCCGCCGCCAGGGATGCCGCAAGCGCGGGCAGTCGAAGGATGGAGCGCCGCCTGGTTGGGCGCCAGGCGCAGGCCCGATTCCTGGTAGAGCTTAGAGAGGATGGGCGAGCCCGGCGCCGACGCGGCGCACGATTCGGTGGGGGAGACGATGAGGGGAAGGTCGGATGACGCCTCCAAAGCCTCAGCCCGTGGCCCCCAGCCCCGGCCCGCAACGGCAGCGGGTGCCCCGCCCGGTCCCTGGCCCCTCTCCCCGATCCAGCAGCCGCCCTCGTTCAGCGCCTTCCAGAAATCGTCCGGCTTCACTTCTTTCACGGGCGTCGATTTCGCATCCGCATAGGTAAATAAGGTTCCGTGGCCGGCCTTGTGAATGGCATCGGCGCGCTCGCGCAGCGCATCGCCGGCCGCCAGTTTCACCCGCTCCGCAATGAACGCCGCGGGATACACCACTCCGCCCGGCGGCGGTATCAGTGGCGCAGTCAGACGGAATGCGGCCGCCGGGGAGTCGATGGCGGGCGGAATATCGCCGGCGGCTTCCGGGTACACCGCGGTGGGCAGAACGTAATGCGCGTACCGTCCGTAGCCCATGCGCGACCAGGCGAACGCCACCACGAGCGGGTTGTCGCGCACCAGTTTCTTCTCGACGTCGCGCCAGGGCAGATAATCGCCGGGCATGGATTCGTCGATGAGCAGCACGCGAATCGAATGGTCGGGCACGTCCGCGAGGTCCGTCACCGGCGCAGCGGACTTCCGCCAGGCTTCCGGAACCGGCGATTCCGGGCGCGCTACGATAGTGCGGCCGGCGCTCCCCACGAGGTGGTTCAGCGCGAGAACCTCCGGCGACTCCGCGGCGTCGAGCACCAGTGCCGGGCCGTTTTCCGCCAGTTCCTTCGCCACGGCGGCGATCTGCGCTTCGGAGAGGCCCGTTTCCGCGGCAGTCTTCGCAGGCGTGAACTCCGCCGCCTGCGCGCCGCCCAGCAGGTGCGCGATGCCCAGCGCCAGGGCCGGCTCCGTGCCCGGGCGGATGGGCAACCAGAGATCCGCCAACACCGCCGTGCGCGATTCCACCGGTTCGGCCTGAATCAAGCGAAACCGCGCACGGTGGGCGTTGACGTTGCCCGGCGTCCCCCACCCATCGAAGAGCGGAGCGCCGAAACTCAGGATCGTTTTGGTTTGTGCGAGGTCCACCGCAACCGCTCCGCCCAGCGCGTGCGCAGGCGCCAGGTAGACGCCGTTGGCGGCCGCGGCCATGGCGCGGCGGTAAGTCCACGAAGCCGTGCGCCCGGGCCGCAGGTCAAGCACCGCCACCCGTTCGCCGGGCGCGCACTTGGTCATGGCGTCCGACACCGCGGCGGCAGCTTCCTCCACCGGGCCCTGTTTCAAGCGTGCCGGGTGATACGGCAGATGGTGCCCCGTCAATCCGAAAGGGCACAGCGCACCGCGGCTCAAGGGATGCCCGGCCACTCCCGCCAGCGACACCGGCCGGCCGCCGGCGCACCGCGCGCGCACCGCGCATCCGGCGGGGCACAGCGGGCAATTCGTGAAGCGGGCGCTTATTTCGCCGCGCGGCGGCGCCGGGATCCCCGGCCAATTCTCCGACCACAGCGCGGTATCCGTGATCAGCCGCCACGGAACCGGCGTGAACAGGACGCCCACGGCCGAGCCGCCTGCCAGTTTCAGTAAGTCTCTGCGAGTAGTGTTCATAGCGTGCCTTCACTTATGGCAATCGAGGCAACTGTGCGCCAGCCCCTGGCGGCGATGGCAATCCACGCAGTCGGCCATCTTCATGCCGTGCCCCATGGGCTTGCCGGCGCGGGCCGCCCCGATTTTCCAGATATCGCGCGAGTAGCCGCTGATGCGGTCCTGCTCGAAGGGCCGTAGCGTGTTCGCCGCCCCTTCATCGCCGTGGCAGGTTTCGCAGGCGATCTGCCCCCGCTTCACGTGCGCCAGGTGCGGGAAGTAGACATTTTCGGGCTGCCGC
The DNA here is from genome assembly GCA_020073615.1 of Terriglobia bacterium. Classification (GTDB taxonomy): domain Bacteria; phylum Acidobacteriota; class Terriglobia; order Bryobacterales; family Bryobacteraceae; genus JADGNR01. The sequence continues at coordinate 13,470 of JAIQEX010000141.1, forward strand.
GCGTAGGCGGCCCATTCCGGCTCGCGGTTGGGCGTTACGTACTGCTCGATGAAGTTCTTCTCCGCCGCGGTGGTGCCCATGGGAGCGGCATGACAGCCCGCGCATTTGTCGAGCGTGGGAATGCCGGCGAACGTTCCGTCGGCGCGGAACGCGTGGCAGTCCTCACACTTGGTGCCGGCCTTGTCGGCGTGCGCCTGGTGGCTGAAGTCCACCGGCTGCGGCCGGCTGCGGTAGATGGCGTGAGGAAAGCCGACCCATCCCCCGCCCAGGGCGATCAGCATTCCGGCCAGAAACAGGATTTTTCCGCGTATCTTCACGGCTCTCATTCCCCACTCGCATATGGCGAGAAGAATTCGTGAAACAGGGCCAGCATCTGGTCGCGATCCAGGTGCCGAACGACACCCGGCGCGAACAGGCCGCCATCCGCCAGGTGCGCAAGGCCTCCCGGAGCGTCCGCCTGGCGCTGCAGGAACTCGCTCATGCGGTGTTCCTCGCGCTCCATCCAGGCGTGCGCCTGGCCGCCCTGGAGCAGGTGCTCCGCCGTATCCGGTTCCGGCACTCCTTCGAACAGCCAGCCTCCGGTATAGGGATCGGAAGCCAGCCGCGCGGGATCGGCGCGCAAGTAGAGGTTGCATTTGGTCAGCAGGAACGGATGCGGAAAGACCACTTCCAGATCGACTCCGTCCACCGTCAGAATCGCCGTGGGCCGGTGGCGGCCCTGCTGCCAAACATAGCTGATGCGTTCGATGTTCCCCAGCGCGCGGCTGAAAAAGGCGTCAATGCCGGCGTGACAGACGCCGTCGTCGGTTACGTCGAGCCACGTGTGGTTGGGCGCGTAGCCGAGCCACGCCGGCATGGAGACGCCGTCGGTCTCTTCGGCCGCCTGGCCAGGGTGCGCCATGGCGAGGTGCAGTTCGCAGTAGCGGAAACTGTCGTTGCCGCAGCGCGAGAGCAGCGACTCGCTATACGGCACGAACTTGGTGACCGAGGCGGCGCCGCAATACTGCATCAGCGACTCGCACAGATAGGGGCACGAGCCGGAAGCCGTGTGTTCCTCCGGCTGTGTCCGGTACACCTGGCACGAACGGAAGTCTGGCGAAGCGCACTTCTCGTCCGCCCGGACATCCTGCGCCAGGGGAATCAGCTTCCGGACCGCCGCGTTGCGGCAGTACCTGACCTGGGTTTCCTTCAAAAAAGGGCAGGTCATGGCAGCTACCGCTCCTCTTTCTTCCCCAGTTCCTCGCCGCCATCGGCCATGGTGACGCCGAGTGAGGGGACGTGGAAGGCGTGCCCGTCAAACGAAGCGACCAGGTCGGTCACCTCGCGATCCAGCTTGGACAACGCCGTGCGTTTCTTGGCTCTTGCGGCCAGTTCCTGCAGCACGCCAATCGCAACGGCGGCGCAGCCGATCAGGGTAACCAGGCCCAAGATAATGTTGGTAACGGTCAACCAGTACGTGGAGGGATCGCTCACGGAGAGATCTCCTTTCCCTATGACCCACTGCACGGTGGGGGCCATGCACAAAGGAAAGGAGATGAGGGGCGCGGAGGGGGCGAAGTGGCGGATAATCAGACTAATTTATCTGGAATTCCGGCACGAGCGGCTGAAGAGGCCGCGCCAATGCAGGTGTTAAAGGCAAGCCACAGCCCCACGGTGCGGACTACACCAGTTCCAACCGTTTCAGCTTCATCCGGCCGGAGCGAACGTGGGCTAAATCATACTGCGCCTGTTGCACCAGCCAGCTTTCGGCGCTGCCGCCAAAGACCTTGGACAGTCTCACGGCCATTTCGGGAGAGATGCCGCGCTTCTCATTCACCAACTCCGAGAGCGTGGTGCGCGTCACTCCGAGGGCAGCGGCGGCCTGCGTGATGCTCAAGCCCAAAGGCTCAATGCACTGGCGAAACACAAAACCTCCGGGGTGAGGGGGATTCTTCATAGGCATGGTTCCGTCTCCTTTCAGTGGTAGTCCACATAATCGACATCGAACGCATCAGGGTCGGAAAAACGAAAAATCACGCGCCAGTTTGCGCGAACCGTAACCGCCCAAAAACCTTTCAACTCGCCTTTCAGCGGGTGCAGCCGGAAACCGGGCATATGCATATCGGCCACGGTGCGGGCCGCGTCGAGTCTTGCGAGAATATCGCGCAGTTTCACAACATGCCCGGCCATCACGCCGCGACACCGAAGCCGACGCACGGGGTTTAATGATGTGCTACCTGCTGGAGAAACACCTACTTGAGTGCGTCAATTGATCTTTCCTGACTGAAACCGAACAATGCTTTGTGAAAGCAACACTCCCAGCCAAAGACGTTGGAAAAGCCCGTAACTCTTCCAGCCGGCCCTGACAAGCGTACCGTCTTACGGTCAACATCCCAACAAACAGGACAGTATGGGACATTTTCACGCCAATAAACGCCCTCCGCGATCTGAAAGTCTTTGCCAACACTGGCCATACGCTTTAATTCATCTACCTGCCGGAGCAGGGCTCGATTCTCTTCATCAGCGTCAGCTAGCGCGGTCTTAACATCGACAAGCTTATCCTGTATCGTATCAAGGTAATCTCTCATCTCGTCAGGTGTAAGCTTCTTCTGCTTTAGAGCCTCGCGCACACCTTTTACAATCACTATTGTCCAAAACAGCAGTTACTCTGAGCGGCTGTACGCATCAGTGATGAGTTAAAGTGCCACGATGATCGTGTCGTACCGCCAACCGCGTCTGTTGCCGGATTGCGGTGGGGCGCGCCCTCCTGTCAACGTAGTGAGTGAACCAGACGCTCATCTCGGTTCCATCACTCGCCTCAAGGAGGGCATTGTTTATGCTACAGGCTGCCAGCCTGTTCAATCAACTTCTGCAGCATTTTCCCAGAACGGAGTTCGCCTCGCTGGTCAAGAAGCACCTGGCCGAACGCGCCGCCAAGGGTTTTGCCTGCT
>JAIQEX010000247.1 GCA_020073615.1 Terriglobia bacterium
ATGGCGGACAGCCTGCTGGCCCACTCGGTGGTGGCCCTTGCCGGTATGGCGGCCTCAGGGCAGCCCCCGAGACGAGGCGAGGATTTGCTCTCCGGGGCTCTTCCCTGCTACAACTACTACCGCACCGCGGATGGACGCTACCTGGCAGTGGGCGCACTCGAGCCGAGATTCTGGGAGAGGCTCTGCGACGCCCTTGGCCGCCCCGACCTGAAACCCGGACAGTTCGCAGGCCCCGTCCGCGGCGAGCTGCAGGCCATCTTTGGCGCACATTCCTCGGATCACTGGATCGAGCTCTTCCGCGACGTGGATTGCTGCGTGAATCTGGTGTTGACCTTAGACGAAGCGGTCCAGACCCGCCAGACACTCCCGGACGTTGGCTGCCCGGCGGCGCCGCCAGGAGCGCACACGGACGCGATCCTCAGCGCCGCGGGATACTCCTCCGAGAAATCGCGGCCTTCCGTTCCGCGCGCGTGATCTGAGGTAAAGCGGTGCAGCCATTCGTGGACGCCGGCTTTTAGCTCTCGTTAGATTTCGCGTGTCGCCCAAACGCTCCGGACGAATGCCCAGGGGAGGATCTGGGGGCGGACGAATTTCCGCCTGACGCTCTCGACGGTCCCCCCGCGGATATCGATTTCGTCCATGCGCTCGGGGCGCAATCCGGCCTTGTTGGCCCATGCGAACGTGGGAACTTCCGACGGATCGAAGCCCATGAGGTTGGCTGCAACCATGTCAGTAGCCAGAGCGTTGGCGCCTGCGACAATAGTCTCCATCGGGACCGGAGTCCCGTCGAGCGGGCCTCCGCCTTCCATTGCGGTCGATCCGTCCACAACCACGAGACCAAGCTTGTTCGCCCGCACCATGTCCACAATCGCCGCCGCCGTGCCGGATGGCTCTACCTTGGCAGCGGCGTCGTGCATGCGGCCTCGTACCGCCTGATAGACCGAGCCCGGATACGCCCCGACCAGGTTCTTCATTCCCAGCGTGACACCCGCCAGCGCATGAGTCTTCATCATGGGGACGGAGCACAGGAGATCGGTCTCAACCAGTGAACGGTGGATGGTGACCTTGTCGAATACGAACGCTCCGGGGACCTTTAGATCGGCCAGGTCGCCGGTGTGCAGGTTGATGTAAACGTCCGAGAATCACCAGAAACCAGACCTGCCGACAGGGGTAGGTCCTGATGCAAGACCTGCGCATCGGCGCGGGCAAGAGGCGTTGAATTTGAAATTGGCTACCGCCTGGGTGACAGCCAGCATTTTGGCCACGGCGGCTCGGATGGCTACGCTAGGTTCTGAGGGAAACTAAGCCTGGATGGGTTGCCAGTTGTGTGGCAGAAGCTCAGCGATCCGTGAGATGGGATGGATAGCGATGCGGGAAAGGACATCCTTGAACCAGGCAAAGGGTTCGACTCCGACCCGCTGGCATGAAGCCGTGAAACTCCGCAGAACCGCAGCCGTTCTGCCGCCCTGGTCGCTGCCGAAGAACATCCAGTTATTGCGTCCAACCGCTACGCCGCGGATGTCCCGCTCAGTGGCATTGTTATCGATGCTCAGATTGCCGTCTTCGCAGTAGCGGTTCAGCGCCGTCCAGTTCTTCAGGGTATAGTGCACCGCGCGCCCAGCCGGACTCTTCGGCAATACCTCTGCCTTGATCTCCAGCAAGTAGTGATGCAACTTATCTAGAATGGGCCGTGATTCCAGTTGGCGCAGGCATAGTCGCTCCTCCGCCGTCAGCGGCCGCGCGCGCTCTTCCACTTTATATAACTCGGCGATGAGGAACAACGCTGGCCCCATACGGGGCTCGTCGGAGTCCAATGCCTTGTAATAGTACCTTCTGGCATGCCCCCAACACCCGACCTCAGTCAGTCCACGCGCCGGATCTTTGAAAAAAGCATCATATCCGGAATAGGCGTCTGCTTGTAGGTAACCGCGATATCCCTCCAGGAACTTCTCCGGCCCGGCCCGCTCCCGGGTTTGCGTGTAATCGTAGACGACCACCGGATGCTCCTGGTCCCCGTGGTATGGCCAGATCCGTCCGGTGCGGGCGAACGGCAGTTTTTCGTCCAGCACCTTCACGCCCGTATCGTCGGTCCCGATGACCTTAGACTGGAACAGCGTTTCTTTAGCCGACCCATACAACGGCTGCAACAAATCGGCGCACTGTCCCATCCAGCCGCCCATGGTCTTCCGCGAGATGTCCACCCCGTGACGCTCAAAGATCTTCTCTTGCCGGTGCAACGGCAGGTGGTCCACCGTTTTGGCCACGATCACCTGCGCCAATAGACTTGCTCCGGCAGTGCTCTTTTCGATCGGTTGCGGCGGCTTGGTGGCGGTCCTCACGGTGCAGTCGCAGGCGTATTTCTTGCAGACATCCTCGATCACCATCAGCTGCGCCGGAATGTATTCGTACCGCTCACTGGACTCTTCCCCGATGGGTCGCAAATCCTGCGCACAAGCCTCGCAATGCTTTTCCGCATCCGTCAAATCATGTACGATGCGCTCGCGCTTGAGATGCTTGGCCAGCGGCTGCCGGCCACCATTGTTCTTCTTCGGAGTTGTTGGGCCTGCGTCTGGCTTGGCGTCGTTATCCGGATCCTTCGGATCCTCGGTAGGCTTGGACTCCTCAGCTGCTTGCCGTGCCTCCCAGGCGGCTGCGAATAGCGCCAGTTGATCCACCGATAATTGCTCACTCTTGCGGTTCCGCCTGGCGTCCAGCAACTCGCGCAGCATGGCTTCGATCTTATGGCGCTCGGCGGACTCGCGATCCAATTGTGCCATCAGATCGAGCACCATCTTCTGCAAGACCTGCGGATCTTCCGGGAGATGTTGGGAATCGATAGCCACGTGAGTAAGTCTTCTCCATCAGTGTACTCACTTACTCAATATCTGACAAGCAAAAACGAGAATAGATAGAAATGTTTTATTCAGTCCGCTGATATCGCTTGCGCCGCTTGGCTTGGCTCAGGTCGATACCGCTCAGCAGAGCCCCTAACTCTTGTACCGTGATCTCCCGCCGGTGCTCCTCGGCGCTGTCGCCGAACGGCACCGCGTACGTGCCATCCTCTAAGCGCTTACTCCACACCGCGAATCCATCACGGTCCCAATACAAAATCTTGACGCGATCGCGCCGCCGGCTGGTGAATACAAAAAGGTGCCCGGCGAACGCGTCCAGTTCCAGATGCTCCCGCACCAAGGCATGCAACCCGTCAAAGCTCTTGCGCATGTCGCACGCCGTCAGACACAGATACACCCGCACGCTGGCCGGCAGGTGGATCATGCGCGCAACGCGTCCAGCACGGTGCGTAAGGTCGCGGCGTCCACCCCGGCGCCGATACGCAGCCGCTCGCCGGTCGCCAGCACCAGTTCCAGACTTGCCTCCGCGGCGGGCTCTTGCCCCATGCCTCCTCGATCCACCAAGGCGAAGCGCACCGCTCCGTCTCCGCGCAGCCGGTTGCGCCAAGCGTAGAAGGTGCACGCCGTGAGCCCCCGTTCTTTACAGAATTCCTTCACAGACAACCCGCTGCGCTCCTGCGCGGTGAGCCGCTCGCGCCACTGCTCGCTTTTGGTGGTCGCCTTCTCCTCGCTGACGGTTTCGGTCATGAAACCACTATGCAGCCCTGACCGGCCTTTGGGAAGAGGGGTTCATCGGACGCTTAC
>JAIQEX010000142.1 GCA_020073615.1 Terriglobia bacterium
CCAGGGCTGGCCCCCTCCGAACAGGTTGTCGCCATTGCCCTCCGCACTACCCTCCCGGAATTTCTCGCAACTCCCGCCAATCCCTCAATCCTCGTGAAATTCATCCGAGACAGGCTTGATCTGTCCAGAACCGAAGGAACCAGCTTGGCGGCATGAGTCGAAAACCTTCACATATCGGTACTCTCAAGTGTTTTTGATGTGTGCCATAAAAATGCTTGATGAGTAGCCGGCAACGGCAAGCTGAGGCTGTACGCCGGCATCGATTCAGCCAGCAGGCCGCCGGGGCGGGAGCTATGCCGGCGTGCGCTCGTCTCTCGAGGGCACGCGCAGCGCGTCGAGCACGGTGCGCGCCCGCTGCCAGGCCGCGTCGAGGTCGCGGCGGTCGAGCGCAACCAGAGCGGCCGCGGACTCGCGGATCGCGTCCGCTTGCTCCGACAGCACCTGGCGGCAACCGTCCGGCAGCCGCAGCGCCAGCCGGCGGATGGCATCGAGCTGGCGGATCAGCACAGCGGGAGTGGTCGCCGAGGCCTGGCGGATCTGATCGAACGCGAGCTTGACGAGGCGCTCGAGCCGCACCGGCGGCATCCATACCCGGAGCGTGCTGCCGGTGTCGTACCAGTTCCCCTCGAGCGGAGGGCGCTCGGCGAGCGTGAGCAACGCGTCGGCGAGCCAGTCGACGCACGCGACGCCGGTGAACGTGTCGTTGACCGCGGGCGACAGGGCGCGGATTGCGATCTCGACGATCTGCGCGATACCGAACTCGCTGTCTTGGGTGAGCGTGCGGTGACGGCCTATGCGCACGCCGCGGTCTACCGCCGCCTCGAGCCTGGGGGCATTATCGGGCGGTACGATGGCCGCTAGCGGCTCTCCGCGGAGCACAAACTGGCCGGGGCGGAACCGGAGCACGATCAATGCGCCCGCCGCGTGCGCGGCCGCGACCAGCGCACCGTGATCGACGTGCTGCAGGTAGCCGCTCCTGGTGCACGACACGGTCGCGCCGGTCTCCGCCCGGCACAGAATCGCGGCGTCGTCGGGCACAGCGCCGGTGCCCTCGCCGGCGCCGGACACGTGCGCGCCGCCGGCTGCGACATACAGGTCGTCGGCGATCGCGCCGATCATGTCGGGGTTCTGGATCGACCTCGCCACCCGATGGCTGTAGTAGACCAGGAACCCGAAACTCAGCACGACCAGCACCCAGCTTGTGATCAGCGAGATCTGCGGAATGAATGCCGACCGCGGATCCTGATGCGTGACCAGGAAGACCAGGCAGATGTACACGAACGTGCCCATGAACATGCCGATCGTGACCTGGGTGACCCAGTCCTGCAGGAACCGGTAGAGCAGCCGCGGACCGAACAGCGTGGAGACCATCGACAGCACGAGCAGAGCGACCGAGAAGATCAGCGCCAACACGGTCGCGACCGCGCCCATCATTGCCGACAGGATCGCGCGCGCGTCGTCGATGCTGCCCATCGTCAGCCACGACGGGATGTGAATGACGCCATACTTGTCCAGGACGTCCGGAATCAGGGTGATCCCGAACAGCACGGCAGCGGCCAGCGAGAGCTGCAGCGGAATCCGCCACAGGTTGATGTCGCGTTGCGAGCGGAGCTTCGTCGGGCGCGGGGCGAGCGCCCGATGTGGACTTTCAGGCAAGACGCTCCTGAGCGGCGCCCCGCGCCGCCTCTGTCATCCTGCGCACCGTCATCACCATAGATCATACCGCCGCGGCCTACCCTACTTGTTACCATACGACTCATGCTTCGCCCGATCGTTCTTCTGTGCGCCCTGGCAGCCGTCTCGCCGGCCCAGGATGCCATCGCGCCCCATTCCGCCTATGAGCCGCCGGCGGCCAAGGACGCCGCATCGTTGGCGGCCAGTACCAAGGCATCGCCCGCCGATCTGCTTACCACCGGCGAAAAGTCCGGGTGGAACGAGACGGCCCCCTACGCCGAGGCGGTCGAGATCGCGCATCGCCTGGAACGCGCCTCGCGCTTCGTCAAGGTGCTCGATATGGGGACCACTCCCGAAGGGCGCACCATGGTGGCCCTGGTGGTCTCCAAGGATCGCGCCTTCACGCCCGCGGCCGCCGCCAGAACCGGCAAGGTGGTCATCATGATCCAGAGCGGCATTCACGCCGGCGAAATCGAGGGCAAAGACACCGTCCTCATGCTGGTGCGCGACATGGCCGTCACTCGGCGCTTCGCCTGGCTGGACCACGCCATCTTCGTGGTGATCCCGGTCTTCAACGTGGACGGCCACGAAAACTTCAGCCCCTACCATCGCGCGCAGCAGAACGGACCGCGGTCCACCGGCCTGCGCGCCACCGCCCAGCGCCTGAATCTGAATCGCGATTACATCAAGGCCGACACCCCCGAGATGCGCGCCTGGCTGCGCCTGTTCAACGCCTGGCTGCCCGATTTCCTGATCGACAACCACGTCACCGACGGCGCCGACTTCCAGTACGACGTCACCTGGGACATGGCGCGCAACCAGGACCTGGCCGACCCCGCCGGCGCCTGGGTGCGCGAGCGCTTCGTGCCCGAGCTGGACAAACGCATGGCCGCCGATGGCCACCTGGTGGCGCCCTACGGCGGGCTGCGTCCGGGCGCCGGCGGCAGCCCCGAGTTCTTCACGGACGTGTTTTCCCCGCGCTATTCGCATTTGTACGCGGCCGCGCAAAACCGCCCCTCGCTGCTGGTGGAGACCCACAGTTTGAAGGCCGCCCGCACGCGCGCCTGGGCCAACTACGACATCATGCGCCACAGCTTCGACACCATCCTGCTCGATCCCGAAGCGCTGCGGCGCGCCGTGCGCGAGGCTGATCGCGAGATGGCCTCCCGCGCGGGCAATCGCTCCGCCGCTCCGGTCTATCTGGCCGGGCAGGTCAGCCGGAGCAAGAGCCGCCCGCTGGTGTATCACGGGCTCAAAACCGGCCAGCGCCAGAGCGCGGTCACCGGCGCCATGACCAACCAGTATCTCCCCGAGCCCAACGATCTCGACACCGTAATCCACGACCAGATCGACACCACGCTCGAAGTGCAAATGCCCTTGGGATACCTCATTCCCTCCGCCTGGAAGCAGGTGGCCGACCTGTTGGCGTTGCATGGTGTCGCCCTGGAGCGCACGGCCAGGCCCATCGAGCAGGAGTTCGAAACCTATCGCTTCTCGGCCATCAAGTTCGCGGACCGTTCCGTGGAAGGCCACGTGGCGGTGAGTGCCTCGGCCCGCCTGGTCAAAGAGAAGATCGCCATTCCCGCCGGCTCCTGGTGGGTTCCATTGAACCAGCGCCGCGCGCGCCTGGTTCTTTCCATGCTGGAGCCGCAAGCGCCCGACTCGCTGGCAAGCTGGGGACTGCTGAATGCGGTATTCGAGGGAGGAGGACGGGGCGGCGTGGGCGAATACCTCGCCGAGCCCATCGCACGCCGCATGATGGCCGATTCGCCCGAGCTGCGCCAGCAGTTCGAGGAGAAGGTCGCCGCCGATGCGAAATTCGCCGCCGACCGCAACGCCCGCCTGGAGTGGTGGTACCAGCGCTCCAACTACGCGGCGGGCGATGCCGGCCGCTACCCCATTGTGCGCGTCTGGGAGAAGACGTGGTAGCGCCGCCCGGATCGCCGCAGGGTCCGCGTGCGCTTCCGTATTGGGGTGCGGCCTACCCCACGGAGAGTTTGCGCTCCTGTTTCTGGGCGAGGCGGCTCCAGCGGGCGGTGAAGCGGCGGCGGTAGGGCGGCGCGGTGCGCGCGGCTTCCACGGCGCGGCGGTACATTTCACGGGCGCCCGACGGGTCGCCCAAACCTTCGAGCGCCTGCCCGTAATAGTAAAGCCCTTCGGGATCGTACTCGCGGCGCTCGGTGTATACTGCCAGCGCGCGGCGGGCCTCCTGGTAACGGCCGCGCGCCAGATACGCGGCGGCGGTCTCGCGCAGAATTTCGCTCGAGCTGTGTTTGGGGTCCTGCGCGAGCACGGTCTGGAAATGGACGAGCGCGTCGTCGAGGCGGCCCTGCTGGCGGGCGATGCGGCCTAACTGGAAGTGGGCGTCGGTTTCGCCGGGGTCGATGCGCACCGCATTCTGAAAACGCCGGATGGCTTCCGTGTACTGGCGGCGCTCCTGGTAGACCAGGCCGAGCTGATATTGCGCCTCGCCATCGTGGGGATTCACGGCGGCGGCATCGAGCGTGCGGCGGAAGTTCTGGCGGCTGCGCAGGCCGGCGCCCAGGCCGCTGAAATCGGCGCGCAGAAAGTAGAAGGCGTAGAACAGGAAGAACGGCGAAGCGAGCCACCCCATCAAGAAGCGGAGCGGGCCCCAAAGGAACGCCGCGGCCACCAGGGGAATCCACGAGAGGCACACCACGCCGGCGGCGGCGCCATTGTCGACGCCGAAGACGGTGCGCACGGCGAAGAACATGAGCACGGCGAAGTAGAGATAGGCCAGCGCCGCGAGGATGGCGAAGACCTCGGGCGGCGCCGTCCACCCAGCCAGCACGAGGGGGAGATTCGCCGCCGCCCATGCCATGGCGGTGGAGGTGAGCAGCGGGGAGTAGTCGCGCTGGAAGACCATTCCCAAGCCACCCAGGCGGCCCAACAGGTTGGCGAGCAGCAGAACGCCGGGGACATAGACGGCGGCCAGCACCAGCAGCGGGACGTAGAAGCCGAAGTGCAGCCAGCGCCCGGCGCCGGATTCGAGCAGTAGGGACACCGCCGCTACGCTTACGCTGGCCAGCAGCAGGCTGCCGCGGTCCAGGATGGCGCTCATGGCGGCGCCGGGCTCCCAGTACAGGCGCAGCAACAGCTTCAGGCCATCACCCATAGCGTGCCTTACTTCACCGGCGCGTTGCGGTAGATTTTGCCATGCTTCATGACGAACACGACGCGGCGCACGGCGGTGATGTCCTCGAGCGGATTGCCGTCCACGGCCACCAGGTCCGCTTCCATGCCTTCTGCGAGCGAACCGATTTTATCCGCCAGGCCGAGCGATTCGGCGGCCACCGCGGTGCCGCTCGAGAGCGCGTCCATGGGCGTGTCGCCGCCGTCGCGCACGCGGTAAATGAACTCCTCGGCGTTGTGACCGTGCGCCCCGGCGACGGCGTCGGTGCCGAGCACGATTTTCACGTGCTGCCGGCGGGCCCGGCGCAGAACGTCGGCGACCAGCGGCAGGGCTTTCTCCATGGCGGCGAATCCCTCTTCGGTGTAATTGCCGATGCCGAGAAACTTGGGCTTGTTGTCGAGGTAGTTGTGCAGCACCAGGAAATTGGGATCGAAGAAGACGCCGCGGGAAGCCATGAGGGCGAGGGTCGGGTCGTCGAGGAAAGTTCCGTGTTCGATGGCCGTGCAGCCGGCTTGGACGGAGGCGCGCGCGCCGTCCGACGAGTGCGCGTGCACCACCGAGCGCAGGCCGGCGGCCTTGGCTTCGCCGCAGGTGGCCTCGATCTGCGCGGGCGTCATGGTCATTTTTCCGCCGTCGCGGATGCTGGCGGTGGCGAAGAGCTTGACCACATCGGCGCCGTCGGCCTTCATCTTGCGGACGTAGGCGCGAATCTGCTCGGGGTCGCCGGTGTTCTCGTTGATCTGGCGCAGGGAGGTGATGACGCGCGGGCCGGGGATCTGGCCGGCTTCGATCATGTCGCGCAAATCGGCGTCGAGCGGCGCGCCCACGCTCTGCACCGTGGTGAAGCCGCCCATGAGCGTTGCGTAAGCGTTGGCGGCGGCGTACAGCGCGGCCTGCTGCGGCGTGGTTTTGCTGTTGCGTCCCCCTGATTCCAGGCGGCCCTCCTGGTTGAAGAACCAGGTGAGGTGCACGTGGGTGTCGATCCAGCCGGGCATGACGGTGAGACCGCTGAGGTCCACCGAGGCCTTCTGGCGGGCATCGGAGATGCGCGAGATACGGCCCTGGTCGACCACGATTTCTTTATTCTTGAGCACGTGGCCCTTGCCGTCGATGAGGGTCGTGGTTTTGACGACCAGCGGCTGAGCCGCCGCCAGGGCGGCCAGGAGTGGAAGGGCGAAACATTTTAAGTACATGGCGGGCTTCTCGTGGATCTAGCTTAGCGCACGGGCAGGGCTTGCGCGGTTACGGAGAGCTACACTGGCCTTCGATGGACGAATTCCATTTGATCACGCTCGATCCGGGCCACTTCCACGCCGCCCTCGTGCAGAAAGAAATGTACGCCGGCGTTTCGCCTCGGGTGTCGGTGTACGCCCCTTTGGGAACGGACCTGAGCGAGCATGTGAACCGCATCGCACGGTTCAATCTTCGCCGCGAGAATCCGACGCGATGGGAGCTGGACATCCACGCCGCCCCGGATTTCCTGGAGCGCATGGCCGGCGAGCGCGCGGGCGGCATCGTAGTGCTGAGCGGGCGGAATCGCGCCAAGATCGGCTACATCCGCGCCGCGCTCGAAGCGGGCTTTCACGTGCTCGCCGACAAGCCATGGATCATTCGCTCCGCCGATCTGCTGGCGCTCGCCGAGGCGCTGGCGGCGGCTCACGCCCGAGGGCTGGTAGCGTACGACATCATGACCGAGCGCTATGAGATCACCTCGATTTTGCAGCGCGAGCTGGTGAACGATGCGGACATCTTCGGCCAGGCGGTGCCGGGCACGGGGCAGGAGCCGGCCGTATATATGGAGAGCGTGCACCACATCCTGAAGCAGGTCGCGGGCGTGGTGAACCTGCGGCCGGCGTGGTTCTTCGATGTGCGCGAGCAGGGCGAGGCGCTGGCGGACGTGGGCACACACCTGGTGGACCTGGTGCAGTGGACCCTGTTTCCGGGGCAGGCCATCGATTGTGCCGCCGACGTTCAGATGGTAGCCGCCAGCCGCTGGCCCACCACGGTCACTGCGGCGCAGTACCGGCAGGTCACCGGCGAGCCGGGCGAGGGTCTCGAGTACTACTGCAATACGCGCGTCTCCTACACGCTGCGCGCCATCCACACGAAGCTCGACGTGCTGTGGCGCTGGGAAGCGCCGGCGGGGACCGGCGATACCCATTGCGCGATCTATCGCGGCTCGAAATCGCGCATCGAGGTTCGTCAGGGGACGGAAGAGAACTTCCGGCCGGAGCTGTATGTGGTTCCAGCCGACGCCGGGGTAAGCGGTGCCCTCGGCGGGAGGGTGCGCGCGCTCGCCGGCCGGTATCCGGGCCTCGCGGTCGAGGACCAGGGCGCGCGGCTGCGCGTCGCCATTCCGGGCCGGTACCGCGTGGGCCACGAAGCGCACTTCGCCCAGGTGACGAACCGGTTCTTCGAATACGTGCGGCATCCGGGGGAATTTCCATCGTGGGAGAACCCCAACATGCTCGCGAAATATTACGTGAGCACCAAGGGCGTGGAGCTGAGCCACGGCGCCGCGCCGCCTTTATGACATATTGTGAGGTGTGAGCCGCACTATGGAACAGAACATTCTCGCGCAATTCGCGGAGGCCCTTGCCCGCGGCGCGATACGGGTGGTCGATCTAAGCCAGCCGCTCGATGCCGCGACCGCCATCATTCCCCTGCCGCCCGAATTCGGCCAGACGCGGCCCTTCCGCCTGGAAGAGATTTCCCGCTACGACAGCCGCGGGCCGGCCTGGTACTGGAACAATTTTTCGTGCGGCGAGCACACCGGCACGCATTTCGATGCGCCCATACACTGGGTGACCGGCAAAGACTATCCGCGCAATGCGACGGACACGATTGCCGTGGAGAAATTTTTCGCGGCGGCCTGCGTCATCGACGTCTCGCGTGAAGCGGCCGCCGACCCCGATTTCCTGCTCACGCCCGAACACATCCAAGCATGGGAGGAGAAGCACGGCCGCATCGAGGCGGGCTCCTGGGTTCTGATGCGCACCGACTGGTCGAAGCGGCAAGGCGCCGCGGCATTCCTGAACGTGAAGGAAGACGGCGCGCACGTGCCCGGTCCGCATCCCGGCCTGGTGCCGTTCCTGGCGCGGGAGCGCGACGTCATCGGCTGGGGCTCGGAGGGCGTGGGCACCGATGCCGGGCAGGCGTTTCGCTTCGATCCGCCGTTTCCGTGCCACAGCATCATGCACGGCAGCAACCGCTTCGGCCTGGCGAGCCTGACCAACCTGGACCAACTGCCGCCCAAGGGGGCGATCCTGGTGACGCCGCCGCTCAAGATCGCCAACGGCTCCGGCAGCCCGTGCCGCGTGCTGGCGCTGGTGAGCGCGTAGGCGGAAACCGCCGCCCCGATCGACACCGCCTGTTTGGTAGACTCGTGATTGAAAGATGCCCGGCACCCTGGACACCGTTCTCGACACGCTGCGCACTCACGAGAACGAGTTGCGGCGGCTGGGGGTGTCCCATGCAGCGGTGTTCGGTTCGGTCGCGAGAGGAGAAGGCAGAGCGGACAGCGACATTGACGTGCTGGTGGACCTCGATCCGGCTCGACCTTTGGGAATCTTCCAATATGCCCGCCTGAAGCTCTACATCAACGAGATACTCAGCGGCGCCGGCGACGTGGTAAACCGCAGAACGCTCAAGCCGCTACTCCGCGACAGCATCCTGCACGATGCCGTTCATGCCTTCTAAGAACCCCGCCCAGCGCCTCCGGGACATGGCGGACAACATCGACGCCATCGAGGCGTTCACGGCGGCATGGAACTCGAGGCTTTCGCCGCGGTTCGCCCCACGGCGTGACGGCTGAGGCGGACAACCCGTCATCCCCACATTCGGTATAAAGTAAGGAACTGCCATGGCGGAACGCTCGTTCAAGAGGGAAGTCGAGAAGCTCCGGCTGGGCGATGGCGCGGTGTTCCGCGGCGAGGGGATTCTGGCGGTCACCAAGGCGCTCCTGCAGGCGGGGGTCGCCTACGTCGCCGGCTATCAGGGCGCCCCGATTTCGCACCTGATGGACGTGCTGACCGACGCCAACGACATCCTCCAGGAACTGGGCGTACATTTCGAGCACAGCGCCTCGGAAGCCACCGCCGCCGCCACGCTGGCGGCCTCGGTGCACTATCCGCTGCGCGGCGCGGTGACCTTCAAATCCACCGTCGGCACTAACGTGGCCTCCGACGCGCTGGCCAATCTGGCTTCGGGCGGCGTCACCGGCGGCGCGCTGGTCGTGGTCGGCGAGGATTACGGCGAAGGCTCCAGCATCATGCAGGAACGCTCCCACGCCTTCGCCATGAAGTCGCAGATGTGGCTGCTCGACCCGCGCCCCAACCTGCCCTCCATTGTGCGCGCGGTGGAACAGGGCTTCGCTCTGTCGGAAGCCAGCCACACCCCGGTGATGCTGGAACTGCGCATTCGCGCCTGCCACGTGCACGGACGCTTCGCCGCCAAGGACAACGTTCGCCCGCGCTTCACGCTGGCCGATGCCCGGGAGAATCCCGTGCGCGACGCCAGCCGCATCGTGCTGCCGCCCGCCAGCTACCTGCACGAGCGCGAGAAAGTGGAGCAGCGCTGGCCGCGCGCGCAGCGGTTCATTGCCGAGCAGGCGCTGAACGAGTGGTGCGCCGCGGACGCGCAGGATTTCGGCATCATCCTGCAGGGCGGGATGTACAACACCACGGCGCGTTCGCTCGAGCTGCTCTCGTTGGCCGACGCCTTCGGCAACAGCAGAGTCCCGCTGTACATTCTCAACGTCACCTATCCGCTGGTGGATGACGAGATCCTGCGGTTCTGCGCGGGCAAGCGCGCCGTGCTGCTGATCGAGGAGGGGCAGCCCGATTTCCTCGAGCAGAACCTGCACGCCATCCTGCGCCGGGCCGGCCTCGCGGCCCGCGTGCACGGCAAGGATCTGCTGGCCGGCGCCGGCGAATACACGGCGGCAGTGCTCATCCAGGGCATCGTGAAATTCGTGGAGCTATACGCTCCGCGTCTGCTCGACCGCGAGCGTTTTCCCTCCATAGCCCGCGCGCCGGAGACGCGGCCGGCAGCCGTCGCGGCCGTCGATGCGCAGGTGCATGCGCGCCCGCCCTCGTTCTGCACCGGATGCCCGGAGCGGCCCATCTTCACCGCCATGAAACTGGTGGAGCGCGAGCTCGGCCAGCATCACGTGAGCTGCGATATCGGCTGCCACCTGTTTTCCATTCTGCCGCCCTTCAACATCGGCGCCACCACCATGGGATACGGCCTGGGTTGGGCGGGCGCCGCCGCGTTCCACGCACCGGCGGGCGGCAAGCGCGCGCTCGCCTTCATGGGCGATGGCGGATTCTGGCATAACGGCCTCACCAGCGGCGTCGGCAACGCCGTCTTCAACCAGAGCGACAGCGTGCTCGTGGTGGTGGACAACAGCTACACCGCCGCCACCGGAGGGCAGGATATTCTTTCCTCGCAAGGCGGCAATCCGCGGCGCACCACGCGCCTGGCCATCGCCGATGCCGTGCGCGGCGTGGGCGTGAAGTGGGTGCGGACCATCACCCGCACCTACGACGTCGCCGCCATGCGCGACACGCTCAAAGCAGCCCTCACCAGCCCCGAGCGTGGTCCCAAGGTGATCGTCGCGCAGAGCGAGTGCGCCTTGAACCAGCAGCGCCGCGTGGAGCCGCTGGAGCGCAGGCAGCGCGAGCAGGGGAAGCGCGTGGTGCGCGAGAGGTTCGGCGTGGACGCGGACACCTGCACGGGCGACCATTCCTGCATACGCCTGTCCGGCTGCCCGTCGCTGACCATCGCGCCCAATCCCGATCCGCTGCGCACCGACCCGGTGGCGGCCGTGCTCGACAGTTGCATCGGCTGCGGCCTGTGCGGCGAGGTGGCGCACGCGGCGATACTGTGCCCGTCCTTTTACCGCGCGGACGTAATCACCAACCCGAGCGCGTGGGACCGTTTCACGGCGCGCGCGGCGCATGTCTGGATCGCGTTCCTCCAGCGGCGCAGCGATCGCCGCCTGGCGCGGGCTCTGGCAGCGGCTGGCCATGGCGCCTAGAGCCATCACCGTCGCCATCCTGGCCATGGGCGGCGAGGGCGGCGGCGTGCTGGCGGATTGGATCGTCAGCCTCGCCGAGAGCGCCGGCTACTATGCCCAGACCACCTCGGTGCCGGGTGTGGCGCAGCGCACCGGCTCCACCATCTACTACCTCGAGCTGTTTCCCGAAGCGGCGGTGCGGGCCGCCGGCCAGGAGCCGGTGCTGGCGCTGATGCCGGTTCCCGGCGAGCTGGACATCGTGGTGGCGTCGGAGCTGATGGAGGCCGGACGCGCCATCCAGCGCGGTTTCGTGACGCAAGACCGGACCACCCTGATTGCTTCCACGCACCGCGTGTATTCCATGACCGAGAAGACCGCCGCGGGCGACGGCCGGGTCGATTCCCAAGCGCTCCTCGAGGCTGGCAACGCGGCGGCGAAGCGCTTCGTGTGCCGCGATTTCGCCCGCATCGCCGGCGAGGCGGCGAGCGTCATCAGCGCCGCGCTCTTCGGCGCACTGGCCGCCAGCGAAGCGCTGCCCTTCTCCCGCGAGCAGTTCGAACAAGCCATTCACGGAGGCGGTGTCGGCGTGGCCTCGAGCCTGCGCGCGTTCGCCGCCGGCTTCGCCGCTGTGTCCCGCGAGGGCGCAACACCTGTCGTCGGCGGCGCGCGCCAACCCGGCCCTTTCCCCCTGGATCTGGCGGCGCGCATCGAGCGCGATTTTCCGCCGGCGAGCCACTCCATCCTGCTGGCGGGCATCGCGCGCCTGGCCGATTATCAGGATGCCCTCTACGCCGCCCGGTACCTGGACCGGCTGACGGCCATCCGCGATGCCGACGCGCAGTATGGCGCTGGCGGCTACCCGCTGCTTCGCGAAACCGGCCGCTACCTGGCGCTGTGGATGTCCTACGAGGACGCCATCCGCGTGGCCGATCTCAAGACCCGCGGCGCACGCTTTGAGCGAGTCCGCCGTGAAGCGGGCGCCGGCCCCAAGCACGTGCTGCGCATCCACGACTTCGTCTATCCGCGCGTCGGCGAACTGGCCGACATACTTCCCGCGCCGCTCGGCCGATGGCTGCTGGCGACCGCTTGGGCCAGGCGGCCGGTGGAGTGGTTCACCAGGCGCGGCAGAGTGATTCGGACCACTTCCCTGAGCGGGTTTCTGCGGCTGTATGTGCTGGCCGGCCTGCGCCGCTGGCGGCGCCGGTCCCTGCGGTTTGCCAGGGAGAACCGCAAAATCGAAGAATGGCTCGCCCTGATTTCCGCCCTCGCCCCCGAGGATTATGCGCTGGCGCGCGAGGTGGCGGAATGTCCGCGGCTCCTGAAGGGCTATGGCGATACGCACTCGCGCGGCGGCCGCGACTTCGACGCCCTCATGGGAGCTCTCCCCCGCCTGCGCCGCCTGGATGACCCGGCCGGGCGTCTGAGAAAGCTGCGCGAGGCGGCGCTCGGCGATGACAGCGGCGGCATGCTCGCCGAGGCGTTGCGGCAGGTGACCGCATGACTCCGCCGGGCGGACGTGAGTATCGCGCCGAGGTCCTGGTGCGCTTCGCGCACTGCGACCCCGCCGGCATGGTCTTCTATCCCCGTTACCTGGAGATGTTCAACAACCTGGTGGAGGACTGGTGCCGCGAAGCGCATCTTCCGTTTGCGGAGCTCCTGTCCGGACGCGGCTGGAGTCTGCCTACGGTTCATCTGGACGTGGATTTTCTGGCGCCGAGCCTGATGGGCGAGACCCTCTCCGCCACCCTTCGCGTGCGCAGCCTGGGCGCCAGCTCCATCACCCTCGAGATCGTTCTCGAGGGGCCCGATGGCGCTGCCCGCGTGCGTGGCGGAGTAGTCCTGGTCCTCATGGATTTGCGGTCGCGGTCCGCCGTGGAAATACCGGACGATTTGCGGCAGCGCATCGCGGCGTTTCTGGAATGACCCGAGCCCGGTCAGTTCTTCTTCGTCTTCGCGATCACGTCGGCGAACTGGTGCAGCAGGCCGGGCAGGTCCGGAACCAGATCGGAATGATGGAACGGATTCAAGAGCCGCTGGGCGAATTCCTGGATGTGCTGGTCCTCGATTTTCGCTTTCTTTGCCTTGACATCGTAGTGCACCTCGGGCAGCGGCAGCATTTTGGCAATGGCCTCCAGTTGCTGTCGCCGGGCGACCGGGGTGAGCGTCGCGGCCGGTCCGGGAACCAGTTTCGCCATCGGACTGGGGGCCGTGACCACGCAGAAATTGGCGCCATTGCTGGCGATATCGTCCGCCTTGCTGTACTGCCGCTGCACCGTCCAGGTGTTCACCCCGGCGGTTATCGTGGCCGCCGATCCATTGCAGATGTCCCCGTTTTCCGAACCCGAGCCGGCGTCGTACCACGCGTTCAACTGCGGATCGGTGATCATCTCCGCGAACTCGTGGCTGGTTACCTGCGTCTGGCGCTGTTCCTGCGTCTCCGCCAGGTGGAGCGAGCAGGTCCCGTCGTTGGCACACGACTCCTTCAGGCAGGCGCCGGTCAGGCCCGGAATCATCGCATAGTACATGGAGTGGCCGGCGGTAGTCGTAAAGAACTCGTGGTAGCCGAACGCGGTATCGTTCTTGGCCTCGCAGAGCACCAGGCCGTCGCCCGGGTCATTGATACCGATGTCGTCCGCCAAAAAGTTGATTACGCAGGTATTGGAGGGATTGGCCGGCTCGGGAAGCACGCCGCTGTTGATGCAATCCTGGAGAATCCCCTTGATCTGGGGATCGGTCAGGTTAGTGGGCGGGTTATTGAGGAAAGCGGCCCGCATGTAACATCCCGTGCCCGCTCCGGACCCCGATCCATACTGACTCAGGACGTTCATATACTGGCTGGCTACAAGGTCGGTCAAATACTGGCTTAACCGGGCCGCCCTGGTGAGATGGGCCGCATCGCTGAGCCACAGTGAACCCCAGAATGTGGCATAGATCTGCGGAACCTTCACAACCGGTCCGCCATGGTACGCGAAACCAGGGAAGGCCGCGGCCGTGGGCGCCGGCCCCGCGGGCTGCACGATAACTCCCGGATCGCGGGTTGCCGGGGCGCCGATGCGCGGGCTGACTCCGCCGCGCCACACGCAACTAACAGTCAGATCGCCTCACGGTTAAGTCCCCTCTCGTGGAGCCTCTCGAATTAAAGATCGGAAACCCGGTGGCAGCTTGCAATATATGCCCGCCCGCTACCGGTGTCAATGGACTCTTGCAGAATCGGCACCAGGGGGCTGTAACAATTCTTACAACCGGGAGATGCGGTTCGAAGCCGGCGGTTTCTGCCGCGGCCTGCTATGCCCGATCGATCAGAATTCCCTTCGCCACCAGCGCCGCCAGCGCCGTCAGGAAGTCCGGCAGCGCCACCGGCGCGCAGGCGCGGTTATACGCTTCGTACAGGTCCGGCACCTGGCTGCTGCCCCGCTCCGCCAGCTCCACCAGGCGCGGCAGGTGGACGTTGGCCAGAAAATCGAGCGCCCCCGCCACTCCCGGCGCCATCAGCGCGTCCCGCAGCACGATTTCGCGGCCCTCGATTCCCGGACGCGGCTCCGTCCGCACGCCATCGGCCCGGCGCAGGTGGATGGAGGACTTGCGCCGCAGTGCTTCCAGCGCGGCGCGCACGGCATCCATCTCCATGCGCCCGTTTGCCGCGTCCGCCTCCTCCCCGCGATGCTCCCAGAACGGGTGCCCCTGGCGCGCGGCGCCGGCGCGGAACCACGCGCCGGATTGCCGCGCGTAATCTTCCTGAACCTGCCGCTCGCGCTCCTCGAAATAGCGCAGCGCGGTCTCCCGCATGGCCGGTTTTCGCAGCCAGGTGTTGGCCACCACCGCCCCGGCCCACGCCGACACCATCGCTTTCTTCACCCCGAAGGACGACAACGGGTCGATGCACGCGCCCGCATCGCCGGCCAGCAGAAATCCGGGGCCGCAAAAACTCCTGGCAGTGTACAGCGAAGCGTCGCGTCCCCAGGGCCCGCGCTCCAGCGCACCGCGCGCGAAAATCCTGCGGAAGGCCGCGGTTTTTGCCAGTTCCGCGCGGTAGCGGGCGCCCGGACCCTGGCCGCGAACCATCTGCGTTTCGCCCGGGCCCACCATGAAAGCCACGTGGCGCACGTCGCGCGCGAGCGGTACCGACCACGCCCAGCCATCGCCATAAGACTCCACCAGCGTGTGGCTGGGGTCGGGCAGTTTCCAGCCCTCGTCATTCCGCCACACGCCCCACAGCGCCACGGTCCGGGGATGTCGCTGCCGCACGCGGAAGCGCCGCCCGATCACCCCGGCGCGGCCGGAGCAATCCAGGAGGAAGCGCGCGCGCACCGGCACGCGCTTGGCCGCGGTTTGAAACTCGATGCGCGGACCGCCTTCGCCCGGCACGCTGAACACCTTGCCGAACCGTACCTGTGCGCCGGCCGATTGCGCGAGCCCGAGCAGCAGGCGGTCGAACTCGCCGCGCGGCACCTGGTAGCCGAAGCCGGCCGGATAGGGTTCCACGCGCCGCCGCCGGCCGCCCCACCAAACGGTGTTGCCGTTGGTGCGGTAGAACCCCGCGCCGTCGATATCGTCTTGAATGCCGAGAAACCGGAACAGCTTGCGCGTGCTGGGCGGCAGGCATTCGGCCAGCGTGGGGCGCGGGTCCGCCGGGGCGGTCAGGATCACGACCGCATGTCCCCACTGCGCCAGCAGGCGTCCCGCAGTCGCGCCCGCCGGCCCTCCGCCGATGATGACCGCATCAAACACCGGCGGTCATCGCCAGAACTCACGCGCGGCCGTGGCACTTCGCCGCAGGCGCTCAGCCTCCGCGCCCGGCAAGGTCCCTCGCAGTTTAAGCGCACGGCGCCGCACCCGTTCCCTTGCTGCCTCGCCTTCCCGGTAAGCTTCCACGGCATCGGCGATCACTGACGAAATTCCCTTGTCCCCACGGCACGCCGCCAGTGCGAGGAGCCTGGCCCGGTGTTGCGGTTTCAACTCGATCGGGGTCCTCACGTCTCACAGCATATTCTCATCCAAGGATGAGCCTGGACGGGAAACGAAGCGACCGGCACTCCAGGGCTCCTTTCTGATTTGGTTTTGCGCAGTCTCGGTGCCGACCAACGGGAGGCCCTACAGGGCTTCCACCGTCGGTGTTTTGGTTTTCCTTTCATAGGAGGGTTTTGTCTTTTTTTGATTTTGGTTTTTAGGCTCCTCTTTTCCTGGAAGGCGGCGCCCTGGCGTTTGGCCGCGGTTCGGTTTCGATCCT